>CADBOJ010000016.1 GCA_902796305.1 uncultured bacterium | reverse complement strand
TATTTCTAAAATAATATATTCTTCGTGGGTAACTTCAAAATTCTGTTGTTTATGAACCCTTCTTGAAACTTCTTGAAAAGTCTTAACCAATACCTCAGAAGCATATTCTACAGATTTATTATATTGTGTGTACCCGCTTTTTCTCATAAGGATATTATACTATAAGTTTAATTATAAATATTTGGTTACGAATAAATTTATTAAATGCATTTTTTATTGATGACGAAAAACAATAAATTTTGCTTTATAAAATTTCCTACTTTAAAATTTTACTTCGCCACCCAATAAATTCTCATTTCAGGTGAAACAAACAAAAAAATCACGCAAACCGGTATTGGGCAGAATTAGGAACAAATTAGACAAAATTGGAAGATTTTGGGACTTTCAGGACTTGCGAAATGAGAATTTATTGGTTTACTTCCAAACGCCAAAACCTTTACACGCAGGGGTTTATACCCAAAAATCTCATATTAGGCGTTTATCTCATCTGAGGTGAAAAAATACAACAGTTGCTGTAAAAGAGCAACTCAAATGCTCACAAGTAGCAAACGAAATGCTTATTTTTCTGCACTTATTTTTTAGAATTTTAAAAATAGATGCTTAAATGTTTAAAATATTAATTAATGAAATTTTGAATCTTTAAAATATAATCGCTAATATTTGATCGTTCAGTTAGGATGTAAATGTCAGTCTTGGCACGAGTTAAGGCAACATAAAATAGCCTTCTTTCTTCGTCTAATTGCATTTGTGCTGTTTTTCCAAATACCAAGTTAAATTCTGAATCAGGGTGTATTAATGGAAATTCATTATCGGTAGTTTCAAGAATGATTACTGCATCTGCTTCCATACCTTTAAACTTATGAATTGTATCGACCATAAAGTTAACTTTTAAATTTTTATTCTTACACCAATAAGCAAGAGCATTTTCAAATTTTTTAAGTTCAGAACAATTTGCAAGAGTAGATTCTCTGTGCATAATAAAATATGACATTTTGGGATCTTTTGAAATTATATCCATACATTCAATGAAATATCTGTGATGAATACCAACAAACCCTCTTTCAACGTAAGGTCTGATATCAGTATCATCAATGTATCGAAGTTCTATATTCCCTTCTTCTTTTGAAATAAACTTTGAGGGAACTCCAAAGCCCGCCATTAAAGAATTTCCTGAATACACAACATTTTTAGCACTTCTGTAATTATGAGTCAGACTTGTAGAATCTGAATTTGTAAATAAATTTTTAAATTCCTTAAAAAAGTATAAATCAGAACCAGCAAATGCATTTATTGCTTGCCAATCATCTCCAACGCAGAATAATCTTAAATCAGGATTGAATTGTTTAATTGCATTTATAATATCAAAAAATAACTTTGAAAAATCTTGATACTCATCAATCAAGATCATTTTTATATTTTTTATTTCTTGTGCTTTATCGCTAAATTTATATTTTATTTCCTGTAAGAATTCGTCTTTCTTTTGAATAACGTTTTGTTTAATTTCAGAAGAAACATTGATTTTATTTAGTAATTCTTCTATGTTTTTAAAGTCATTGCTTTCTATGAATTTATTTATTAGTGCATCGTTATTCGTTTTTTTGTTTTGTTCAATTCTTTCGATATGGTCTTTAGTGATTAAATCAGATAAATCCTTAATGTCGAGCTTTTCATTTATTGCAATATCGTAGAGTTTTTGTTCATTCAATGTTTTCTTTGAATAATCAAATATTTTTTTTATCTCGATATTGAAGTCATATTCTTCATCATCATAGAATAACTTATGTGCTAATTTTAGTATTTCGTTTTGAACGTCTTTATTCATACTTATTCTCACTTTTATTATATCAGATTAATAAAAATGGAATTAATTTGGTTAGCACTAAAGCATCTTGTGTCACCAATCCCATTGATAAACACAGCACAATGTTCATCCCTATAATGAAGATTCCATTGATCTATATCTAATTCATTTAAGACTTCATCAATATAATCACAAAATTCTTCAATATCGGCTAAATCTTTTCTGTAGTCGAATTCATCTTCCATAGCGTTCTCCTTTCATTTGATGAGTTTACTAAAGGTAGAAATCAAATAATTAAAAATAAATAAAATTAAAAATAAAAATCAAATAATAAATAATAAATAATAAATAATAAAATTAATAAATAAATATAAGTAAAATTAAAATATAAAATAACAATAGATATATGCTATCATAACTTAAAATCTTTTGTCAATTTATCAGTAAATCATAGTTGGTGCATGGCAGAAATAACATAACTCGGAAGCTAGAGCATTGGAACACCGTTTCCGAGCATTGTGTCAATTTGTGTCAGTAAAAATTTTAGAAGAAATTACCGACCTTTTTATAGAAAATTTCCTACCATAAATTTCACAAGTAGCGAAAAATACGCATTTCAGTTGCAATATAAAAAATAAGACTAAAACATTCGCTATAATTAGGGTTTAATCAAATGGCAGTTACCCTGACAAAAATCGACACTTTTCTGCCAAATCGGACTTTTGAAATGCTCATTTTTCGACACTTCCGACCAAGGCAAAACCTTTACAACGAGCAACTTTGAGTCTAAATTTCTGACCTGTCGATTTATACGCAAATGGCATGATTAATTATAGTTGCTCGTTCTCGCTAAATTTTAACAATTAAAAAGAGCCACCAAAGTGACTCTTTTTAATTAGCGGACGACGAGGCTCGAACTCGCAACATTCTGCTTGGAAGGCAGATACTCTACCAATTGAGCTACATCCGCATAAATTATTTAATTGTCATTTTTGCTTTTGACGCTCAATTGGTAGAGTGAACTCTACTTTTTGTGGTCAAGCCACGTTGCCTGCACTTCGTTTGGCAAATTGAGCTACATCCGCACATGTTTATCAATTTTCTTACGGAATTTGGTTTCCGTTAGTTTTATTTAACAATAAAAATAAAAATTATGCAAACTTTAATTAAAATATCCGAAACAAAATACTAGTTAGTTTTGGATAGCAGTTTATCGATTCTTTCCATTGCTTCTTTTGTACCCTCATAAGTTCCAAAAGAAGTTAAACGGAAAAATCCTTCGCCGTTTTTACCGAAACCAAGTCCGGGAGTTCCGACTACTGCCACATTTTCAAGAAGATAATCGAAAAAGTCCCAGCTTTTCATGTTATTCGGGCATTGCATCCAGATGTATGGAGAATGGATACCGCCTGTGTACCAGATGTTGTGTTTTTCAAGAGTATTTGCCATAACAAGAGCATTTTTCTTATAGTATTCAATGTTTTCCATTATTTCTTTGTAGCCTTGCTCCGTAAATACTGCTTCTGCGCCTTTTTGAACAATATACGATACGCCGTTAAATTTTGTTGTCTGTCTTCTGACCCACATTTTGTTTAAGTTCATATTTTCATATTGAAGATTGGCAGGAACAACGGTATAACCGCATCTTGTTCCCGTAAAGCCTGCGATTTTAGAGAATGAACAAAATTCAATTGCGCAATCTTTTGCTCCCTCTATTTCAAAAATACTGTGAGGCAATTTGCTATCTGAAATAAAGCATTCGTAAGCGGCATCAAATATAATAAGAGTCTTATTTTTTAAAGCCCATTCCACCCAGATTTCAAGTTGTTCTTTTTTATAAACGGCACCCGTCGGGTTATTGGGCGAACAAATATAAACTATATCGCCTTTCAGGTTTTTATCGGGTAGAGGAAGAAACTCATTTTCGATATTGGCATCAATAAATACTATATTTCTGCCGTTCATTTTGTTTGTATCAACGTATGCGGGATATACAGGATCAGGGATTAAAACGGTATTATCTTTATCAAACAAATCAAGAATATTTCCTAAATCCGATTTTGCACCGTCTGATATAAATATTTCGTTTAATTCAAGTTCTACATTTCTTCTTTTGTAATAATCTTTTATTTTGCTTCTTAAAAAATCATATCCCTGTTCGGGTCCGTAGCCATGAAAGCCCTCTTTTGTACCCATTTCGGATACTGCAAGGTGCATTGCGTCAATAACGGTTTTGCATAATGGTTTTGAAACATCCCCTGCTCCGAGTTTAATTATTTTTTTATCCGGATTTTTTTGGCTAAATTCACTTACTTTCTTGGCTATTGTAGAAAATAAATAGCTTTGTGACAGGTTTTTATAGTTTTTATTAACTTGCATAACATTTCTCCCTATTAATGCAAGTAATTATACATTAAACAAAGAAAATCTTAAAATACATTATTGCATTTCGGCAACAAGAGTGATACTTACGGGATGTGATATTATACTGTGGCTCGGAGGTTTCATATAGTTAAGAGTTTCCGTTATTACTTTTTTTGCCGCTGCATCAATTTGCTCAGAACCTGATGAAGCAATTATTTTAATATCCTGAACATCGCCCGAGGATGTAACTTTTAAATCAAGTTTTATAATTTTATTTACGGGAATATCATTTACAAGCAGAAGTTCGTTTTGTAAGTTTAATTTTATATTTTTGCCTGCAAGCATAAGATATTTTTTATATGAATCTTTTTTTGTAATGCTTTCCGGTGCTTCCCAAGCAATTTTTGTGATGCTTGGAGTATATGTCGGCTCCGAGATTTTCGGTTGCTGGATTGAGTATTCTTCAATACTTCTTTCTTTCGGGATGAGCCTTGCCTGTCCCGAACCGTAGTCATATTCATTATTTGAATCTTCAAACGGGTCTTCAAAATTGGCAATTTGTCTGTTTTCTTCATCTATATCGGATGTGCCTTTTATTGAAATAAGTGCAAAGCTTGATAATATAATAAATACCAGTACCGATATCATTACTTTTCTTCTGTTTTTAACATTTGTAATTGCATTAATCTGCGGAAGTTCAATCTTTGGTATTCTGTTAAATATCTTATCTATTACATGTTTACTCAGCGTTTGTCTGTCCGGTTTTTCCGATAAATCAAACATTTGCACGGTTTTATGTTCGTTTAGTTTATCTATACCGTTATTAAAGTTGCCTGTGTTACCGGTATTTTTTATATCAACAAAATCTTCAGGCTCCATTATGCTTACTGCAGTTTGTGCTTCTTCTTCAAGAACGGCATTTTCAATACCGTCTTCAAGATTGACAAATTTACTGTCATTTTGAACTTCAAGAGCAATATTATCCGTTTTTGTTATTGTTCTGCTTTTCCTTATTAATTCGGGATAAAATTTTATATTGCCTGCAAGTTTTTCAAATTCAACAGCATCTATAAATCTTGCCCTGCAGGAATCACAATTCATTAAATGCTGAATCATCTGCCGTTTATATACAGATGACAGGTCGTTATCCATAAATTTAAGGAATAATCCCATACAATCGATATGTTTTCCGAGCAGTGTTTTTGTTGCAACCGAATGAGTTGTTAACATTGAAAATTTTTTGCAATCAAAAATTAAATCCAGAGGCGGATAATAGTATTTAGAGTCATGCGAGCATGTCGGTATGCTTTTGGCATCAATAAAACCTATCATCTTCGCTTCTTTTATCTTTGCGCCTATTTGAACAACGAAGTAAAAATGAGGCAAAATATCCATATCAACGTGGATTTTAGGGATTTTTACGGTTTTTTCTTTGTATAAAGTAATAACATCTATTCTGTAATTTCCGTAATAAATGTCCGTAAGTTTAAATTCCTCAAATAAAAGAGGAATTTTATAAACGCTTCTTCTTGTATCAACTCTAAATCTTTTGGCATGAAGATAATTAACTGCACACGATATGCCGAGCATATCTATCATACCTCTTTTTCTGATTGATGGCTCCGATAAACCGCTTGCAAGGAGCTTTGCGCCCTGTGCCTGTTCATCACTTATTTCAATTATATCCAAATTAAGCATATTTTATAAACTAAACTTTCCTAAATATAATTTGACACATAATAGGTTTTTTTTCAAAAAAATAAGGCAAATTTTTAAAAAATTGTTTCATTTTCTTAATAAAAAAAATTAAAAAGTTATTTTGTTTTGATTGTTTTTATACTACAATTCTACATTATGAAGAAAGATTTTTTATTAGAAGTATTGGTTCAGGAGCTTCCCTATAAATTTATACCGAGTGCCGTAACTCAGTTAAAAAGCTCATTTGAAAAACTGTTTAAGGATAACGCATTTAACTTTGATTTAATTAATGTTTATGCTACTCCAAGACGATTAAGCGTTATTGTCAATAATCTTGATATTTGTCAGGATGACGTTGTCAAGGATGTTAAAGGTCCTATTTTAAATATAGCTAAAAACGACAAGGGTGAATATACGCCTGCTGCTCTCGGCTTTGCTAAGAAAAACGGCGTTGAACCTGATGCTTTATATGAAAAAGATAACTATATCTGGGCAAAAATAACCCTTAAAGGAAATGATATAAGAGATATATTAAAAAACAATGTTCAGAATATAATTTTAAAACTTCAAGGCTCTCACTTTATGCGCTGGGCTGATTTTGAAGAAAAATTCTCAAGACCAATTGAAAATGTTGTTGCAATTTTGGGAAACGAAGTTGTTGACCTTAATATTATGGATAAACATTCAACAAACACAACAAAAGGTCACAGATATTCCAAAAATATCAATGTTACAATTGATGAACCCAAAAATTATATAGAACTGATGAGAAAAGCTAACGTCATAGTAAATCAAGACGAAAGACGAGAAGTTATTATTAATTCGGCAAAAAAATGTGCCGAAGAAAATAATCTTGAAATTAAATTTGACCGTATGGAAGAATTACTTGAAGAGGTTACATATATAACCGAATGGCCTGTTCCCGTTATATGCGAATTTCAGGAAAAATATCTTGAAATTCCGTCTATTGTTACAACGACTGTTATGTCGACTCATCAAAGATATTTTCCGCTCTGGACTAAAGACGGCAAATTATCAAATAAATTTATAACAATGGCAAATTATGTAGGAAGTGATTTTTCTAACATTAAAGCGGGTAATCAAAGAGTTATAGCTGCCCGATTGGAAGACGGCATATTCTTCTATAATGAAGATACTAAAACTAAATTAATTGATAAATTTGATAATTTAAAAGGTATGACTTTCCAGAAAGGACTTGGAACTTTATTTGATAAAGCTCAAAGATTGGTTAAATTGTCGGATAAAATTGCTGATAAACTTAATATAACAGATAAAGAAGATATTTTAAGATGCGCAAAACTGGCTAAATGCGACCTATCCACAAGTCTTGTATTTGAATTTACGGAATTGCAGGGTTTTATCGGTCAAAATTATGCACTTAAAGATAAAGAAAAAGAAAATGTTGCACTCGGTATATCGGAACACTATTTCCCGCTCGGAGCAAATTCCGAATTGCCGTCAAAGATTGAAGGACAAATTGTTTCGATAGCTGATAAAATTGATACTATTTGCGCTGTATTTATTTCAACTCAAGGTGATAAAAAGAAAAAACGCCCGACAGGCTCTAACGACCCTCTTGGTGCAAGACGTGCGGCTATCGGAATACTTAGAACCGTAATTGAAAATAATTTAAAAATTGATATAGAAGAATTAATTAAATATTCTCTTGATTTATTATCTAAAGAATTTAATATTCCTCTTGAAAACAGTATAGTTGATGAAATTAAAGAATTTTTCATTTCAAGATTATATGTAATGTATGAAAATAACTATAGTTTCAATATCTTAAAATCTTTAGAAAACTCTAATCCCTTAAAAGATGTTTTATCATTCATCAAAAGAGCCGATATATTAAAAGAATATTCTGATGATGACAGTTTCTTAAAACTGAAAGAAAACGCTACAAGGGTTTCTAAGATATTAAAAGATTGCTCTATAAATAATGTTCAAGAAAATTTATTTATACTTGATGAAGAAAAAAATCTTTATAATGCCATAAAAGAACACAAGGAAACTGATGATATTAAAGAATATATTAAATCTTTAAATACATTAATTCAGCCAACAATTGCATTTTTCGATAAAGTTCTTGTTATGGATAAAGATGAAAAGGTTAAGAACAACAGACTTGCGCTATTGAATTTGTTAAAAGATAAATTTAATAAAGTTTGCGATTTTGAAAAGCTATAGTAGTATTATTGTGTTTTATGGAAACAATGTTTGATATATTAAATAATATTAGTAATGTAATATGGGTTCTGTTTGCTGTTTTTATAGTATTGTCTTTAATTTATTCTGTCTGTAAAAAACCGGAATTATGTAAAAATAGTGAAATAGATGCAGTTTCAACCGTTCATAACGATTTTTCGGAGTATAATAAATTCTTGAATGAAAATAATTTTCAATATAGTGATGACGTGCAGGCTTCATGTTCTAAAAAACTTGAGTTATGTAATGCTTTTCTGGAGCGCAATCCGGACAACAAACATGCTATAATGGAAAAAGCGTTTTTGTATTACAAATTGGGAAAATATAACGAGGCTATTTCAATATATGAAACAGAACTTGATAAAATTGATAATGATAATATATTTAAAGATACTTATATAACATGTTATGCATGTTGCCTTGCGGAATCCGGAAATAAAAATGCAGCATTCGATATGCTTGAAAGATTTTATAAAGACAAAAGCGCCAAATACTATTTAAGTATTGCTTCTGTATATGAAGCATTAAAAGAATACGGTAAGGCGATAGATAATTGCAGTACTGCAATAAAATATAACCCTGATGACGAATCAGCTTTTCGAAAAAGAGCTAAAATATATAAAATATTGAATAAGAATTATGATTATAATGAAGATATAAAAAAAGCCGATGAAATACGAGAAAAACGCATGATGCCTTTTAAATAAGTCAAAAGAAAATTATAATATCGGAATTAAAGAATTATTGTGGTTATAGATATAATCGAGTGCTTTTTGTTCTATATTTTGTCTTCTGTTAAATTGAAAAGTTCCGGGGGTTGATTTTATTACTCTTTTTTTTGCCTGTTCAATGCTTTCTTTTTTCTTCATATTTTCAACATTAATTAAATCAGGGTCATTTTCAATATATTGCACGCTGTAATTCCCGTTAGTCGGGATTATCGGTATATCGTCAATAGAAAAAGCGGTATTAAAACTTAAGATAAAAATTATAAATAAAACTTTCTTCATAGTTTTATTACTCCCTGCCTTAAAATTTTATAATCATCGTTATTACACATTATAACGGTTGACGGTACGTTTTCCGTTTCTTTTTCTGGCATTATAACAGGCTCTATAACTGTTGCAAGGTTATTAAACTTATTTTTTGCTTCCGTATAATTTTTAACCGGAGGTTCGCTTGAAATATTACAGGAAGTTGTTGCTAAAACTCCGCCATCTATTTTTTTGGTTAATTCCATAAAATCAATGCTATCGGGAATCCTTATTCCGACAGTATCAAAGGGGGTTATTAAATCCGATACAAGTTTTGTTTTTTTGAAAATTAAAGTAAGCCCTCCGGGCAGATACTTTTCAATTAATTTTTCGGCATAATCCGGAATAAAATCTATATATTTTTTTAACGGTTCAAGATTGTAACTCATTAAAATGAGAGGCTTTTTTATATCTCTGTTTTTGATTTTATAGATATTTTGAACAGCATCACAATCTTCGGGGTGTGCGCCGAAACCCCAGACGGTATCCGTTTTAAAAGCAAGAACTTCGCCTTTTTTTAATATAATTTTATCAGGCATTTTTATTCCTTTTTAATTTTGCTTCAATTTTTTCTTTTAAATCCTCAAGATATTCGATTTTAAAAATATCCGAAACAAAAACATATAATCCTAAAGTTAAGCCGAATACAACAAAAACTTTTATGATTTTAAGAATTATGCTTGTATTTAAGAACATATCAAGTAAGAGATTTAAGAAATAACCGAAGACAAAGGAAATTAATGCACATATAAGAATTTTTCCTATTTGAGTAAAGAATTTTTTATATCCTATTGAAATTTTATTTCTTAATAAAAATGCAAGCAATGTGCCGTTTATTATGGTAATTAAAACGGTAGAAAGAGCTATGCCGTATATTTTAAAGTGCCCTACAAAAAGAGAGTTAAATATAAGCTTTAGAGCAATTGAACCTATTGCTATATAAAAAGGTGTTTTTGAATCATTGAAAGCATAATAAAGTCTTGTTATTGAATCTCTGAACATATAAGGAATAATCGACAGTGAAATAACAAATAAAACGTTTGCTACCATCAATGTTGCATTATGCGAAAATGCCCCTCTTTCTAAGGCAATAGAAATTAAATCAATACGGGAAATAAATATAAATATCATCATAAAAGTGCCGACATAAATTAAAGAACCGACACCTTTGTTAAAATAATGTTTAACTTCATCAAATTTATTTTGTGCAACAAGTCTTGAAAAAAGAGGAAACAAAGGAACAAGCAGAGCCGATAACATTAATCCCACGGGGAACTGAAAAATTCTGTTAGCATATCCGTAGGCTGTCCATTGACCTTCCGCAAGACCCGATGCGAAAAATATATCAACATAAATCCCGATTTGTCCGATGGTGGATGAAAAGAAAGCGGGCATCAAGAGTTCTAAGATATCATTAAAATTTTTATTGTGGAAAAAATCAAAGCAAGGTTTAAAAGTGTATCCGAGCTTTATTACAACGGGGGTTTGCGCCAGAAGTTGAAGCAGAGCGCCTATTGTTGTACCCAGTGCAAGATAAAACCCTGTATTGTCGCCTCGGGAAAATATCAAAGTTAAAATTACCCCGAAAGACAGCATAGATGGCGCAATATTAGGTATTAAAAATTTATTATAAGTAACAAGTATGCCGTAATATAAACCCAAAAGCGCACCTACAAAAATAACGGGCGACATAATTTTAAGGTGATATGCCGCA
This sequence comes from uncultured bacterium, assembly GCA_902796305.1. Taxonomy (GTDB): domain Bacteria; phylum Cyanobacteriota; class Vampirovibrionia; order Gastranaerophilales; family Gastranaerophilaceae; genus RUG14156. Next base: position 2,208 of record CADBOJ010000016.1, on the reverse strand, counting down.
AGGTGTGATAATTCGGGAGTAGCTTGAGATATGATTATTTTCATTACTTCATTTGGGAAAAAGAAGCAAATAGCAGCTATTGCGCCGAATATCAAAAGAGAAAACGTTTCATAGGTATTGAAAAGTTTTTTTACTTCACGTTCGGGTTTTGTATTAAAATCTTTGATAATTTTTGAAAATACGCTAACGGTAGCACTATGAAAAGGGCCTCCCATTCCGCCAAGGATTACTATTGCAAGAGCGGGAATTTGATAGGCATAAAAATAAGCATCAGATTCAAGACTCGCGCCGTAATAGTTTGCAACGATAATATCCCTTAAAAAGCCCGCTATTTTAGATAATAAAATAACAACTACAATAAGACCCGCACTCTTTAAGAGATTTGGCGAGTTTTCGCTTTTATTACCGTTTTCAACTGCCTGAGCCATGCCTTATAAAAATTCCACTCTGTAAATTATGTATTTTCCTTTATTTTTTTCCGAAAGAGGTGCAAAATCAATAGTGTTTTCGCCGTTTCTCAAATATTGTGTTATATTTGTTTTTATGACTTTATTTTTTGCAATAGCGGATGTTTCGCCAAATTCGTAATCATTAATTTTAAAAGGAAATTCATTCACTCCTTTTGTATTGTCTACATATAAATAAGCCTGTTTGAAGCTTGATTTATCAAAATAAAACTCTGTTTTATATGTAACATTATAATTATTATAGAAAACAGTTTTAGGGTATGTTGAAAGATTTATGGAGGTATAATAATGATTTAAGATTTCAGGGTATTTTCTTCCCATTTTAGCCATGTTGTATGCGCCGAATTGACTCATACCTACACCGTGACCAAAACCTCCGCCTGTTAATTTAAAGTTTTTCGGGTACTTATCAATATCATCGAAAAATCTTACAAAAACATTACCCTTTTTTTCGGTATTTTCCGTTGTCTCTTCTTCGTCTGCGTCTTCCTGATTATTTTTTATATTTTCTTCTCCCGAGGTTTCAATATAAAAGTTTGCAGAGGGAAGCATTGCGCCGTTTTTCTTTAAGACTCTTCTTATCCCTATTTCTTTTGAAATTCTATATTCGCCGTTTTTTGCCGTTATAAGAAGTTCGGTAATTTTTCCCGATTGAGTTCTTTTTAACGGTTTAATTTCTTTTAATCCTTCTATTCTTTCAAATCCGTCATATTTTGGTGTAACAAGACCGGCTTTAGATTGTTGCTGAAGAGTATCATGGAGAATGTTTTCCAGTTCTTCTCTTGTAAATTCAATTGTCCATCTGTATTTCGGAGAATTTCTGTCAATTCCGCCCTCAAGAGATGAGTAGAATTTTTTAACATCATCTTCCGATTTAAGTGCTGTTTGTCCTTGTTTATCATATCTTGCTTTCAGATAAGGATGAGAGCCTTTATTGTTTGCATCTGCAAAAACATCATCCCAATCATCCGTTATACCGCCGGATGTTGAAAAATAAAGAGCCGTTATAGGTTTTCCGTGATGTAGTGCATATATTCCTTTTGTTGAATTTACTGCAGTATCCGAAATATCTCTGTAGGAATTACTTCCGTAATATACCTGTGAAGCGGTTGAATCAACAAGGTCATAGTTTTTATTCATGGCGGAATTGATTGCGTAATTTCTAGCAGCAACCGATTGAGCTTTAAGAGCTTCAAGTCCGAATGAAACAGGCATTTCATTAGGCACTACACCTCTTAAATAGTTTTCCATATCTACAACATTTATTATGTTAAAACCTATTTTATTTGTGGCGGTTTTAAATTCCAGCATACCTTTATATCTTGCAGGATTTCCTTTTCTGTTTAAATCCATGATTTTAAGATCTGAATTGGAGTTTAACAGTATTGGTCCTTGTAATCTTTCCGCTGCGAGCATTCCGTTTATCTGAATATTAAATAAACCGTTGGCATAAAGGATTTCTACCAAATCTCCCGCCTGAACATTTGAAATTTGCGAATTGGTTGTGCTTTCCGACATATCAATTATTGATATGGGTGTATCAGACATAACTTTTGCACTGTAATGCGAATAATTTGAAAAAGATTGATTTGAAATACCGACCCTTATAACTTTTTTTTCTTCCTGAGCACCTGCAAGGGAAAAAGTTAACAATCCCATAATTAATATTAAGAATAATTTTATTTTCATAATATAAATTTTACAATTAAAAATTATTAATGTAAAATAAATGTGTTTGACG
>CADBOJ010000015.1 GCA_902796305.1 uncultured bacterium | reverse complement strand
TTCATTAAATATATTACCCTGTTCAACGGAATTTAATTCTTCTTTAGCTTCTTGAACGAGAGTATTTTTATCCTTTTCGTCTTCTTCATCGGTATTAATTATTTTATTAACCGAAACAACGGTATCTTCACCGTCCAAACTTTGAACCTTAACACCCGTTGCCGGACGTCCCTGACGGGAAATATCGGAAGCGCTTACTCTTGTTACTATGCCATTTGCGGTTACAACCATAATTTCATCATTTTCTTTAACGATGCTTAAATCAACAAGGCGTGATGTTGAGGATTTGAATTTCGTTGCAATAAGACCCAATCCGCCTCTGTTTTGAGTTCTAAATTCCGATATCTTAGAGCGTTTACCGAAGCCGTCGGATGTTATAACGAGTAAATCCGCATCATAGTCTTTTGGAACAACATCGCATCCTATGATTTCATCGCTTACTCTGAGCTTCATTGAATTAACACCTCTTGCAGAGCGTCCGAGAGGTCTAAGGTCGGCTATCGGAAATCTTATTGCCATACCGCAGGATGTTCCTATTATAATTTCATCGTTGCCGTAAGCCAGTTTTACCCAGTTAAGAGTATCATTTTCTTCTAATCCGATTGCAATTAAGCCGTTTCTTCTTATCGATGTGAAGTTTTCAAGAGAAATTCTCTTAATGTAACCTTTTTTGGTTAACATAATTAAATTTAAGTCCTGCTTAAATTCGGATACAGGAACAATAGCGGTTATTTTTTCATCCTGTTCAATCGGAAGAAGATTAATTATAGGTAAGCCCTTTGATTGACGTGAACCTTCGGGGAAGTCATATACCGATAAGCAATATACAAGACCCTTTGATGAGAAGAACAATACTTTATCGTGCATCATTGCAGTAAAGAAATGAGCTACATCATCATCTTCTTTGGTTTTCATTCCACCCTTACCACGGGTAGCTCTGTTCTGGCGGACAAACGTATCAAGTGAAATTCTCTTAATATAACCCTGACGAGTAATAAATACTGCCATGTGAGTGTTGGGGGTTAAATCTTCAACGCTCATTTCACCCTCTTCGGCTACAATTTCGGTTTTTCTTTCGTCGCCGTATTTTTCTTTGTCTTCCAGAAGTTCAACCTTAATTAAAGCAAGAATTTTTTCTCTTGAAGATAATAATTCTTCGTATTCTGCAATTTTCTTTAATAATTCTGCATGTTCCGCTCTGATTTTATCTTGTTCCAATCCTGTTAAGCGTCTTAATTGCATTTCTAATATTGCGTTAGCCTGTTCGGTATCAAGACCAAACCTGTTCATTAAACCGCTTCTTGCACTTTCCGTATTCGGAGATTTTTTGATAAGCTCAATTACTTCGTCAAGCGAGTTTAACGCTATCATTAAGCCCTCTAAAATATGAGCACGGGTGCGTGCTTTTTTAAGGAAGAACATTGTTCTTCTTGTTATAACGTCAACTCTGTGTTCAACAAATTCGGACAGAACTTCATACAAGTTCAATAATCTCGGCTGTTGTCCCACAAGTGCCACCATATTAAACCCGAAGCTTGTGGAAAGAGCTGTTTGTTTATATAGATTATTTCTTACAACATCGGGTTTAGCATCACGTTTAAGCTCAATAACAATGCGCATACCTTCTCTGTCCGATTCATCACGCAGGTCTGATATGCCTTGAATTTTGCCGTCTTTAACAAGTTCTGCGATTTTTCTTATTAATTCCGCTTTATTTACCTGATAAGGAATTTCCGTTACAACGATTGCGGTTTTTCCGCCTCTTCCCGGAAGTTCTTCGATGGATGACACGGCACGCATCTTAATAGAGCCTCTGCCTGTTTCATAAGCTTTTTTAATTTCCGAAGTTCCGACTATTGTTGCGGCGGTCGGAAAATCAGGACCTTTGATGTAGTGCATTAAGCCTTCTGTTGTAATATTTGGATTATCAATTAAGGCAATTGTTCCGTCTACGATTTCGCATAAATTATGCGGAGGGATATTTGTTGCCATACCTACCGCAATACCCGATGTTCCGTTTAATAAAAGCATGGGCAGTCTTGTAGGTAATACCGACGGTTCTTCCAATGAACCGTCAAAATTCGGAATAAAATCAACTGTTTCACAATCAATATCCGCAAGCATAGCGGTTGTAATCTTGTGCATTCTTGCTTCCGTATAACGCATTGCAGCAGCGCCGTCACCATCAACAGAACCAAAGTTTCCATGCCCGTCTACGGTCAAATATCTTGTTGAAAAGTCCTGTGCCATACGAACAAGTGCTTCATAAACAGAGCTGTCGCCGTGGGGATGGTATTTACCGAGTACTTCCCCTACTATTCTTGCACACTTTTTAAAAGGCTTATCCGGTGTCATACCCAGTTCATTCATGGCAAATAATATACGTCTATGTACGGGCTTTAATCCGTCCCTAACGTCAGGTAAGGCACGTCCTACAATTACTGACATAGCATAATCTATGTAGCATCGTTTCATTTCTTCGCGTATATTAACAGGTATAATCTTTCCGTCATCAAATAAGCTTGTTTGTGGCAAAATAAACTCCCTTTCAACTAGTATATAGTTAAATTATACAATAAAGAAAAAGTAAAGCAAAGGTTAGAAGTATTTATTTTAAATTTTCAAATTTTTCAATAAATCCCTCTTTTAAAGCTTCAATAATTTGTCTTGTTGAGAGATTGGGATTAATTTCGTTCAAAGTTATTATTTTGTCTTTTTCAACAGGAGAAGAGAAAATTTTTTCAATTAATTCATAATCAAGGCTGTATGGAATTGAACCGTGCTGAAGAAGATAGCCCTGTTTTCTGAATTGAGCCGAGCCTATAAATTTTCTTCCTTTATATGAAACATCGGCACCTGATGATATATTCATACAGTATTCAAACTTTTCGTTTTTGTTTTTAGCATATTCAAGTTCTATACCGAGTTTTTTAAATCCCAGAATAAGCCCGTCCGATATATCCTTATAACTTTCAATAACGGACGGTTTAAAAATTTTTGAAACAAAGCAGTAAGTGAGTTCATGGTCATGTAACAATGCCCTTCCTCCGCTCGCTCTTCTTACAACATCAATTCCCATCGGATTTATTGAATTTTCATTTTGATTTTTGCCGAGGGAAATGCATTTCGGATACCATTGATAAAACCTTACAACAGCATAATCAATTTTGTTTTCAATTGCTTTATCCAGCATGGAAAGGTCATAATCCATGTTGAATTGTCCGTTATTTACAATGTTACAATTTTCTTCCGTAAAATTGACATTCATAAAATAAATCATATCATATATAATATGAGGATGATACAAAAACTAAAACTTTTTGAACAAACCGTTGTTTTTCTAAGATGGGCAACGGCAGCGGAATTTGGCAAAATTCTTTATGTTGGTGAAGATTTTGTTGAATTTCTTGCACTTAACCCGGAAACAATGGAATACGGCGATAAAATCTTAATTAATTCCCAATTAATACTCGAAGTTATGGTTTCAGGCTATGAAATTTCAAGAATACTGGCTGAACTTTCCGTTAATGCAACGGATTCTTCGGATACCGGAAGCAGTTTATTTTAAATTGAGTCAGGAATTTTCAAACACACATTAACGGCATTATTTGTTTTTTTGAAATTTATTTCCGTTTTTATGCTTTTTGATAATTTCTTGCAAAAATCAAGCCCGAGAGAGAAATTTTCGTTATTTTTTTCGTATTCGTTTTGGAAATTAACAAGTATAAAACCCTGGTTTTGTTCAAGTTTGATTATGGCATTAGAATTTTTGGATGCGTGAAATGCTATGTTTGAAATAATATTTCCCAAAATGCTTGACAGAAAAATTCCTATTGAATTTACAATGCAGGGTTTATTTGTTTCATCAATTATACTAATGCTTATATTTTTTTCAAGAAAGATATATTTATAGCTTTCAATCTTTTTGTTTATTATTTCTTTTACATTGCATTCTACGATTTTGTTGCTGAATTTTCCGGTTTTAAAATTATAATTAACGAGAAAATTTTCAATATAATTTATAATATCGGATGCGGTTTCATAGATATCTCTGTTAAGCTCATTATCAAGTTTTGTTTGCAGAGCAATTTTAATGCTGTAAACGGGACTTTTGATATCATGTAAAATATTTGCTATAACTCTTTCATTCTCGTCTAATATTAGTTTTGCTTTATCTAAAGTTTTTTCCATAACCTAAAATTAAAACTACTCAAAATAAAAATAAATTACCCGATAGGATAGTTTGGCAATTTTTATAATAAAAATGTTTTTATAACTATATAGGTTAGATTATTTAGGAGTGGTTATGCTAGATTAAAAGTTGGAATTAATGCTGGGCATTTAAAGCAGGAAGCAATGAACTGTCAGACGCTTCCTACTTTAGCAAGAATGCATGATGAATCAATAAGAAGACAGATGCTAAAGAAAATGACCCCTCAGGAATATCTGGCATTTATGGAAAGAAAAAAGGATAGTCAGCCAATCTGGACACCAACAGATAATACATTGACAAAAATGGGCTATAAAGTTGATTATCTGGGAGACGGTACAAAACAAATCGAAAAATATAATTCAAATTGGACGCAACAAAAATTAAAACAATGGGGAAATCCTGCAAGTGAAGCTGATTTACTTCAAGGAGTAAAGAAAATTGCGGGTGATTGCGACTTAAGAGGTACAACCTTGGAAGATTTATCGGGGCTTAAGTCAATTGGAAAAACTTTAACTCTTGATACCGCAAGCCCGATAAAAGATTTAAGCGGACTTAAAAAAATCGGTACGGTGCTTGTTCATGCTAAAAATAAAGGTGAAATGCAGCAATTTTTGAGTAATATAAAATTTCCGATAAGCACAATCAGGGGAAATCTTATTTTTATAATGAAAAATTTTCTGTAATAGCCTGCCTGCCTTATTTTCTTCAGGGCTTTACGAAAAATTATCAGCCCGTACAATAATATATAGTCGGAGTTAATAAGGCAAGATAATTAATGATTAAATTAGATTTATCCAATGTTTCAAGCAAAGTTATAGGCGATGAAGGACTTGATTTAGCTTCGATTTTTAATGAATACAATCCTAAAATTCAGGATATTATTACCGGTTTAAATATGAAAAAAGATAAACCCGGCTCCTGGCTTCAATGGATGAATTTAGGATATAACGAAGAAACGGTATGGTATGTTAAAGAGTTTGCCGCTATGGTTGACGGCAGATTTGACAATGTTCTTGTTCTTGGTATAGGCGGTTCGGTACTTGGTGCTATGGCATTAAGCGAAGCGCTTTTAAAACCCTACTGGAATTTTCTTGATAACGAAAAACGAGAAAATTATCCTAAAATTTTCTTTTTGGATAATATTGACCCTGACCAGATTACGGCTCTTTTAAATACCCTTGATTTAAGAAAAACACTTGTAAACGTTATAACAAAATCAGGCTCAACGGCAGAAACAATGAGCCAGTTTATGATTATAAAAGACAGATTATATGAACTTTTAGGGGATGATTACAGAAAAAATATTGTTGCAACTACTGATAATCATTCGGGAATTTTAAGACAGCTTGCAAACGAAGAGGGCTATAAAACATTTGTAGTGCCAGATGATGTCGGAGGACGCTTCAGTGTATTTTCTGCAGTCGGACTTGTTCCTTTGGCGCTTGTCGGAATTGATATTGATGAAATTATAAGAGGGATTAAAATTATGGATTTAGCCCTCAAAAATACAGATGTTACGAAAAATATAGCAGCTCAAAATGCCCTTGTTCATTACTTGATGGATATTAAAAAGGGTAAATACTTATCCGTTATGATGCCTTATTCTTCAAGATTAAAATATATTTCTAACTGGTATGCTCAGCTCTGGGCGGAATCACTCGGAAAAGAATATGACAGAAACGGAAACAAAATAAATAACAGACCGACTCCGATTAAGGCTCTCGGCGTAACAGACCAGCACAGCCAGATGCAACTTTACAGCGAGGGTGCTAACGATAAAATAATTACATTTATAAGAGTGGGTGAATTTGATAATACTCTTGAAATTCCGAATATTTTTGAATATACGGGGCTAAATTATCTGGGCGGTAAAACAATTAACAGATTAATTAACGCTGAAGCCGATGCAACAGCCGTGTCTCTTGCTAATTGCAATCGTCCGAATTTAACAATTCATCTGCCGAAAATAAATGAATACTATCTTGCGCAACTGTTCTATATGTTTGAAATGCAGACTGCCATAATCGGCGAATTATATGATATAGATGCATTCAATCAACCGGGTGTCGAACAGGCAAAAAACTACACCTATGCTCTTATGGGAAGAATAGGATACGAAGAATCCGCACACGAATTGAATGAAAAAATAAATTCAAATAAAGAAATTTACAGCGTATAAATTATCAAAGGGAAAATTATGAGTATTCTTAAAGGTCCTTTCTTATCAAAAGATTTCATCGGTGCAAATGAAGATTTTAATTCATCTAAAATTGTACTTCTTGGAATGCCTTATGACTGCACCTGTTCAAATCGTGCGGGAACACGCTTTGCACCTCAGGCTGCAAGATTGGAAAGTATCGGTATAGAAACTTATTCGGTATATTTCGATAGAGATATGGAAGATACTTTGTTTTATGATGCGGGGGATTTGGAATATCCTTTCGGAAATGCCGCGCGTGCTCTTGAAATAACCGAAAATAATGTTGATTGTATTTATAATGCAGGTAAAAAGCTTCTTGGAGTGGGGGGAGAACACCTTATCACCCTTGCAAGCGTAAAATCCGTTCTGAAAAAATATGATAATCTTGCTGTTATTCAATTTGATGCTCATACTGATTTAAGAAGCCAATATCTTGGTGAAGAACTAACGCATAGCGGAGTAATGTACAAAATCGCAAATTTAATCGGTTATGATAATATTGCTCAAATAGGTCTTAGAAGCGGTGAAAAAGAAGAATTTGAAATAGTTAGAAAATACGGTACTTTAAAAACAAAAAAAGAAGAACTGGATAAATTTAAAGATAAAAATATATTTTTAACAATCGACCTTGATGTTTTAGACCCGTCGCTAATGAGCGGTGTAGGTACTCCTGAAGCAGGCGGAATGACATATAAAGAGCTTATGGATTGGATTTTATATTTGAAAGATTTTAATATTGTAGGAGCGGATATTATGGAGCTTGCCCCTGATATAGATATTACAAAGACTTCAACCGCAACAGCCTGCAAACTTATAAGAGAGGTTCTGATGCTTCTCTAGTATTAATCCGCATTTACAGGTTCAATATTAATTAATTTTATTGCATCTTTTGCGTTTTGCTTTAAGTTATCCGATACATTATCAAGAATTGTAAGCTGTCTCAGGATATCTATTGTTCTTTTGAATGTTCTAACTATATCACCCTGAGAATATTCGGTATCCGAGAACATTTCTTCCCATGTAGTTATCGGATTATTGTCGGGGTTTAGGTTTGCGCCAATCCAGTATTCAATAAACCAGCAAAAATAAGTATTAATATACATAGGATTTTCTATATTATTATCTCTTTCAAGTAAAAATATTTTTCTTCTTATATCTTTTATCTGGTTTAAGACTTTTCTGACACTCTTAGAACATGGTTTTGCCATTATTTCGTCTGTATTTCTAACATCTTCCGTTACAAGAGCACAAATAATGCTTGCAAGTTCAACAATGCTTAAATTATCAAGCAAACCTGATTTGATTATCTGTGATAAATAAAGTTCGTTTTCGCATCTTAAAGCCATTGTAATTTTGCCGTCTTCCGTCGGATAGTTGTCGCTTAAATTGTTTGTTATTTCTAAGATATTTTTATGGGCGAGAAATTTTTGCCAGTAAACATCTTTTTGAAAAGCAATTTCTTTATCAAGAAGCCTTATATCCTTAGAATATCTTTCAAAAAGTTCAAGATATTTTTTATGTTTTTTATATATTTTACAGATATTACAGCCGTATTTTTCTATTTTCTTTTGAAGTGTTTTTGATTTTTCGCCAAATTCAATAACTTCGGGAGCAAGATTAGGATTTTTATATTTTCCTTTGGCTTGCCTTTTAAGGGTTTTATAGAGTGTCCGCATTTGAACAAATTGATTTTTGAGTTTATTATATTCTTCAAAATCCTCGTTTGTTAAATGCCAGTTGCATTTAAAATCGTGTGCTTCTTCAATTTGCTTTTGGCGGGCTTCTTTCTTTTTAATTAAAGGTGTTAATCTGTCCGATGAAGAAAAATATCCGAATGTTTTAAAAATAAGCTCCCGTGCTTCTTCAATTGAAAATCTTTGAAGTAAATTCAAAACCATTGAATAAGACGGAGAAAATTTGCTTTCCAGCGGATTGGCGTCTGATTTAGCAAGATTAGCTACTTCATCGGGTGTTTGAAAAGGCGTTCCGATTACAACAACATATCCTATTTCATCCATTCCCCGTCTGCCGGCTCTTCCTGACATTTGAAGAAATTCATTGGCAGTCAGCATCCTATGACCCGAGTCTGTTCTTTTTGAAATAGCGCTTATTATTGTTGTTCGGGCAGGCATATTTATTCCTGCCGCAAGTGTTTCCGTTGCAAAAACGACTTTAATTAAGCCTTTTTGAAATAATTTTTCAACAAGATTTTTCCATCCGGGTAAAAGTCCCGCATGATGGGATGCTATACCTGATTTAATCAAATCAAGCTGGGGATTGTTTTCTAAATACGGGTTTTCTTTAATATATTCGTCAATAATTTTATTTAACTCAATAAGCTCATCTTTGTTTAAAAGTTCAAGTTTCAAGCATTTTCTTGCGTTTTCATCGCATTTTTTTCTTGAAAACGTAAAATATATCGCAGGAAGCATATTTTTTTGATGTAATACTTCAATAACGCTTGTTGTCGGGTTTTTAATCTTATCTTTTTTGTTAAAATACTTATATTTGCTTTCGGGCTTGATTTTCTTGTTTAATTCGCCGGACGGAGTTAAAAGAGGTAGAATTTGAAATGGTTTTGAACTGTCGTAGTAAAAAAATCTTAAAGGAACGGGGCGAAAATCCGTATAAACAAGTTCGGTTTTAGAATGAACGGTATTTATCCAATCGGTAAGCTGTTTAGAATTTTTAACCGTTGCGCTCAAAGCTATTATCTGAATATTTGTCGGGCAGTATATAATGCTTTCTTCCCAGACCGTTCCTCTTGATTCGTCGTTCATATAGTGAACTTCATCAAGTACAACATATTTTACGTTTTTTAAATTGTCCTTAACCGAGCCGAAAGTTGTTCCGTAAAGCATATTTCTGAATACTTCGGTTGTCATAACGACAATATTCGCATCCCTGTTTATTGTAGTATCTCCTGTTAAAAGTCCGACATTATCAGGACCGTAGAGAGCGGAAAAATCATTATACTTCTGGTTTGACAAAGCTTTTAAGGGTGTTGTATAAAATATTCTTTCTCCCTTTTCAAGTGCTAAATGAATGGCGCTTTGAGCAATGCATGTTTTTCCCGCACCTGTGGGAGCGCAAACTACAACACTTTTTCCGTTTTGGATGTGTTCTATTGCTTCACGCTGAAAATCATCGAGTTCAAAGTTAAATCCGTACATAGCTGTTTATATAATTCCACTGAAATAATTATTTTACTCCCGTTGAGCCGAAACCGCCCGCATTTCTTTCGGTTTCGCTTAAATCTTCTGATACAGTAATTTCGGGTTTTAAAACTTCCATAATTGCCATTTGGGCAATTCTATCTCCTCTTTGAACCGTAAAATCAACTTTAGAATGATTAATTAAACCGACGCAAATTTCACCTCTGTAATCTTCGTCAATTGTTCCTATTCCGTTTACAACGGCAATTCCTTTTTTAATCGCAAGTCCCGAACGTGAGCGAACCTGTGCTTCGGTGTTATGAGGAAGTTCTATGGCTATACCTGTCGGAATAATTCTTATTTCTCCCGACGGAATAACGATATCTTCTTTGATTGCCGCAACCAAATCCATGGCGGAAGCTCCTGAAGTTTTATATTCGGGCATTGAAACAAAGTTTTCAAGTTTTTTAATTTTTAAAGTTAATTTTTCCAGTGTCTGCATTATTTTATTCCTTATTCAAATAATATAATTCTTTTAAACCAAAAAGTGTAAGGTCTTTATCAATATAATTCAATACATTTTCCATATTTTCAAATAATATCGGGCTGTAACCGCCTGTTGCAATAATTGTTGCTTTTTTACCCAATTCTTGTTCGCATTTTTTAATCATGCCTTCAATCATGGCGCAATGCCCGAGTACAATTCCCGAAAGCATGGCAGATATTGTGTTTTTTCCTATTGCAACATCAGGTGCTTCAATTTTTAATTTCGGAAGTTTGGAGGTAAATTGTGATAATGCTTTTGCCTGAATTTTAAGCCCCGGAGCAATGATACCTCCTATAAAATTAGAATTACCGTCAACTATATCAAAAGTTGTTGCTGTTCCAAAATCAATAACTATTGCAGGTAATTTATATTTAAAACAAACAGCGGAAGCATTAGCTATTCTGTCTGCGCCGATTTCTTTATTGTTATCAAGCATTAATTTAACGGGCATTTTGGATTTGTAGGTTAATTTAACCGATTTTATATTCAAATATTTTAAAATTGCACTTTCAAAAATTTCACTTAGTTGAGGGACAACGGAAGAAATAATTGCACCGTTGATTTTCGACACCAGATTATTATGGTTCAAAACAGAAAGCAGTATAATTCCGTACTCATCATCGGTTTTTTTAATGTCGGATGAAAAACTGAATGTTTTTATGAGATTATCTTTTTCCCAAATTCCGAGTGATGTATTCGTGTTACCTATATCTATAACTAAAAGCATAAGATAATTTTATAACATACAATAAATAAATCAAAAAAATATAAAGAAATTAGAATAAATGATAAGACATATTAACTATCGGGTTTATTTTTTATAATTTTATGATATACTCTTTTTAGATGAGTTTAGCTCATCTGCCGATTTAATAAAAAGCTGAGAAATCGGAACGCTTAACAACAAAAGCGTTCTTATTTTTTTATTAAGGGAAAATTATGCAGGAATTTAATAAAAGAGAACTTCTTCAAACGCTTGAACCCGTAATTGAAAATACGGCGATGAGATACAATCTTGTACCTCTTGAAACAGCTTTTGAAAAAGAAAATAATAAATGGTTTTTGAGAATTTTTATCTGGGCAAGCGACCATAATGTTTCTCATCTTGATTGTGAAAATATTTCAAGAAGTCTTGGTGATATGCTGGATGAGCTTATACCGTTTAAATACTACCTTGAAGTATCTTCTCCGGGGTTAGACAGACGTTTTAAATCCGAAAAAGAATATATAATCTTTAGAGGGCATGACGTTATTATCAAGCTTAAAAATTCAATTCCCGAAAGTGATTCAAAGAAACTTGAGGCAAAATTGCTTGATTACAATGAAAGTTTCGGAATAAAAGTTGAACTTAACGGAAAAGAAGTAATAATTCCCATGGATAAAATACATTCAACAAAATTGAACGATAAAATAGAAATTAATAAAAATAAGGAGAAAAATAATGATTAAAATCGGAACCGCATTATTTGAAGCAGCCGAACAATTGGAACGTGAAAAAGGTATTTCTAAAGACGTTCTTGTAAGTTCGTTGTGCGACGCTTTAGTTGCAGCATATAAAAAACATATTAAAGATAAAGATGCAACTAATGTCGAAGCGATTTTGGATGATGAAACAGGCGAAATCGGTGTTTTCAGAACAAAAGTTGTAGTTGAAAACGTAGAAGATGAAAATGTTGAAATTTCGCTTGAAGATGCCAAAGAAATCGATGAAGATGTTGAAATTGATGACGAAGTTAAAATTGAAGTAACGCCCGAAAACTTCGGAAGAGTTGCCGCACAAAGTGCAAAACAGGTTATAACTCAAAGAATAAGAGAAGCCGAACGTAAAATGGTTTTAGATGAATTTATGTCTAAAAAAGGAACTCTTATAACAGGTATAATTCAAAGAAGAACAGATAGAGCCGTTATAGTTAACATAGGAAAAACAGATGCTATAATGCCGTCACGAGAACAAATTCCCGGAGAATATTATAAACCAGGAAACCGTATCAGAGTATTTGTACTTGATGTTAAAGAAACTTCTAAACTTCCGCAGGTTATTGTTTCTCAGGCACATGTTGAAATTGTAAGAGAATTATTTGAACTTGAAGTTCCCGAAATTGAAGACGGAATTGTTGAAATTAAATCAATTTCACGTGAAGCAGGTTTCAGAACAAAACTTGCCGTATGGTCAAATGACCCGTCGGTTGACAGTGTAGGAGCCTGCATAGGACCTCGTGGTACAAGAATACAAACAATTGTATCCGAATTAAAAAATGAAAAAATTGATATTGTAAGATATTCTGAAGATCCCGTTGAATATATAGTAAATGCTCTATCTCCCGCAAGAATTATATCGGTTGATATACTTGCAGATGAAGAAGACAGACATGAAGCATTTGTTATAGTTCCTGATGACCAGTTATCCCTTGCAATCGGAAGAGAAGGACAGAATGTCCGCCTTGCTCACAGATTAACAGGATGGAAAATAGATATTAAGAGCGAATCTCAAGCAAGAGAAATGGAAAACAGAAATGCGATAGAAACAGAATACGATGAACCTCAGGAAAATGAAGAATACGTTGAGGAAGAAGAAGCAGTTGATGAAATAGCCGATGAAGCAAGAGAAGAAACTTCTCAAACCGCACTTGATGAAGAAGACGGTATGGAAGAAGAAGTTGAAGAAGCTGAAACCGAAGAAGTATAAAATAATATCAAGAGAATAAACCGAAACAGGAAGAAAAATATTTCTTCCTGTTTTTATTGTTAAAATTTAATATTATATTAACTTTTGTAAAAAGATAGAATGTGTTTTTGGTTTTTTGGGAAAAAAATTAAATTTATAGCGAACCGGTTGAAAATAAAAATCCTTGTTTTATGGTATTTTT
>CADBOJ010000014.1 GCA_902796305.1 uncultured bacterium | reverse complement strand
CCGGTAAAATTTCGCCTGCCATAGCGGCCGAATGTGTCATGCCGGAACAACCTATTGTTTCAACTAATGCCTCTTGAATAATTCCTTCTTTAACATTTAAAGTCAATTTACAAGTACCCTGTTGAGGAGCACAGCATCCGCAACCGTGGGTTAAACCTGAAATATCTTTAATTTCTTTGCATTTAGTCCATAAACCTTCCTGTGGAATCGGGGCGGGTGAACCTTTTATGCCACGAGCCACACAGCATTTTTCTTCAATTTCTGAAGTTAGTTGTATATTGCTCATTTAATCCTCCTAGTTATAAACTGATATAACTATTTTAATATAAACATATAAATTTTGCCTAGCTTATTTTACTCTATATTATAACGGATTTTAAAATATTTTTAATTTCAGCTAAATAAAAAATGCAAATTACCGAGGCTATAATAAGCGCAGGACCAAACGGCATTAAAAGAAAGATGTTTTTTCCTTTTTCAAATTCTTCATCGTCATTTTTTGTTTCGTTGCCACTATTTTCGGCTTCAAATAATTTCTTTTTGGAATGAATTTCTGCTATGACATTTTTTAAACAGTAAATCAAAATACCGGCCATTATTAATACCGAAACTGTATAGAAATTTGATGATGTAAGATTTAAAGCATTTGTCAAAATTATATAAATTATCGAAATTGTTACAAGTATATATGATATTCCCAGTTTGGTTTTCTTATCCTTAAAGGCATTTATTGTAATTATCGGAAGTGCTAAGGCACTTTGAATAAGGAAACTTAAAGCTACAACAATAACCAAACCTTTAAAGCCAAATACTGCTCCTATTCCTGCAGTTATATAACTATCACCCTCACCGAATATTCTCATGCCCGCAAAAAAGTAGCCGAGCCTTGAAATTATTTCAAAAATAACAAAACCTGCTATTCCTGCTAAAATTGATTCTTTTATGGTTATTCCGGATAAGCTTAGAACAGAATAAATCAGCCCCGTTGCAATCAGAAAATAAGCATGGTTAGTTAAAATAACCGTTTCAAGAATATCTGTCATTGCAAGTACTATAAAGGTTGAAATTATGATTATAAGAAAAAATGCTTTTAACGTAAGACCGAATTTTATATAAACCGACATGAACAACAAAGCGGTTAAAAGTTCAATAATAGGATATTGGATTGAAATTCGTGTTTTACAGAAACCACATTTGCCTTTAAGAAAGATATAAGACAATAAAGGTATATTCATATACCACTTTAATTTATTACCGCATTTCGGGCATTTTGAGCGCTGTAATACGAAATCTTCACCGCTAAGACCTCTTAATATTACAACATTTAAAAAACTGCCGATACATAGACCGAATAAAAATACATAAGTTGCAATAAGCCAAATCGGGAGTATGCTTAAGCTACTCATATTTTTTCAGACCTTTTTTTGTAACTATATCAAATAGTTTTGACAAGGCTTTTTTGAGCTTTCTGGATACTTGCATCTGGCTTATATTTAATTTTTCCGATATTTCTCTTTGATTTAAGCCGTCATAATAATTCATAATGATTAATTGCTGTTCGATTGGTTCAAGCCTCTTTATTGCATCATCAAGAATTATTCTGTTTTCGTAGCTGTTAAAAGCTTCTTTTTGACTCTCGTCTTCGATTTTTTCAACAAGAGAAATAGAATTTTCATCCCCGCCTATTATCTGGTCAATTGAAATTGTAGTTGTCCTTCTTTCAAGGTTATTGCATTCTTCAACTTTTTCTTCGGGCATCTGAAGAGCTTCTGCAATATCTTTATCGGTTGGAGCAACACCTAATTTTTCGGTTAATTCTAGTGTTAATTTGTGAATACGAAAAGACAATTCTTTGATTTCTCTCGGAGCTCTGATTATGGTCGTCCTATCTCTTAAATAATGTCTTATTTCACCTGTAATAAGGTAGGTTGCATAAGATTTAAAATTCTTCGAAATTTCAGGATTGTACAGTTCTACTGCTTTAATCAAACCGAGTGAACCAACCTGTGTAATATCTTCAACAGGGTCGGTACAACGTCTTGCAAGCGAGCGTGCCACTTTTTTCACAATCGGCATGCATGCCAGAACGACAAGTTCTTTTAGACGTTTTTTTGTCTTTTCATCCTCGGTTGATTTAAATTCTTCCAACCACTTATTAATTTCTTCAAAGGATAATGTATTTTCTTCCATATTATTTTTCTTCATTCCATGAATACATTTTTCTAAGCTCTTTGCCAACTGCTTCAAGCGGATGAGCAGCTTTTAATTTTCTTGTTGTTTTGAAATGAATTTGGTTTGTATTGCATTCATTTATCCAGTTTCTGGCGAATGTGCCGTCTTGAATTTCGGATAAAATCTTTTTCATTTCTTTTTTTGTTTCGTCTGTTATTATACGTTTTCCTGATTCATAATCACCGAATTCGGCTGTATTTGAAATCGATTTACGCATAGCTTCAAAACCGCCTTTATAAATTAAATCCACAATTAATTTCATTTCATGGATACATTCAAAATATGCGTTTTCCGGAGTATAACCTGCTTCAACAAGTGTTTCAAAGCCTGCCTGCATTAAAGCGCAAACACCACCGCATAAAACAACTTGTTCACCGAATAAATCCGTTTCTGTTTCAATTTTAAATGTTGTCTCTATAACACCCGCTCTTGCTCCGCCGATTCCCGCAGCATATGCAAGACCGTCTTCAAGTGCTGTTCCTGTATAGTTTTGATGTATTGCAATTAAGCAGGGAACACCCTTTCCTTCAACATACTCGCTTCTAACGGTATGTCCCGGACCTTTTGGCGCAATCATAATAACGTTGACATTTTTTGGAGGTTCAATAAGATTGTAGTGAATATTAAATCCGTGTGCAAAAGCAAGCGTTTTACCTTCCGTAAGATACGGTTTAATTTCATTATTGTAGACATTTGCTTGAATTTCATCGGGCAATAATATCATTATAATGTCAGCTCTTTTTGCCGCATCTGCTACGCTTAACACTTCCAAACCAGCTTCACGTGCTTTAATTGCTGATTTAGAGCCTTCATATAAGCCAACAACAACATTTACTCCTGATTCTTTAAGATTAAGCGCATGTGCATGACCTTGAGAACCGTATCCCATAATTGCAACTGTTTTACCGTTTAATCTTTGTATATCGCAGTCCTGTGAATAATATATTTTAACCATATCTCCCCCTTTTTATATACTCTTAATATTTACAGTTTATTATCTTAATTTTAATTCGTCAATAAATTAAAATATGGAAATATAACACCCGTAAATTACACTTGAATCACAATTATTTTATTTTCCCTAAAAAAAGAAATCCGGCAACAAAAGCCGGATTAATGCTATAAAATCTGCATATGGAGGAAGGAGTGGAAAAGAGAACAACTTGTATAGTATAAATTCCCGTATATAAAAATGATATAACAAATATATACTCATTGTAAATTTATGTAAACGATATAAAAAAAGCCCCAAAAACAAGGGGCAATAAGCAATCAGAAGAGTTGAGGATTTATGTTAAAATTATAAAAAATTTATAATTAAAAATAATTGTATTTTTTATTAATTTGAGGTTATAAATTGTGCTATATTATTAAAAATTAAAAAAAGGGGAGTTTATGCGAAAAGACGGACGAAATAATGACGAATTAAGAGAAATCAAGTTTACCGATAACTTTATTAAATATGCACAGGGCTCTTGTCTTGTTGAATTTGGAAACACAAAAGTAATAGTTTGTGCTTCTTATGAAGAAAATTTGCCAAAATGGATGGATAAAGATTCTGCTTCAGGCTGGATTACCGCTGAATATTCACTACTTCCCGCAAGTACTCAGCAAAGATGCCAGCGTGAACGAACTAAAATTTCGGGAAGAACACAGGAAATCCAAAGATTAATCGGCAGATCGCTTAGAGCATGTGTTGATTTAACAAAAATAAAAGGTATAACAATTACACTTGATGCAGATGTAATTCAGGCTGACGGCGGAACGCGTACTGCTTCAATTTGCGGAGCATATAAAGCTCTTAAAATTTTAATTCAAAAATTACTTGATGACGGGATTATAGCGGAAAATCCGATAATAGAACCTATTGGTGCAATATCAGCCGGAATTGTAGGCGGGGAAGTTATGGTAGATTTATGCTATGAAGAAGATTCTTCCGCTCAGGTCGATTCCAATATAGTTTTAACAAATTCGGGTAAAATAATCGAATTTCAAACAACTGCTGAAGGGTTGCCTTTTTCAAAAAATCAGATGGATGAAATATTCAACATTGCGAAGAAGTCAATTGAGAAAATAGTAAAATTATACTAGCAATTTTTTTAGCGAAATTTACTTTATAAAATATATCATTAATTTTTTTATAAAGCGAGGCATATGATGTCACATATTTCATCCGAGGTTTTGGATTTGATACTTCAAACTTCAAAAAAAGAGAACGTAAAATATCTGGACAGTATACTAAATATCAAAGACGTTTCGGATTTTGATGCGGAATTTATAATGTCAAGATTGAAGCTTAATGACTTTGTGGTTAATCTTATCAATGCGGCATCGCTTGAATATGATAAACGTCGTGATATATGCAAGAAAAGTACATATGGCGATTTTCTATATCGCATAGTAAGAAATATTGAAATACTTGAAAATATTAATTATGATTGCGTCGAAGAACTTGATGATATCGGCTTAAATTTAAAGAAATTTAAACTAACACTTGAATTTATTATTAATAAAGCCGTAAATATTCAAAATGACAGCAGTAATGAAATTGATGAAAATAAACTTGATTTTTCAAGAATGAATTTTCTTGCTTGTTAAATAACGTTGTTTTTGATTAGTTCTATTTTGATTTTATCAAGTCCTGACTTAATAATTCTTGAAATTCTGCTTGGAGAGATTGAATATTCGTCTGACAGCTCATGAAGCTTCTTTTCTTTAAAAAATCTTGATTCTATTAATATTCTTTCACGTCTGGGAAGAGTGGTAACAGCTGATTTAATTGAGCTTGATAGCATTGCAAACTCACAGCTTTCTTCCGGAGTGCATCTTGTATCTTTAACTTCGTATGTTTTTTCGGAATCAAAAAGCTCATCTGTTGAAAGAACGCTCTGGTATGTAAAATCTAGCGCTCCTGACGATTGTTCCTGCTGGTTTTGCTTAACACCGTACCATTTATATCTGTTTCTTAATTCGTTTCTTATAGCCCACTTAATTGCAGTTGCAATATAAGATTCATTCATTGACGAACAATTTTTATTACTGCTTAAAATATTAATTGTTTGATAGCCAATATTAATTAATTCGTCATATTCTATAAGATGAGTGGCACTGATTGATTTATATTCAATTTTTACTATTCTGTTAATTAAATCAGAGTATTTTTTTAAGTTAATATTTACTGTTATTTTTTCTTTTGTATTTTGCATATATCTTAACCAGAGATGATATGATACCATGTTTTGTTTTGTAAATAAAGTATTTTTTTACAAAATTTAATATAATATTTTATTTATGCATTTAAAAACATTCCTGAAAAAAATAATTGCTCAAAATTTTCAAAATATTAATTTATATTAAGATTTTTCTTGACATTTTATCTTGTTAAACTATCATTTATATAGTACCAATGACGATTGGCGGTTTTATTAAATTAATACCTTAATTTCCAATCCAGGTTCAAAAGATATTTTAAATTATTTTTAATTTATTTATTGAGCTGTTTTGCGTACTATACTCGCAAAACTTTTTTGTTTTTAAAGCAAAAATATTGCGAAGTCTGAAAGAAAGGAGAAAATAGTTCAAAATGGCAACAAAAGAATTTAAAAATCAAAAAATCGAACACTATAAAAAACAATTTGAAAATGCTAAAGTTGCTGTTGTAACTGATTACAGAGGTTTATCTGTTGAAGAAATTACGGAATTAAGACGTTCTCTTCAATCCAATCAAGCAGATTTGACAGTTACAAAAAACACATTGCTAAAAGTAGCAACAGAAGGTACATCTTATAGTGTTATTTCCGAATTAATGCAAGGTCCTACCGCAATAGCATTTGGTTACGGCGATGAAGTAGGTGCAGCTAAAGTTTTAGCTAAATTTATTAAAGAAAATAAAAAAGGCGAAATTTTAGGCGCAGTACTTGACGGTAACTTAATGTCGGCAAATGAAGCAAAGAAACTTGCTACTATGCCGGGAAGAGAAGAACTTTACGCAAAAATGCTCGGTTCTATCAATTCACCCGCAAGCGGTATTGTTGGCGGTATAAATGGTGTTATGTCTGCTTTGGTTAGAGCAGTTGCGGCTGTCAGAGATAAAAAACAGGCATAAGTTTTATTTAGTTACAGATTAAATTATGAAAGGTAAAATAAAATGAGTAACGTAGAAACAATTTTAGAATCAATTGAAAAATTAACTTTATTAGAAGCAAGTGAATTAGTTAAAGCAATGGAAGAAAAATTCGGCGTATCTGCTGCTGCTCCGGTTGCTGTTGCTGCTGCTCCTGCTGCAGGCGCTGCTGCTGCTGATGCAGGTGAAGCTCCGTCTGAAGTAACTGTTGTTTTAGCTTCAGTTCCTGCTGATAAGAAAATTGCAGTATTAAAAGAAGTTAGAACAATCACAGGTTTAGGTTTAAAAGAAGCTAAAGACCTTGTTGAAGCTGCTCCGAAACCGGTTAAAGAAAACATTAAACCTGAAGAAGCTAAAGAAATTAAAGAAAAACTTGAAGCTGCAGGTGCAGTTGTTGAAGTTAAGTAGTTAATTTACTTATAATATAAACGCTTAAAATGACCGGTTTTTTAGAACCGGTCATTTTTCTGGTTACGGGCTCGTAGTAAGGGCATTTATTTTTATTTATATTGTTTACACTTTTTGTTATTGTTATATATTCAGTTAGCAAAAATGCGGTAAAAAACTTACCGCATTTTAGTATATTATTTTCCAACTTTATAATTATTTTTCTGTTGGTTTGTTAGATTTTTGCGCTTTTTTAGGAGCTTTGGTCGGTTTTACATCAGCCGGCGGAGTTGTAATTTCACCTTCATGTATATTGGGTTTAGTTTGTGCTTCTAAATCCGGAAGTTCGGGTTTTGCCGTTGGTTTTTCGGATACCATTGCCTGAGTAGCTTCGGTCGGTTTTACATCAGCCTGACTTTCTTGAGGTCCATTTGAATTTGTATTCGTATTTTGTTCTGCAGGAACATTAACTTCTGAATCTATTTTGTTATTTGATAACGATTTAATCTCTTCTTTATTTGCAAGCTTATCATTTTTATCATACTCAAATTTAATATCTTTAACAATATTACCATTTGCAGACACAGTTGATAATTTTGTAATTTTACCATTTTTGTCGAATAGTGCCATTGTTTTACTTAACAGCTTAGAATTTTCATCATAGTATTTTGCTTTTGAGAGAAGACCGTCTACATAAGTTTTAGCAAAACCGTTTGAACCTCTCTTAACGGCACTAACAAGTCTTCCGTCTTTATATGTGGAAACTACACCCTTATATATAAATTTTATGTTAGCAGGCTCGTCATCTATTTTGGCAATAAACTTTCCTTTGTCATTTTTAACAAAGTTTAATAGTTTATCACCGATTTTTCTTTCCGTAACTTTACCGTTAATATCTTTTGTTACTTCTAATTTCTGAACACCTTTCTGAAGTTTATTCATAACATAGTCAACGGCCTTTTTACCTTTGCCTGATTTTACAAGATACGCTGTACCTATTGTGCCTGCAGCTATTATTCCTGCCCATTTCAACCAATTCATTGATTTTTTGTTGCCATCTTCAATTTCGGTTTCAATATTGTGTGTTCCGCCCTGATAAGCATTTGCGGGGGCAGACCATTGACTTTTAGATCTAATCTGAGATAATCTTAAAGCTTCATTGTGGCTTATAGTATTTCCCATTATGTTTCCCTTTCTGTTGATGTTGATATTTTGACAAAACACATAATAAAAAAAAGTTGCCAAATTATTATCTAATGTTAAAAAATATTTTTATATTATAATAAATATTATGAATATCAAAGATAAAAAGATTAAAGTAGCTTTCCCGCATATGGGAACAATTTATGTAGCATGGGAAAAGGTTTTAAATTCAGTAGGTGTTGAAGCTTATATTCCGCCATATACCAGCAAAAAAACATTGTCAATCGGTACGAAAAATTCTCCCGAAGCGATTTGTATTCCATATAAATTAATTCTTGGGAATTTTATTGAAGCAATAGAAGGCGGAGTTGACTATGTATCTATGATAGCATCCCCCGGAATTTGTCGTTTGGGAGAATATGGCAGAAACATTGCCCAAGTTCTTGCTGAATTGGGATATAAAGCAAATTATATAGAATTAAATTTATATGACGGCTTTAAGGGAATGGTTGATTACCTTAAAAAAATAAGCAGTCAGAAAAATTATTTTAAATTGTTGAGTGCTATTTATCTTGGAGTCAGAACGGTTTTTGCCGTTGATGAACTCCAGAGCTTTTTATCTTACCATAGAGCCAGAGAAGTTCATAAAGGTGACAGCGAAAAGGCATTTAATAAAGCAATCAAGTATATTAGAGAAGCAAAAAATTCCAAAGAACTTTCAAAGGCTCTAAAAAAAGGATTGTCTGAAATATCTAACGTTGAGATTGATAAAAACAGAAATATCATACATGTCGATCTAACAGGTGAAATATATATTGTTAACGATGAGTTCTCCAATCAAAATATTGAAAGGGAGTTGGGTGCAATGGGTGTGCAGGTAAGACGTTCTCTTACCGTTTCTTCATTCTTGAAAGATGCGATTATCCCGAAAATATTTAAGAAAGGTGAAACCCATCTTGAACGTGCTTTCAGGCTGGCAAAACCGTATTTAATGCGTGATATCGGCGGTGATGCACTTGAATGCATTTCTGATGTTCTTTATGCAAAAGAAAGAAATGTGGACGGATTAATTCATGTTTCTCCGTTTACTTGTATGCCTGAAATAATGAGCCAGAATATTTTCCCGAAAATGAGAGAAGATGTTAATTTACCAATTTTATCCCTAATTATGGATGAACAAACCGGGCGTGCAGGATATATTACACGTTTAGAGGCTTTTGTAGACTTAATGAGAAGAAAAAAAATGAGAGCAAAGCAAACCGTAAACAAAACTAAAGAACAAACTGTTTGTTAGCTTGACTCCACTTCACTTATTCTATTTTTAAAAAATCCTTAATTATTTCTTTTACAGTTATTTTGTCATTATCTGAAAGATCGGGATTAACTACAAGCATTATTTCTTTTACTTTATCGGTAAATCGTTCAATAACATGAGTTATTCCAACGCATTGAAAATTATTGTTTTCTACTGCATAGGTAGAATGTGTATTACCGGATAAATTCCCGGCTGATGCCTTGTATAGAAAATTTTCCCAAAGAAGTGCTTCTTTTACATCTTCCGAATTATTCCAAGTATCTGATTTAATTAATTCGTCTATATAATCATAATCGTAATTTGGAGATATTTTATAGACATAGTATTTACTTTTTTGATTGCCGGTGTCGGTATTATATAAATTACAAAATTTTTTTTTGAAATTTATCTGATTTATTGAATTTATTTTCATAATTTTATAAAATACCAAATAATATTTTTTTGCTACTTATTGATAATTTAACTTTAATTTTTAATATGGTAGAATTATATATTGAATTTAAAGGTGCAGAATTGGATAATATCTTAGAAGTTAAAAATTTAAGCGTAGGTTTCAATATTGATGACAATTTTTATTATGTATTAAATAAAATTGATTTGTCGTTTGAAAAAGGCAAAATTCATTGTATTGCAGGCGAATCAGGGTGCGGTAAGAGTGTATTTTTAAATACCGTATTAAGGCTTTTGCCAAAAAATGCCGAAGTGAAATCAGGCGAAATTTATTACAATAAGGACAACATTCTTGAAATGTCCGAAAGTAAATTTAATACTTATCGAGGTTCAAAAATTGTTTTAATTCCACAAGACCCTTTTACATCTTTAAATCCGCTTTATACCATTGAAAATCAGCTTTTAGAAATTAACTCCTTAAAAAATATTTCAAACAAAAAAGAAATTGTTAAAAATGCTCTTAACGACGTTAAGATAAAAAATATAGATAATGTTTTAAATTCATACCCTCATGAATTATCGGGCGGTATGAAGCAGAGAATAATTATAGCAATGGCATTAATTTCAAATGCGGATTTAATTCTGGCTGATGAGCCTACAACAGCCCTTGATGTAACTGTTTCAAATTCGATATTAAATCTGCTTTCAGAATTTAAAAATAACGGAAAAACCGTTGTTTTAATTACTCATGATTTATCAGTCGCATATAATTATTCTGATACAACTACGGTTATGTATCTGGGTGACATAGTAGAACGTTCCGATAGCCAGCAAATATTTAAAAACCCGTTGCATCCCTATACAAAAGCTCTTTTAAATGCGCTTCCCGCAAAAAGAGGTAAAACCTTAGAAAATATCAAGGGACAGATTTCTCCAATAACGCAACCTGTTTCGGGATGTAAATTTCACCCAAGATGTAATAATGTGTTTGATAAGTGCAAATCCGTAAAGCCTGTGATTGAAAATATTAACGGCGATTGTGTTGCTTGCATGCTATATGGTAAGTAACATTGTATTAAAAAGCTTAATCGGAAATCCTATAACATTATCAAGTTCACCGTTAATGTTTGTGCAAAAATCAAAATTTTCATCCTGTATTCCGTAACTTCCTGCTTTATCGTATGGTTTGGAATTTTCAAGGTATTTTAGTATGTCTTCATTTTGTAGCTTGCGAAATGTAACCTCGGTCGTATCTATTTCTGTCAGTACTTTATTTGTTTTTGTATTTATGAGGCAGACTGCAGTTGCTACAAAATGGGTTTTACCGGATAAATTATTGAGCATTTTAATGGCGTCGCTTTTATCTTTTGGCTTGCCAAGAATGATATTATCGGATACAACAACAGTATCGGCAGAAATTATAATTGAATTCTTATTCGTTTTATTTAGTATTGCTTTAGCTTTGTTTTTTGCGCAATTTTTAACAATATCCGATGAATAAGGTTTGTTTGATATGTTTTCCTCGTAGTTAGACGGAATAACAATAAAGTTATAGCCGTTATTTTTTAAAATTTGTTTTCGTCTGGGTGAATTTGAAGCTAAAATTAAATTCATATCTAAAATTATATATTAAAGTATTCCAATAAAAAACTCCCCTGTGTAATTTTATTTACATAAGGGAGTTTAAATATGAATTAGAAATTAGCCTTTAATCTGACTCATTACTTCTTCTGCAAAATTGTCCTGTCTTTTTTCAAGACCTTCACCAAGAACAAATCTGTCAAATTTAACAACTTCTAATTTGCCTTGAATAAGTTGAGCTATTGTTTGATTTGGGTCTTTTACAAAAGCTTGGTCTAAAAGGCATCTTTGAGCCATTAATTTATCAATTCTTCCTTGAACAATTTTTTCTCTGATGTTT
>CADBOJ010000013.1 GCA_902796305.1 uncultured bacterium | reverse complement strand
TAACAATAACCGCCTCTCCTATCGAAAAAGCCTGCTTGAATGCTTTTTTTAGTTTTTCTTTTGAATGTTTTTTCATTACTTCGCTCCAAGTTATCTATTAACTGCTATTTTATTACCATAATTTATCTACCACAAAATCGTAGCTGCTCCGGGTTGCGCTTCTATAGATCCACCGCTTGCTGCACTCGAATCCGATTGTTTTGCCACTCCTCCATATTGAGGCGCTATAACATTTGTATAAAAGTGGTTATTCATTCTTAAAGGACTCATGTTTTTTAATATTTCGGAGAAACGCTGCTTTGATTCTCCCGATTTATAATTTGAGTCTCTAAGTTCAATATTGAATTTATACTTACCCGACCCATTCCCGTCTTTAAATGTATAATAATTACCAACTTTTTCTAACTTACTTATTGCAATTTTAGCAGATGGCGATTGCGACTCTGATTCTCTCTCGCAGCTTAACGTAATTATTCCCTCGTTATAAGAGACACTGAGTTTGCCGTCGTTACAACCGGCAACATCGGGGTTTAACAGATATACATTGTTAATATTATCTTTAGTCAATTCATTTTTTTCATAATATCCGGGCAAGGCAGCAAGCTCGTTTCCGCAGTCATCTCCGGTATTACTGTATCTTGTTTTTCTGCTGTCCCAATTAATATCTGTTTTTTTATGTCTTAAATATTCCGTTTTTTTTGCGTCAATTTCATAAGGATATATTTCTATTTCATTTATCGGATTATTTTTTTTATAATCATTTATTTCATCAACTGTCATATTGGCAATTGCTTTATTCCATTTTTCAAGCTGTAATTCTTTTATTATTTTATTCATTTCATCCTGAGTTATATTATTCGGATTGGTACTTTCGTTTACATTTCCGTTTTCATCAAAAGCTCTCTTGCTGATATCAACCCCCGGGCATATATTTATATTATCGCTTAGTGCCCTTATATACTGGGTTACTACCTGAGCGCTTCCATAATGTTCATTACCACTTGAATCCTTATCATAATAACCCGCACCTGTTGCAATCATTAAATAATGCGCAGCACGCGGGTTCATCATCATTTTACATCCGATTGCAAAAAACTTCTCTCCGTTAATACAAACCGATTCTACCTTAGTTTTATTGCCATTTTCATCCGCTTTATTACTATAGGTAATACAATCATCTTTACCTTTATCACATGCGCATTCACTGAATTTGCATTTTTCTTCTTCACAATACATAGACCTAAACATATAGCCGCTAATTGTTATATTATCTATTTTTTTATTTACCCATTCGGGATAGCAGGTATATGAACCTTTTACTGTGGTATGTTTCAGACCTGCAGAATTTTTTTGTTTTGTCATAATAGGAGCAGCGCACATAATTGAAATCATAATAATCATCATGGAAATCATTGCTTCCGCAAGAGAAAAGGCAACTATCTTTTTATATTTTATATTTTTTATTTCCATTCTATTATTACCTCACCATTTTTACCGGGGTTATTGGCAGCTCCGCCGTATCCATTCATATCATTACCACCATCATCATTTGATTCGTTTCCTGTGGTTTTTTCTGTTTCAGAACTCCATTGTTCTTCATGCGGCTCACGCCCGTCAGCAGGATTTATACCCTCACTTCTTTCAACAAATCCGACTCCCGCTTTTCCTCCTGCAGCAGATTCTAATACGGGAGAATATTCATTACAAGGTTTTCCGTTTTCACATATAACAATTTTTGTATCTCCTCCGTTTTGGTTTACACTGCCGCCTTTACCGACATATATGCGGTATTTAAAATTAACCTTGCATGTCCCGTCTTTTTCTATGTATCCGCCGATACATTTTTCCGGACTATTCTTGTCGCATGCTATGCCATCCGAACTTTTACAGCAGCGAGAGCCATGCGGAACATACCCGGTTTCGCATGACAGCGGACGGACAAGAGAGGGATACATAATAACTCTCTTTTCTCCTCCGGCTCCGCCGGTTTTTTCGCTTCCGCCTGCACCACCGCCAACTATCGTAATTTTTATAAACTCGTTTGATTGCATTTCGGCATAGTATTCATTGCCATAGCCATATTTAATGTATCCTTGTTTTCTAAATTTTTTATATTCCTTCTCTTGTTCTTCAGAATTTTTATTTTTTTCTTCAACAAAAGGAGAAGTCGGTATAAAATCGCAATATCCCGTATTACAGATAATTCTCGGTTTTATCGGATTAGCTTTTTCGGAAAGCGTTTTTGCTTTTTTAAAAGCCACATTTACCGCAGCAAGCGCAACAAGAGCGAGTACAAATAAGCTCAAAATCAATTCTGCAATACTAAATGCTTTTTTCATATCAATTTCAGACAAATTAATGTCCCCCTTATCTAGTTAGTTTCATTATACGGCAGGTTTTAAAAAAACTTTAATTGATTTTTAAAAATTTAATTTAAAAAGTCTAGTTCTTAAGGTGTAATTTATGATAAAATGTTAAAAAATGTAAAAAATTTACATAGAATATTTTATGTAAGTATGCGGAGAAAAAATATGCTAAATAATAAAAAAAGATTTAAAAAAGCTTTTTCACTTGTTGAAGTAGCAACAGTTATGGTATTTGCAGGGGTTATATTAATTTATGAACTTGTAATATTAAACGGAAAAATAAATAATTACAATTCCGCATACTATAACGCATATAATACATTAAGTTTACTTACATATAATGTTTTTGCAGACCCTGAATGCGTAAATGCTGTAAATGACAACAGCGAGCTTGGTAAAAAATGCTATGGGAACAACTATGGAAACGAGAAAAGAGGATTTCCGATAAACGGCATCGATTTATGCTACAGATTTAGCGAATTTTTAAATATTCCAAAAAGCGGATTGCATTGCGGAGGCGGAGATGAAGATGCGGATGAGGAAAAACAAGATGGGGTATCTAAATTTACCGTTAATGAAAGTGCTGATAATATCGGAAAAGCTACAAGAAGATTTACAACCTCAAACTCTAACAGATTTTATATAGATGACCGTCTTTATGAATATAAAGGTGACGAAGAAAAATTCAGATATCCTGACGGTTCGGATGCAAAACTTGAATACTTCATTGTATATATTGATATAAACGGTTCAAAGGGCCCGAACAAAGTAAAAACGGAAGCAAACGGCAAATATCTGCCTGATATCGTACCTTTTGCAGTTACAAGAAGAGGGGAAGTAATTCCAATGGGATATCCGATATATTCTCAAACCTATATGTCAGCAAGAGTAGAAACCGAGGATGTTAACGAAAACAGCACTACAAACGAAGATGGAACAACATCAACAAATAATGACCAGAAAAAATTCGTATCGGATTCTATGACATATTATGAAGCTATACACAGAGCATACGGAAATGATAAAAAGGATAATGCCGTATGCGAAAGCAAGAATAAAGAAGATATAGAAGAAAATAACATTTATTTTGATAATAAATATACTTATCAGTTATGCGGAACATTGAATAATAATAAAACCGATAAAAATAGTGGTAAGGTAGGACCGAAAAATAATTTAGCATTGAATATTCCCGAAAATGTTATCGGAAATATTAAAACATTACCGATATACAAAAAGACTAACGGGGATAACTTTAATTGTTACAGCAACAATATGAATTGCAAAGTTATAATAGAAAAGAATGCGGATACAAGGGTTAACTTCTCGTTCTAAGCTCGCAGCACATCTGACACGAAGAAAAAACTTCGGAATACTTAAGATTTTTTCTAAAACATCTGTACAAAGGAGAATTCATTATTTCATATAGTGAATTCTCCTTTAAATTGCCCATTTTAACGCTTAAACACGGATATACATCTCCCGAGGGATTTATTATTGTATTAGAATAAGGGTATAAACAGGGTTTATAAATTTCGGACGGCTTTTTATCTTTTGAATTTAAAAAGAAATTTTTTATTGAATTCAGTTCAAGTTCGGGATTATTATTATCAAATTTCGGAGCAAAGCGGATTTTTGTTTTTGAATGTTTTTTTATTTTTTGAATTTCAAGATAAATTTCTTCAAACTTTTTTATATCAAAATAAAGTTCAACAGGATAATTTTTTAAATAAAAAACTTCATCGAAATTATTGTAAAGAATGGGATTTTGTTTTAAATTATTATTTCTTAAAAAAGAAATCGAAAAAAATTCAAAATTATTTCTTGAAGCATACTCGTACAATTTTAAAATATCTTCAAGGTTATTTTTTAAAACTATTGTTTTAATATCAATCATAAGACGGGATTTAAGTTTTTTTCTTTTTTCATTTATATTTTCAAGATTTGAAATTATTTTTTTAAAAATTCCCTTTCTCGCCCTGTTTTTGTCGTGATTATCTTCCCATCCGTCAAGGGAAACGCTCAAAAGAAGCATTTTTGATTTGATAAAATCATCCGCAATTTTATCATTTATAAGCGTTCCGTTTGTAACAACATTTACTTTTCCCAAAACATGCTTTGAAACTTTATATAAAATCTCGGAAAAATCTTCTCTTAACAATACTTCTCCGCCGACAAGCGTAACAAAAGAATAAAAGGGAATTTGTTTTATTATGTTAAACCAATTTGATGTTGAAAGCTCGTCTTTTTCCCTTTTATCGCCGAGATAGCAAAAAGGACATCTTAAATTGCACCTGTATGTAAGTTCAAAGAAATATCTTAAAGGCAAAACCGCCTTGCCTGTATTTATAAAAGGCGGATTATAACTGATTTTAGAATATAAGTTTCTAATAAAATCAAATATTTCGGATTTATTCATTTAACTATTTTACTACGGCTTGAATTTATAGTAAAATGACTATAATAAGTCATGGGATGATATTCTTGTGATTTAAAGTTATGGTTAGAAAATTATTGAGGAATGGCTTTGTCAATTCTAAAAGATAAAAAAGAAAAAGAGGCTTGGGAGAATTTTATTCAAATTCTTGAAAATAAACTCCCCGGATTTTCTCAAATGTGGGTAACTTCGCTTGAACCCGGGTCGCCGTTGTTTGAAGAAAGCGAAAACGGCATTTTTATTATAAAAAGTCCGCAAAGTTTCGGTATACAGGTGCTTGAAAGAAAGCATCTTAAGGATGTTGAGGATGCTTTATTTGAAGCCACGAACATAAGAAGAATACCGAAATTTTATCTTGATGAAACAATAAAAGTAAAGAAAAAGCAGAAACAAACAACGGAAGAAAAAAAGCATTCAGAAACTGCAAGCCGTATGGAAAGCTTGGATTATATGCATTCCATTACGGGATTAAATTTAAAATATACTTTTGAAAATTTTGTTGTCGGAGAAAATTCTAAATTTGCATATAATGTTGCACGTATGATTTCCGATAATCCCGGACAGGGGAAATACAATCCTCTCTTTTTATCCGGCTCTGTCGGACTGGGTAAAACACATCTGATGCAAGCTATCGGACATCAGATATTAAAGAATTTTCCCAATTTAAAGGTAAGATATACAAATGCCGAAGAATTTACAAATAAAATGGTGGATGCAATAGGACGTTCTAAAAATACGGGCGAAGTCAATGAAAGAATGCGCTCATTTAGAGATATGTTCAGAAATGTTGATGTATTATTGATTGATGATATTCAGTGGATTGACGGCAAAAAAAGAACAGAAGAAGAGGTATTTAACACTTTTAATGCCTTGTATGATGCCGGAAAACAGATAGTTTTTGCATCAGACAGACCACTGAGTGCATTTGAATTAATCCCTGACAGGCTGAAAAGCCGTTTCAAATGGGGAATTGAAGCAAATATTAAAATTCCCGACCTTGAAACACGAATGGAAATAGTAAAACATTACGCAATAGCCCAGAATTTCCCGATAAGCGACGAGGTGGCACTCCTTCTTGCAAAAGAATTTGATAATAACGTAAGAGAGCTTGAGGGTGCATACAATAAAGCAAGTGCCAGAGCATCAATTGAGGGCATTGAATTAAATGTTGAAAATACTTCCGAATTTTTGGAGTTAAAAGAAAAAAAGAAAAAAATAACCTCTGAAAATATACTTGATGTTTGCTCACGATATTTTAATGTCGAAAAGAAGGAAATTTTATCAACCGCAAGAGCAAAAGAAGTGGTAAATGCCAGAAAATATGCTATATATCTGGCCCGTGAACTTCTCGATTTGAGCTATCCTGTTTTAGCAAAGGAATTTTGCAAAAATCATACAACAATAATGTATCAGTATGATAAGTTAAAAAGAGATATTCAAACAAATAAAGCTATGCAGATAGTAACAGGAGAGCTTACAGAACTTATTAAGAAAGGTTCGTAAGAAATTATAACTTACTAAACTTTAGGCTGTATATTTTAAATAATCCGATAAATCCTTTAAAAAACCTAATTCTTACCCTCTTCTTTAAAAGAAGAGGGTAAATACATCTATCCAAAATTTGTCGCTTGTAATGACAATAATAAAAAAACCTGTTTAAATTAAATTTCGTCGGTTAAAACTTGCTTTAACTCAATATCAGGTTTACCTAAAACTCTTACTAATTCAAGCACGGAAGCTTTCATTTGACATTTTTGACTGGAGTTATTAAAGAAATCGGTGTAAAAACACCCTTCGCAATTACAACCCCTTTTATAGCATTCTATTGCAGTTTGCGTCCATCTTCTCACTGCTGTGGCTCTGCCAAAATCTCTACTTTTTAACACTTATAAACTCTCCCTAAAAAATATATCGGGACTCAGCAATGGCATATTGCTTACTCCCCCTTAGCTTTAATTTTATTATAATCGTTAAGTTTCAATTATCAAGCAAATTTTGAGTAATTATTACGAGTTTTTACAATCATGATAAGGCACTCGGGACTTGTATTTGCAAAATTAAATAAAGCATAATTCATGTCGTATCATGGTTTTTCATGAATTAATGGCATTAAAAACCATGCATGGTGCATGTTTTAAACTAACTTAAAAAAACGAAAACTTGTAAAAAAATGTAAATTGTGAGAATAAATTTTTAAAAAAGGCATGCCTTTAAAAATTTTATGCGGTTGTCGGGTCGTTAAATATTATTTTTGCATTTTTTAAAAGGTTATTTTCTTTAATTTCTTTGTAATAATCCTTGGCAAGAATTCTGCTTTTTGAAATAAATTCAACATTATTTTCATCTAAAATTTTAATTAATTCTCCGGAATTCATAAAATAATCTTTTATTTTTATATATAAATTAAATTTTTTGCCTTTTTGCTGTATTTTCATAACTATAAATTTTATTGCATCAATAATGTAAATGTTATACGCACAATCTATTGCAAAATTTATGTAATAATCAATATTATTTTTGGTCGCAAGCTCAAAATATCCCAAAATTTTGTTATCTTTTTCATCAAGAAACATGTATTTAATGCAGTTGTTTTTAAACTGATAAGGCTGTCTTGCAAATATTACCCTGTTAAATGAATTAATATTTTCATTATAAAAATTACAAATTTCTCTTACATATTCATGCTTATAATGCTTCATGGATAAGGCTGAAGAATTTATTGAATTTACTTTATAAAGATATTCAAGCCCGCATGCTCTGAAGTTCAGTTCATTTTGAAATATATTTAATAAATCGGCATTTTTTTCATCAATAACAATATAAAAAGAACTTGCCCCCATTGCTCTATATCTTGCAATAGCATAAGTTACAAGCTGATTAGCATTTGATGAATCACTTTCTTCCAGAATAAACTTTGTGATTTTAAATCTTGAATTGCTCTTGGAATCTTTATCAAGGGTTATTAAGCCTTTTATTTTTCCGTTTTCAACCGCAACAAAACTTTCATTTGTATATTTGAATTTTAAAGGCAAAAGATGATTTATAAAGTATACAAAATTCCGTATACAATTATAATTTGATTTTGTAAAAATTATGTTTTTTATTTCCGCCATATTAAATTAATTATAATTTATTTATAACATTTTTGATATGCCCATGCATTGTGATTATGTATTGATTCAAAAGCTTCCGCTTCAACTTCATAAAATGTTATTACCTTATTTTTATTTAATTTTGCAACAACATCTCTTAAAATATCTTCAACAAACTTAGGATTTTCATATGCATTTTCCGTAACAAATTTCTCATCTTCTCTTTTTAAAAGAGGGTAGATTTTACTTGAAGCACAGCTTTCAATCGTATCGATTAAATCTTCAATCCAAATATGAGTATCGTTATTATAGCTTATTTTTGCTTTAACAATCGCCCTTTGATTATGAGCACCATGCTTAGAAATTTCTTTTGAGCAGGGGCAAAGCGTCGTGACGGGAACATTTACAATTAAATAAAATTTATACTCTCCGTCTTCTTTAACTTCACCCTCAAAAGCACAGTCATAACACATAAAAGACTCGAGTTTGCTTACGGGAGCCTGTTTTTTAATGAAATATTTAAAACTGAACTTTAAATAGGCGCTTTTGGCGTTAAGTTTCTTTTTCATATCAAAAAGAACATTTTCAATATCCGAGCATAAAAGGCTTTCTTTTTGGTAATGATTAAGCACCTCAATAAAGCGGGACATATGCGTACCCTTAAATCTCGAGGGTAAACTGACGGACATCTTAGCTTTAGCATATACCGTCTCAAGTTCCGCTTTATTACTATTTGATTTCCTTTCAATTTTTAAAGGAACTTCAACATCTTTTACACCGACCTTTTGAATCGGAATATTTCTCAAATCTTCCTGATTTTGAACATCTTTTATCATTATTTAATCATTTTTTGAGTCGTTTCTTTCAAGAGCAAGAAGCAATTTTAATGCTGCTATTCTTTGAGTTTTAGGGTCAGCCTGTCTTAAAACTTCAACAGCTTTAATCATAACAGGATCATTATCATACCAGCGGTTTCCTTTTCCGTGGTATTTTGTAACCATTTCATATATTCTTTCGATTACATCTTGCGCAACATTTTCCTGTAAGGTTAACATGAAATCCTTTGCTTCTTCTTTCTTTTCATCAGAAGCAACTCTTAAAAGCTCAAGAGCTTCTTTTAGAACAGGATCTCTGTCATACCAGCGTTTCCCTGTTTTGCTATTTTGTTCGCTCATACAACCTGCCTTTCATTCAGAAAATAGTATAGCAAATTTTTTAACATTTTAAAAGTTTATTGACTTTGTTATAATTCCACTTTTTTTTCAATTATACCCGTTCGGCTAATTTTAATTTACATTTTTAATTTATAAAATATTTTGAAAATAAAGGAGAATAAAATGCAAAATCAGAAGACAATGCTAATTACGCCACCTGTCGTTAGAATGGAGAAGCTTAAAAATTTGTTTTTTCAATTAAGTTCAAAGAATTGTAATCTAAATTGTAAATATTGTTACCTCGAACAAAACAGTTATAAAAAGGAGGATGATTTTCTCAACCTTGATAAAATTAAAAGAACTCTTGTTGAAATAAAGAATGAAAAATTAAACTCAATCTACTTAACAGGCGGTGAACCGCTTATGCACCCCGATTTTAATCAGATTTTAAGAATGTGTCTTAAAATTTCAAATGTAACAATTTTATCAAACGGAACAATGATTAATGAGAAAAAAGCCCGTTTCTTGAGAAGATTGGATGACGAAAGCAATTTTGAAACAATATACAGAATAAGTCTTGATTCCGTTGATGAGCTTGAAAACGATAAAATCAGAGGCAGGGGAAGCTTTAGAAAGGCTCTTTTTGCGATACAATGCCTCTTGAAATATGAATTTAATCCTATTATAACGGTTGTAAACTACCTGAATAAACCAAAACAACTGATTTTTCAGGAATTTCAGGAATATTTTTCAAAAAAAGATTTTGAACTTGAAGACATAAATTTAAAAATTATACCTTATTTTTCAAATGATTTAAGCGCAATTGAAAATAATTTTTCGGAATTTAACAACTGCAGGGTTGATTGCGCAACATCAAGGATTGTTGCAAAAAACGGCGTATATGCTTGTCCCATGCTGGTTAATGACTACAGGGCAAGATTGGGTTCAAAAATCAGCGACTGCTCAAAAATAAATTATTTGGATTGCGAAAAATGCTCTTTATGCGTTGAATTAAATCAAAAAATTCAGGTTAATGATTGGATGTAGCAGATATTTAACCGGCATATATTAATTTTTTAATGTACAATTAAGATTTTTGTAAGGACAAATACTATCACTATCCGAATTAACATTATTTTGGGTTGCTTGCTTGGCATATTAATCCGTAATATTTAGCTTTTCGATTTTATTTTATATCTTATAAACAGATAATTACATTTTCTTAATCAAGAATTGCATAATTAAAATTTGCATTATAAAATGTTTTTGGAGTTTATTTAAAGATGGTATTTGATATTGATGATTTTTTAATTAAATCACATCAGGCACATGCTTCGGATGTGCATTTAAGCTGCGGAAAAGCACCGTCTTTAAGAATAAACGGAGAAATATATAAAATTTTCCAATCTCCGCTTACCCATGATGATGTAGAACATATACTCGATAAAACTTTGCCGAAAGAGTATAAAAGCCATCGCAACAATCAGGACATTGACTATATCTATGAAATAAAAGAAGTATGCAGATTCAGGGTAAACTATTGTAAAGATGCGCATTTGGGCAAGCTCACTTTCAGAATTATACCCTATAAAATAAAATCGTTAAAAGACTTGCTTCTTCCCGGGTATTTGGCGCAATATACAAACTTTAATAACGGAATAGTATTTATAACGGGTGCAACTGGTTCGGGAAAAACAACAACATTAGCCAGTATGATTGAAATTATCAATCAAACCCAAAAAAGACACATCATAACAATTGAAGACCCTGTTGAATTTGTTTATGAAGATAAAAAATCAATAATTACCCAAAGAAGCCTTGATTTAGATGTTAAAGATTTTAAAACAGGTATCAAATATGCACTAAGACAAGACCCCGACGTTATTCTCGTAGGTGAAATAAGAGATAAAGCGACGCTTGATGCTGCTATTGAAGCAAGTGAAACGGGACACCTCGTGTTTTCAACACTTCATACAAACGGTACAATAGCTTCAATCAACCGTTTAAAAGGGTTTATTGACGAACTGGCACAGCCTGAATTTATGAAAGTCCTTTCAAATTGTATAAGAGGCATTGTCCATCAACAGCTCGTTCCGACAGTAGACGGGGTTTTGGTTCCTGCAGTTGAAATATTAACTTTTACTTCAACTGTTATCGATTATGTTAAGGATGGTAAATTCCTTGATATATACCATCTGATGCAAGATAGCAGGAAACCCAACATTGTTACAATGAATAAAACTTTGTTTGAAATGTATAAAAAGGGTATAATATCTAAAGAAACCGCTATGGAAGCAAGCCTTGAAAAAGTTGAAATGGATCAAATGTTAAGGGGTATTCAAAGAAACAGCGGCGGAAAATAAGATAATTAAGGAGAATAACAATGGCGCCATTTCCGGAAACCGAAATAATGACAATAAAAAGACTTGAAGTTGCATTAAGAAGGATGGATTTCAAGCTGTTAAAAGACGGTGCATACAAACTTCATGAAAAATTTCACAGCGGATATAAATTTGAATATATTGATTTGTTAAAAGATATACTTGCTCAAACCACAAATAACACTTCAATTCCGGAAGATATAAGAGATGTTTTATGCCCGACAATAAAAGATATTATATCCGATAAGGGAGTTGATTTTGAATCTTCGGGTAAAGTTTCTAACTTAACCAGCATGTCTTATAACTCATCTTTAAGAGAGGGTGGTACTGCCGTTCGGGAAAAAACACAGGAAAATTCAATAAGCGCGTTTGATGTATTTTCCGCTCCAAAACATGAACAGGGCATGCAAAGTTCAAACGTAACCGTACCTATAACCCAACCGTCAAACGTAATAAACGAGGAAAACAGCCAAAACGAAAATCAGGAAATACAGGATACACCTCCCCAATTAAAGACTATTTCTATATACTACGGACAGGATAACTCTCCTGAAAAAATAAAAAATATTTTAAAATACAAAGAGATGATTGCAAAATTTGATGATGAACACTATTCAATCTCTCAAATTTTAAAATTAATTTCAGAAATCAATATTCAATCCGATACAAATGTTTCGGAATTAAAAAATATTCTCGACCAGATTAAAATAAGCGGGAATAAAATGAATCTTATAACAAATTCTTCAAGCAGAGAACTTGTGGATTTATTTGAAAATGAACAGTATTCTTACTCGCTTTATGACGAAAACGAATTAAACCAAATGACTTTAATTCCGGCGTTCGGATTATCAAATCAATTTATGTGCTTAAATTGCAAAGAAGAATATATTGATAAAAATAATCCCGTCAAATCACTGGTTATTGAATGTCCTAAATGCAAAAGTCCGATGTTTCCCAATTTTTATGCCGCAAACAAGCAAAATAACCAGATAAATATGAAATACTACAACAATGCGCTTGTATCGCTTGCAAATTCTAAAGTATGGGTTTT
Source organism: uncultured bacterium (assembly GCA_902796305.1). Classification (GTDB taxonomy): domain Bacteria; phylum Cyanobacteriota; class Vampirovibrionia; order Gastranaerophilales; family Gastranaerophilaceae; genus RUG14156. Next base: position 42,440 of record CADBOJ010000013.1, on the reverse strand, counting down.
AATTCATCCGTCAACCGAAGATACATTGTTTAGCAATATGCTGATTAACGCTTTCAAACTGAATAGGGAAATAGAAACCGTTTATATTTTAGAAAAAGATATAAATTTAAGAGAAGCATTCAGAAGAGAGTTTGCGCTTATTAACAATAATGTTGAAATAAATGTTCAAATGACGGCGCTGGAGGACTTCATAAATTCTTTGAGGTAGACAGGTTGAAAAAGAATTATGTTACGGAAGCGATTAATCTGAAAAGCTATCCTTTAAATGACAACGATAGCATTGTTGTAATGTTTTCAAAAAGCAGGGGGCTCATAAGTGCTGTGGCTAAAGGTGTTAAGCGTCCAAAGTCCAAACTCGGAGCAAGGGCGCAGATGTTTATCGCAAACAGGCTTTTAATGTCCGAAGGTAAAAATCTTGATACAATAGGAGAAGCTCAATCCCTAAACACTTTTTCAAAAATAAGAAGCAATCTTGATAAATTGTCGTATTCAATGTATCTGGCGGAATGTGTTAATAATTTTTGTTCAAATAATTATAACAAAGATGAAAACCCTGAAGAAATATATAAACTTATTTATTCGGCTTATGAAAAAATGGCAGGGTCAAATACAAAAGAAGAAATTCTCCTCTGCGTTTTAAAATTTCAATTAAAATTGTTGAATATTTTGGGCTGGGGTATTGATTTTAATACTTGCGGGCATTGCCAAAAGAAACTTGATGAAAATTCTTATTTTTCATTTTCAATAAACAGTTTTTTATGCGACTCCTGTTATAAAAACGAAACAGGAGAAGCGCTTAGAATACATAACAAAATAAGACTGTTTTTAAATGAGCTTTCAATTTGCGATTTTTCGGTTAAAACAATGTATGACGATGTTGTAAATATGATTGTTTTAGAAAAATGTTTCAATTTTATGAAAAAATATATGGATAATCTTACCCATAAAAGAACAAAAATCTTTAAAACCCTTGAAGCAGGTATCAGCATATGAAAAATGTACTTGTAATTTTACCTAAAAGCATAGGCGGACGTTTGACGGTTTCAAGTATCAAAGACGGTTTTAAATTAAACGGTTTTAATACAATAATATTTGATGAATTAAAAGATGACAAAGAAAATTTTTTAAATTCAGAATACGAATTTATTATAGGGTATGATTTTTCTCCCGTTAAATTTAAAATTGATAACTTTAGAACAGAAAAAACAATAGCTTATTTTTCCGATGTTATTTATTCTCCCGCTTCGGAAAGTTATTACAAAGAATATTATAAATATTTAAAAAATCCCGATATTTTCACATTCTATTGGGACAGGGAGCTTACAAAAAAGGAAAAAAATCCTCAAATAAAGTATATGCCTCATTTTGTAAATTGTGAAATTTATAAAGATTTTAAACCCGCAACATCAGATGTTTCTTTTATGGGAAGATTTGATACCGATTTAAGATTAAATATCTGGCTTGAATTAAATAAAAAACTCCCCGAATATAAATTCAAATGGTACGCCATCAAAAGGCATTATGATGATGCTCTTTCAAGATGTAAAACCGAAGAAGAAAAAAACATAATAGAAAAAACCTATTCGGGTTTTATTGATAACGAAATTGATATGGCGCAAAAAATAAACGATACAAAAATCGTTTATAATGTAAATGCACAAGGACTATCTTCGCTTAATTACAGAACTTTTCAGGTTTTAGCCTGCAAAAGGCTTATTATTTCCGATTTTAGAGGAGAACTTGATTTATTTAACAATATTTTACCCATATATAAAGATGTTGATGATTTGGCGGAAAAAATAAAATATTATCTTAATAATAAAAATGAATACGACAGTATAGTTTTAAAATGTCAGAAAATTATATTAAAAAACCATAATTCAAAAGATTCTGCTTATAGAATGATTAATGCTGTTAATATGTAATCTTGTATCGTAATATCAACATTCCATGCGGAAGATTTATTTTCATGATATTATGGCTTTATGTCTGAACTTAGAAGAACAATAAATTTAAAAGATGCAATTTCAATAGTTGCAGGTTCTATGATTGGAAGCGGAATTTTTATTGTGTCTTCTCATATTGCAAGAGGGGTTAATTCTTCGATATTATTAATCCTTGTTTGGATACTGGCGGGAATTATTACGCTTTTCGGCTCAATGAGCTACGGTGAATTATCTTCAACAATCCCATCCGAAGGCGGGCAATACATCTATCTTAAAAAAATATATTCCGAAAAAGTTGCATTTTTATACGGATGGACGCTTTTTCTTGTAATACAGACGGGAACTCTTGCTGCAGTATGCGTTGCCATGGCAAAATTTGTCGGTTTGATTTTTCCTTTTATCAGCTCAAACCATAATATTTTTACTTTTTATAATTATTCCCTGACAACTCAGCAGTTATTTGCGATAATTTCCGTATTATTTATAACCTATATAAATTCAAGAGGAATAAAAGAGGGTATTATCACCCAGAATATTTTTACCTTAACAAAAGTACTTTCGATTATCGGTATAATTGTATTAGGGGTATTTTTCGGATTTAATCTTGATATTTTAAGAGAAAATTTTTCTCTTGCAAATAATAATTTAAGTTTTGATTTTTCAATGGTAAAAGCAGTGTTTATAAGTATTGTCGGGGCTTTGTTTGCCTCAATAACTTGGAACAACGTAACTTTTGTAACGTCTGAAATAATAAATCCGAAAAAAAATATCAAAAAAGCGCTTATTATAGGAACTCTGCTTGTTATTTCGCTTTATTTTTTATTAAATATGCTTTATCTAAGCACGCTTCCGCTTGATTTAATTAAGGTTTCGCCTGAAGATATTGTCGCAGCGGAGCTTGCACAATATATATTCGGTCAAAAAGCATTGCTTATTGTAGCGATAATTATAGCAATATCAGCATTCGGTACGGCAAACGGAATGATTTTAACGGGTTCAAGAATATACTATAAAATGGCAAAGGACAGGATATTTTTCAGAAAACTTGCATATATCGACAGACGTACACATGTTCCCCAAAATTCTCTCTGGTTGCAATGTTTCTGGATTTGCATATTGATATTGTGGGGAAATTATGCTCAATTACTTGATTTTGTAATATATTCTTCAATGATATTCTACGCAATTACAATTTTTGGCATATTTAAAATGAGAAAAATTTATAAAAATGCGGAAAATGTTTATAGAGTGCCGAATTTTGTTCCCGTTATTTTTGTTATTCTTGCAGTATTAATTATAGCGGCACTGACTTTCTATAAACCTCATTATACCGTTCCGGGACTGCTTATAACATTGGCAGGACTGCCTGTGTACAGTTTTTGGAAAAAGCAGGCAAAAAAGTAATTTTTTAGATTTCGGCGCTTATCACCCGCTCAATTCCGGCTAAATCTTTTGTTATATTTATATTTTTAAAGTTATTTATCTTAAATATATCTTGAACTTTCTCGCTTTGTCCCTGACCAAGCTCAAAAGCTACATAACCCGATGGTTTTAGAAATTGACGGGCATCCGAAATGATTTTTTTGTAATATTCAAGCCCCTCGTCATCATTTGTAAATAAAGCATTTTCGGGTTCAAACAATACCTCTTTTTGAAGATATTCTTTTTGGCTTAAGGGAATATACGGAGGATTTGAAATAATTAAATCAAATTTTTCAATCGGTCTTATTTTAGAATATATGTCCGATTTTCTGAATATAACTTTTCTTATAACTCCCATACTGTCTGCATTTTCAAGGGCTGTTTGAATGGCGGAAGAACTTATATCAACGGATAAAATTTCAATATCTTTATCTTTTAATTTTTTTGCAAGCTCAATACAAATACATCCCGAACCTGTACCTATTTCGAGAATATTAATCTTGCCTTGGATATTTTTAACAAGATTATACCCCTCAATAACAAGTAATTCCGTTTCATCTCTCGGAATTAAAACATCCTCGTTTACCTTGTATTTTGAATTCATAAAGTATCCGAAGCCCAAAATTTGCTGAACGGGTTTTCCCGTTTTTATTCTTTCATTTACAACTTTCAATATCTCGTCTTTGTTTTTTATATCTTTATTTAAAATTATTTCTTCAATAGTTTGATTTGAAATCGAAGTTGCTATAAGTTTTGCTTCTGCCGAAGCTTCCTCAATTCCCGCCGATTTTAAAAGGTTTTCTATTTCTTTAATCATATTTTTCAATTATTTCCATAATCCAGTTTCGAACATCAAGCCTTGAAGCATTTGTTATATCCTTTTTTTCAACATTATGGGCTTTTGTAATTTTATCATAATAAAAAAGTTGTTTTTTTGTAGGTTTTAATTTTGACATTTTATATTCTTGCGCTTTTTTTCTTTGAGCTTTTGCAAATTCTTTTTGCTTGTTTATATATGGCTCCATAAGTTCAAGCTGGTGTTTTTCCCAGGTGCAAAATTCAAAAAATTTTTTTAAATCTTTATAAAAATCATCGCTTTCAAAATAATCATTGACAAATTCAAAATGAGGATTGCCGATTTCGATATAATATTTTTCGTCTTCCAAAAACTTATCAATAATTTCATCGGAATTTAATAAAGGATATTTTTTAAAATAAGCTTTAAGAGTACCAAGAAGTTGAGATTTCTGCCTTTTTGTAAGATACAAAAATATGCAATTTTTTATATTTTGCATTTTTATAATAAATCTTTCGGATTGTTTTGTTTTTTTGTTTTTCTGAATGCGATAAATTTTGACTCAATAGGGTTTTGAGCATTTAAAGAGCAAACACTCTTGCAATTTTTGTCTGCAAGTGCTTTTTGTTCTTTATCTTTGATGTATGTTATTTTATCCTTATTCATATTAAATATATTAAAATATCCTCTTAAATATATAAAGTATTTTTTTAATTAAGAATTGCCATATCTTATCTGCCAATTATCATTCATTATTTTAGCAGCACATGTATCGCCGTATGAAAATTTAGCGCATCCTGCTTCTATTTTCTTTTCATCATAATTATAGCCAAAAGGATGGAACGTTCCGTCACCGTAAAAAGCAAACATAAATACATCTTCTCCAAGCTTGTTTGCTCCGTCTTTATTGCTGATATCTATAACAAAAATTCCGCAAACGCTTGCAGGATCACCCTGTATACATCCGCCCAGAGATTTAAGCGCTATATGGATATTATCTTTGCCGACAATTGCTCTTGCGTAGTCGGTTTTTTGCCTGTAGTTAACATAATCTTCGCCATCCATCGAAAGAAAACCTCCGACACAATTTAAAGGATTATTGCATGGTCTGAATTTACTTAAATACGGGGCAATACGTTCTTTTAAAATATTATTTGATGAAACGTAAGTTTCAAATTCGCCCCAGCCCCATTTTGAGATAGGAAGTTTTTCGTTTTCTTTTGCAGTTGCTTCAGACATTGTTACATATACTCTTTTAATGAGCAGTTCTCTTTTTCCTTCTTTACTGAATTTGTTTGTAAAATCAAAAGAAAATTGCACAACAATATATATAACAAGTATTACAAAAACTAATTCTATTGCAGAAAAACCGTAAATTTTCTTCATACACTCAATTTATAAAATAAAAGACAAATTTTCAATAATCTTAATATACGATTTAAAATGTAATGAAATTTTAATTTTTTTGATATAATTTATTTCATAGATGGATTTTATACAGAATGACATTAAAGAGAAAGATTATAGATTTCATCAAGAGAACGGAAATAGTTAAAAAAATTAACTATAATAAGTTTGTTTTTTATTTTTTGTTCGGATTAAAAAGTAAATTCGGTCAATTTAAGATTAATATTGATACAAATTGTCTTGTAATGTCACAATATCCCGGTGCCGAAACAAAAGGCTTAGGCGGTCTTATTGCTCAATATCCGAAGAATTTTGAAGTTCTCTGCCTTACTAACGGTTTTTCTTTAATAGAAAAATTTGACCCTGTTGAAAGTGCATCAATAAAAAAACAGCAATTTGCCGAAGTCATGAAATCCATGCGAATTAAAGGATATAAAATTTTTGATATAGATGATAAGACTTTAAAAAACCATTATTCAACATTTAAAAAAATCGATATATCCGAAGCTGATTATATATTCTTACCAAACGTGTATGATAACAACATTGATACAATTGCTCTGTTAAAGCATTTTAAACAAATTTTAAAAGATAAAGAACATAAACCGGAACTTAAAATAATTATGTACGAATCGGATTTTCCTCTTTGTACTCTGGATTATTATGTAAACATAAGTTCAATTATTGAAACCAAAAAGAAATATTTAAGGTACTTTTATCCCGAAGATAAGTATCCGGGATATGTTGATAAAATAACGGCAATAAATGCCTTTAGGGCTATTCAGCATAATGTTGAATATTGCGAAGCATTTATGGCATTTACGGTTGACGAATTTTTGAAAATCCCGCTTATATAATAAATTGCGCCTTTCGTCGTAACAAAAAGCGCAATCGTGATTATTCAAATACTATTTTGTCATCTTTATAATCTATTTTTATTTTATCTCCGTCTTTAAATCTTCCTTTTAACAATTCTTTTGAGAGCGGATTTTCAACAAGCTGTCTTATTGTCCTTTTTAGCGGTCTTGCGCCGTACATAGGATTATATCCCTGAAGTGCAAGATTTTCTTTTGCTTCCGGAGTTATTTCAAGTTCAATTTTTCTTTCTTTTAAGAGTTTTCTTAGATATTCGATTTGAATATCAACAATATTAGAAAGATTATCAAGTGTAAGAGCATCAAAGAATACTGTTTCATCAATTCTGTTCAAGAATTCCGGTTTGAAGTATTCTCTTAATTTCTGCATTATTTCTTCTTTTAACTGTTCTTTATTTCCTGCCATACCCTTGAGTGCATTGTCAAGAATGATATTTGAACCGATATTAGATGTTAGAATAATAATCGTATTTTTAAAATCTACTGTTCTTCCCTTTGAATCGGTTAATCTTCCGTCATCAAAAATTTGAAGCATTATGTTAAATACATCACTGTGTGCTTTTTCAATTTCATCGAACAAAATTACACTGTACGGTTTTTTTCTGACAGCACTTGTTAATTGTCCGCCCTCATCGTAACCTACATATCCCGGAGGCGCACCTATTAACCTTGCAACGGAATGTTTTTCCATGTATTCCGACATATCAATTCTGATTAAACTGTCTTCATCAAGAAACATAAATTTGGATAATGCTTTGGCAAGTTCGGTTTTACCAACCCCTGTCGGACCCAAGAATAAGAATGTTCCTATCGGTCTTTTGGGGTCTGCAAGTCCCGACCTTGCACGGCGAATAGAATCAGCTATTACGGATACAGCTTCATCCTGACCTATAACCTGCTTATGGAGAGTTGTTTCCATTTCAAGAAGTTTTTGGCTTTCTTCTTCGACAAGTTTAGAAACAGGAACGCCTGTCCACTTTGAGATAATTTCCGCTATATCTTCTTCATCTATTTCTTCCTTTAAAAGGGTATTTTTGTGTTCGTTATCTTTGCAGTTTTTAAGTTCTTTTTCAAGCTCAGGAAGCTTACCGTATTGAAGTTTTGCCGCAAGCTCAAGGTTGTATTCTCTTTGAGCGCGCTCAATTTCATGTTTAACACGTTCGATTTCCGTTTTAATTCCTGCTTCGCCCTTAATTGTAGATTTTTCTTTTTCCCATTGAGTTTTTAGCGTATCAACTTTGGAATTTACTTCATCAAGAAGTTTTTGCACCTGAGCAATTTTTTCTTCGTCATTATCATCTTTGAGAGATTGAAGTTCGATTTGTAATTGTAATTTTTGACGTTCCAATTTATCAAGTTCTTCAGGCATCGAATCTATTTCAATTCTAACAGCGCTTGATGCCTCATCGACAAGGTCTATTGCTTTATCCGGCAAAAATCTGTCGGTTATATACCTTGCGGATAGTTTTGCAGCAGCAACAAGAGCGGAATCTTTAATTCTTATACCATGATGAACTTCGTATTTATCCTTTAAGCCTCTCAATATTGAAATTGTATCTTCAACTGACGGCTCGTCAACAAGTATCGGTTGAAAACGACGTTCAAGAGCAGGGTCTTTTTCAATATATTTTCTGTATTCATTAACTGTCGTTGCCCCGACTGTTCTTATTGCGCCACGGGCAAGCATAGGTTTTAACAGATTTCCCGCATCGGCTGTTCCTTCGGCACCGCCCGCACCGACAACCGTATGCAGTTCATCAATAAACATTATTATTTGACCGTCTGATTTTTCAACTTCTTTTAAGACTTTTTTCAATCTTTCTTCAAATTCCCCTCTGAATTTTGCTCCCGCAATCAGCGCTCCCATATCAAGAGAGATAAGAGTAGTATTTTTCAGGCTTTCAGGAACATCCCCTCTTATTATTCTTTGGGCTAAACCTTCAACTATTGCGGTTTTACCTACACCTGCTTCACCGATTAAACACGGATTATTTTTTGTACGTCTGTTTAAAACCTGAATAATTCTTCTTATTTCTTCATCTCTGCCTATAACAGGGTCAAGCTTTCCGGCTGACGCCAGTTTTGTTAAGTCTGTTGAAAATTTTTCAATTATTTTATAGTCTTCATCTGCGTTTTTTGAGTCCACTTTTTTATTCCCCCTTATATTTTTCATGGCAAGAAGAATTTTGCTTTCGGTAATTGAAAATTTGGTAAAAATTCTCTCAAAATCAGCATCTTTTATTGCTGTCATACCAAGCAGTATATGTTCTGCAGAAACAAATTTATCTTTTAATTCTTTGGCTTTTTGAACTGCTGTTTCAAATAAAGTAAGAGAATTTTTGCTGAAATATATTTTTTCGTTTGCTTCGCTTGTTTTTGGAAGATTATTTAAAGCATTTTCAACATCGGTATTAAATAAATTATTGTTTAGCTTTAATTCACTAAACAGCATACCGATTGTATCGGATGAGCTTGTTATCATGGAAAATAAAATATGAAGCGGTTCAATTATTGTATTATGATTTTCAACCGCCTTATTTTGAGCTTCGTATATAAGTTCTTTTGCTGAATCCGTAAAATTATCAAACATTATTTATCACCTCACGCTTTATTGATTGGATTGAAAAAATTCTCAAATTTTCATCAAAATTTGGAATTTCTCAATCCTCCTATTAACATGTTATAAGGTTTTTTTAAAATTCTTCAAAAATTAATAATGTTTTAATTATTTCATATCTAAAACGTAGTTATGCGAATACCATTCAATATCATCAACAAGCCTTGTTAAAGGAACTCTGCATTTATATTTTATTCTTAGTGCAGTAGCTATAAAAAAGTCGCAAAGATGAGGATTTTGCGCTAAGAGCGGACTTATTATGTATGTACCAATTGTATTTTTTATTCTTGCTCCCTCGGTTTTATCTTTACCGTTATTGCCAAGCCCCGTTTTAAGCATTAAAAAATGTCCCGCATCTTCGCCAAGGTACGTTAAAATTCCGTGATTTTCATAACCTACAACCGTTCTGTTTTTTAAAAAACCGCATGTACCTGTTATATAACCTTCATGATAGTTTTTGCTTGCAACTGAATCAACATTTAACAGTCCCAACCCCTCGGTTTTAATTCTGTTATTTAATTGCCAGCTTCTTCCGAAAAGCTGGTATCCGGAATTTACGGCAAGCATAGGAACTGAAGCCATTGAGGCTATTCTCAACTCATCTTCATTTTGTTTTAAAAATTTATTTGCAATTTCAAGCTTGTTTGAATTTGAACCGCCTATATAGTAAAAATCAAATTTTGCCGAACTGATTTTATCGTTCGCGTATATCTCGGTTACTTTTACATCAATATCGCGCCAGTTTGAACGGCGCACAAAAGCCTCTACATTTGCACTGTCACAAAAGCCATGCAGAATATCGGGATATAAATACGCTATTTTTAATTTGAGAGGATTTCCTGACATTTTTTAACAGCCTCATCAGGAGTAAGTTTTATTACTTCTCCCGTTTTTCTTATTTTAAATTCAACAAGCCCCTCTGATATTGTCTTTCCTACCGTTATTCTGATAGGGAAGCCTATAAGTTCAGAATCTTTAAACTTAACGCCGGCTCTATCGTTCCTATCGTCAATAACCGTTTCAATTTTCAACTCATTTAGCTTGTCGTATAATTCATAGGCAACTTTTGATTGAGTTTCATCTTCAATATTAACGGGAACAATATCAACATGGTACGGAGCTATTGCAACAGGCCATACTATTCCGAAATCATCATGGTATTTTTCAATAGCGGCAGCCATTGTTCTTGAAATACCGATACCGTAGCAACCCATAATATAGGGTTTCAGTTGTCCGTTTTCATCCGTATAGCAAGCATTCATCGGTTCTGAATATTTTGTTCCGAGCTGGAATATGTTTCCAACCTCGATACCTCTTGTAACTTTTAGCGGTTTCTTGCAGTGCGGACAGTATTCACCCTCTTTTACAAGAGAAACATCAACAAATTCAATATTTTGCGGTAGATTAGCACCTGTAATATGCTTATCTTTAACATTTGCGCCGAGAACAAAATTTTTCATTCCTTTTGCGGAATTATCAAAAAGCACTTTAACTTTTGAAGTGTCAATATCTCTGTATGAAATAAATCCCGGAGAAGAGTTAAGGTGTTCAACTATCTCATCATCCGTCATTGGTCTGTATTCTAAAGCCCCGAGTGCATTAAGAAGTTTTGTTTCTTCAACTTCTTTATCCCCCCTAATCATTATAAGTGCGGGTTTAGAATCAGCTATTACCGCTACTGCTTTTAGTATGCAGTTAGCATCTATATTTAAAAACTTTGCAAGTTCTTCAATCGTTTTAGTATTCGGGGTATCAACAATTTTTTCTTCAGTATATCCGCCGTCTGTTTCTTCAACAGGCAAAATTGAGTTTGCATGGTTTGAATTTGCACTGTACCCGCATTCATCACAATAAAATACATCGTTTTCTCCGACAGCCGTATCGGTTAAAACCATATATTCATGGGAAACATTGCCCCCGATAGCTCCAGAATCCGATTGTACGGCGCGGGTATCCAATCCGCATCTTTTAAAAATATTGGTGTAAGTTTTTGCCATTACTTCGTATTCTCTGTTTAAGTCTTCCTGACTCGTATGGAAAGAATAAGCATCTTTCATTATAAATTCTCTTCCCCTCAAAAGTCCGAAACGGGGACGAATTTCATCTCTGAATTTTGTTTGGATTTGATAAAGATTAACGGGAAGCTGTTTATAGGAATTGATTGTATCTGCAACAACCGAGGTTATAACTTCTTCATGCGTCGGCGCAAGACACATTTCATTATCATGCCTGTCTTTGCATCTTAAAAGTTCTTTTCCGTATACCTGCCATCTGCCTGATTTTTGCCATACTTCAGCAGGTTGAACAAAAGGCATCAGAAGTTCTTGAGCACCTGCAGCATTCATTTCCTCTCTTACAATATTTGAAATTTTAACAAGCACCCTTTGTGCCAAAGGCATATAAGTATAAATTCCGTTAGTCAGTTTCTTTATAAAACCCGCTCTGATTAAAAGTTTATGCGAAATAGCCTCCGCATCATTCGGAAATTCTCTTAAAGTTTGGGTGAATAATTTTGACATTTTCATAAGTTTATCTTCTCCTTTTAATCAGCCTATTTTAATTGTAGAGCAAAGTTAAATTAAAATAAACTCCCTCAAAAAAAGTATGCGAATTTCTTATGAGAATATATAATGTATAATATATGGATATCTTTAATTTTATTTGTATACTTACGTTATTTTTGCCTCTTATATTAGGAGTTTATCTTATCTATTCAAGATTGGCACTTGTTTCCGTAGATAAACGTATTTTAAATTACGGAAATTTTCTGGTTAATTTATTATGCTTTTTATCTTCAGGATTATTTCTGGCATCGGCTTTTTTAAACGATAATTCCGTTTATATTTCAAAAATGTTTTTTTCCTTAAACGAAATTAACATAACTTCAGGAATTTTGCTTGATAAAACAAATATTCAATTTCTTGTGTACAGTGCTTTAACTTATACGATTGTTTCACTGTTTGCAAACTTATACTTTAAAAAGAAAAAACAATTTTTGTTTACAAAACAGAGATATTATATTTTTCTTTCGCTGATTGCATTTAATACATATCTTTTTATAATATCCTCAAATCTCTTTCAGAGTTTAATTTTATGGATTATTCAAGGGTTGATAATATTTATTTTTTCATATTTTGATTTGTTCAAAAGCACGGTAAATTTTAATATTGCCCGCTTTACAAGGATTTCAATGCTGGGCGATTTTGCTTTTTTACTCGGTGCTTTTCTTCTTTTTAAATATGCCTTTATTTCAGAAGGGTATATAGAATCCGTTTCGCTTGACTTTAATTCATTAAATATATTGATAAGCTATATGTACGGTATTGCGGAAAAAATCGAATTTTATATAAGTCTTGCCTGCTTTATAGTTGCTTTTATGTCAAAACTGTTTATATTTCCTCTAAGTTGTTATTACAGCTTTTTTGCAAATTCATCAAACATTTTTTATGCAAGTATAATTACCGCTTCAAACAGTATTTTGGGTCTGTTATTATTTTCAAAACTTTCGCCTTATTTTGAATTTTTAAATGTTTCGTTCCATAAATTTGCAATATTTTTTGCAATTTGTTCAATTATTTCGGCTTTATTTATAATATTTGAAAAAAATATAAAAATAATATTCGGTTATATCGTTTCTGCAATTAATTCAATTTTTATTGCATTATGTTTTGTGTTTAATAACGAGCTAATGTTTTATGCTTATTATATTTTGAATATATTTATCCTCTTTGTAATAATGATATTATTCTATAAAGACAAAAACAATATAAAATCAGCATTAATAAACAAAAAGACGGGTTTTCTTCTCGAAAGAACTCATATTTGTGTTTTTGAAACAATCCCGTCAAAAATTTTCGATTTATTTAATTTTATTGATGAAAAACTTTTCCAGAATATTGTTCCGGTTTTTGTTAAGTTATTAAGCTTGCTTTCAATGATTTTTGTTATTAAAGCCGGAAAGCAAAGTAAATATACAAGAATAAAGTCAATATTTATTATCTTTGCACTGTTTGCAATTATTGCCATATTTATTGCATTTTTCGGGAGGTATAATGCAGTATTTACTAAATAATCTTCAAAGTTATTTTTTGAATATATATCTTTTAATTCCTTTTGTATTCGGGGTTTCGATTGCATGTTTTACATTTTTAAAAAACCCTGTATATATAAGAAGAGTTGCGAATTTGCTTTCTTTAGTCTGCCTTATTTTTTCTTTTATAATGTTTACCTGCGAGAATAATACGGTAAGTTCGATTTTCAATATTGATTTTGAGTTTAACAGGATACCTGCAGTATTTTCTTTTATTCTTTCATTTATATTTTTTCTTATTTCGGTATTTTCAAAAACATTTATTCATAAAATGCACAGAATATACAGAGCTTCTCTATTTATAATATACGGGCTTTTAAATGCAATTACGATATCCGACAGTATTCTTTTTGTATATGCCTGCATTATATGGCTTTTGCTTATGTTCTATTTTCTGTTTACAAGTTATTCGGATGAAGAAAAAATTAAAAAACATATATTCTATCAGCTTATTTTTGATATGATTGTCGTATCCTTATCTTTGTTTTTAGCAGGATATGACTTATACAGGTACTTTGTTTTAAATGAAATACCGTTTAATTTCTCTTTGATACCCGATAACTTATACCATATTAACCCCGTATCGGCTATAATCGGTTTTGGCGGGTTATTTATTGTAATATTAAAGTTATTTAATTTTTTCCCGTTTACCGGAAAAACATTATCTTTCAGCAATAAAATAAATCCTCTTATTCAAAATATTTCGGTTTTATCCTGTATGATTGCGGGAAGTATTTTTACAATAAAATTATATTCGGTTTTTGCATATTTATTTTATGATTTTCAGGAAATAATATCGCTTTATTTGATTATTAATCTTGTATATTTCATTATTTTATCATTCAGGCAGGACAGTCTTATTAAGTTTATAAATTCCGTAATTCCCGCATTTATTTCAATTTCTTTATTTAATATACTTATTTTTAAAGAAAACGGGGCGGTTATATACTTATATTCAATGCTTGTAAATATATTTACTTATTGCTTTACGGGCTTTGTATTTAATGTTCTTATCCAAAAAATAAAAACAGATAACCCTTGCGAACTGAAAAAAATCAGCAACAAAAATAAAATTCTTAAACTTTTTGTAATAACTTCCCTTTTAAATACAATGGGGATTCCTCTGTTTTGCATATTTTCATCAAGATTTTTAACATTTACAAATATATTTAGTGTTGATTTTGAAACAATGTTTATGTCAATAATACCGGCAGTGCTTATTATAGGATGTTTTGTGCTTGCCTTAAATGTTTTAAACATTCTTTATAAGATTTTGGTTGCTCCTGTTGAAATTTCGGGCAGTGAAGACTATCTATGCAAAAATCAGATTGTTGTTTTAACTTTGCTTTTATTCGCAACTTTAATAACGGGACTATTCGCACGGGATATATGTTCTTTATTCACAGGAATATTTGTAATCGGAAATATCTAAAAAGGAAACATAATGGAAAACTTATTATCGGATAATTTAGACGGCTTAAATGAAATAATATCGTATTTTTCCACGGAATTATTTTATCTTATCGGAATAATTATAAATATCGTTATGTTTTTATTTTTAAAAAAAACAACCACGACAAAAAGATTGAGCGATTTAATTACATCGGGTGTATTTTCGATTAATGCTTTAATACTTTTCGGAATATATGCAAAAAATTATCTGGCATTCGGTGGTTTTAATCCCGTAGCGCTTAATAATTCAATGTATTTCAGTGCGCAGGGTGTAATCTTAAGCATGTTTGTTAATATATTCATGCTTATTTTTATTTTGATAACATACAAATTTACAAGAAAAACACGCTTTAAACTTCCTGCGGTAAATACCGCATTATTGCTTGTTGCAATGTGCGCAGGCTTATTAATTAAAACAAACAATTTTATACTTACATACTTGCTTCTTGATGTTCTTACAATATTTATTTATAAATACGGTTCTTTCATGAGAATAAGAAAATATACCGTGTTTTCTTCGGGATATATTTTATTCGGAACGGTTGCAAGCATACTATTTCTTCTTTTTTATTCAATGACATTCATTGTTTCAAAAAATGCAGTACAGCTTGATATATTAAGAGTTTGTATGACGCTTGCAATATTCTTAAAAATAGGCTTGTTTCCCGTATATAACTATATTGCAACAAGAGAATATAAGTTTAATATTCCATATTCAATTTTGCTTTTTACGTTTTTACCGTGGATGGGAGTTGTTGCATTTAATAAAATGACGGAATCTTTTAATACAACAAATGAAGTTTATCAAATACCCCTACTTATATTTATTTGCGCTTCCGTTGTTTCTTTTTCTTTATTTGCTTCAAAACAAAAGAATATTATTAAATTTAATGCAAATTTATCTTATCTTATAAATATATTTTGTATTATGTATATAATTTATTTTGCAAATCAGGACTATAAACCCATAGAACTTTCAACGGGTTGTACATTTATTCTTATGGCATTCTGGTCTTTAATTTGTGCTTTAAAAATAAATCTTAAAGTAAACAAAGTAAATATTACGAGTTTTAAAGGACTTTTTGTTAATAACAGAGTTTTTGCATCTTTATGTGCATTTGTCCTTTTGATGATGATTTTTGTATTACCGTCTTATAACTCCTTAAATTTTATATATATGTTAAAAAATATATATGTATATGATAAAACCGGACTTTATATAATTTATGCGGTTGTTTTCGGATTTGCCGTGATATTGTTTAACGTATTAAAATTTATAAAAAATATATATTCTTTTGACAAAAATAATGTAAAAAATAGATTTACAACAAGAACAACGCAAAATTACGTTGTTCTTGCAATGATAATAATATTTTTAATTACGGGAATGTTTTTATAAATTGTCTATTTGGCTGACAGAATCAAGTTCCGAGCTGTATCTTGTATTGTCCCCGTTCCAGTTGTTAGAGTAATTAATTTGATGTTCACCGAATAAACCATCATCTTGTATCGGGTCAATATAGTTTTTAACATACTGATACCCTTTGCCAAAATATCTGTGGTCTTTTTTATTAAATTGTCTTTGGTATCTGTGGTTTTTGTCCGAATTATGATATTTAACAGTGTCAACAATTTCAAGCGTGCTCAGCGAAAAACCTTGATCCTTTAATGTTGACATATTGGAAGTTTCGGATTCATCTATATATGCGTACGAAAAAGCAGGAACGAATACTAAAACTCCAAATAATACTAATAATTTTTTCATTTAACTTCCTTTATAAATTATAGTCCTTGCTGTTAACATTATATACCATATTTTAAAATTTACAAAACTTTTAATATATTTTTAAGTCCGTTTTTATTATATTGTCTAATTCGTCCAATAAATTTTCCTGCGGTACTTTTTTAACCATTGTACCTTTTTTAAATATATATCCTTCTCCTATTGCTCCTGCAATACCATAATCAGCTCCTGCGGCTTCTTTTGGACCGTTAACGGGACATCCCATAGTAGCTATTGTTATATTTGCATCTAAATCTTTAAATTTTTCTTCAACCTGTTTTGCCAATCCGATTAAATCAATTTGCGTTCTTCCGCAGGTGGGGCAGGATATAAAATTAACTCCGTCCTGTCTTAGCCCGAGTGTTTTTAAGATTTGATGCGCAAGTTTAACTTCTTCAACAGGATTTTCCGTTAAGGATACTCTTATTGTATCTCCTATGTTTTCAGCCAAAAGTGTTCCTATTCCTATTGCGGATTTTACTATTCCTCCTCTTAATGTTCCCGCTTCGGTTAAACCTATATGAAGAGGATAGGGAGTTATTTCATACATTTTTCGATATGCTTTTATTGTTGTCATAACGTCTGATGATTTAAGGGAAATTTTAATTAAATGAAAATCTAAATCTTCAAGTATTTTAATATGCCTGTTTGCCGATATTATCATCTTGTCTTCAAGAAGCATAGTTTTATCTTCATATAAATCTTTCTCCAAAGAACCTGCGTTTACCCCTATTCTAATCGGGGTTTTTGTATTCTTTGCCATTTCGACAACGGCTTTAGTGTGTTCAATTTTTCCGATATTGCCGGGGTTTAATCTTAGTGCATTTATCCCCATATCCATTGCAATAAGCGCCAGTCTGTAATCAAAATGAATATCCGCAACAACGGGAATTGGTGAATTTTTAACAATTTCTTTAAGAGAATAAGCACAATCTTTATTTAAAACCGCAACTCTTATTATTTCGCATCCTGCTTGAGTAAGTTCTTCTATTTGTCTTAGGGTAGCCAAAGTATCATCGGTTTTTGTATTTGTCATGGATTGAATGCTTATCGGTGCACCGTTTCCTATTTCGACATTTCCTATTTTAATTCTTATTTTGTTCATTTTGTTACCCTTTTAAATATCGGTTTATGGTAAAATCATAACATAAATGAGGGGTTAAATATGAATAATATACTTAAAAAAATAAAGTTTGAAAAATCAGGACTTCCGATTATTCCTGTTTGTTTTTATTTTATAATTCTTGTTTCTTTATTTATAATTTTAAATATAATCAAATCGAGCTCTTTTCATTTTAATATAAAAGGATTTAATTACCCCCTTGAAAACGTAAGGATTACTTTTGAAACTGATGACAGACTTAATGAAGCTGCATATTTAATATGCTTTGAAGATTATTGCAAAGGCGCAGAAACTAACGAATTCAGAAGTTATTATTTTTCAGAACTTACTTCCGATGAAATAGAATTTTTTGAAAAGAAAGTAAATAAAATATTCTTTGCGGGAGATACAAGAGTAGGTAATTTTCCGAAAAATATTAAAAATATTGATATAAATGTCGGAAATAAAAATATATATTTGAATAGAGATGATATTTCAAAGCTTGAGATAAAAGAAATATCAATTAACTTAAAATCACAGGATGGTAAAGATGAAGTTAAAAAATATAATGCGGTTGTTTTACCTGAAATATCAAATTATAAAGGATTTTTAAGCCATATTTCAAACATTTTTCTATCGTTATTTTATAACTGGAAAATATTTATTTTCCCGTATTGCTGGCTTTTTTTGGCATTTTTAATATTTATATTCAACAGGGATGAGTTTAAATTTAAGCTTAATCTCAATAAAAAAACATTCTGTTTTATTCTGGGTGCAATATTTTTTGCGGGTGCAGTCGTAAGACTTGCGGATATATCGTATTATCCTTTATGGATAGATGAAGTTTATACAAAACAAATTGCAATAAATGATTTTATATCCTGCTTTAAAGATGCGGGAAATCCGCCCCTATTCTTTATTTTAGAATTTTTATTTACAAAAATATTTTCAACTTCATTATTTGGTTTAAGGCTTTTACCATTTATTTTCGGAATGCTTTTTGTTTTTTATACTTATAAATTGTTTGAAAATATTGATAAAAAAGAAGATAAACTCCCTGTTTTTGCTCTATTTTGCGCATTTTTAGCTTCAATTAATACAATTAGCATATATCATTCTCAGGAAGCAAGGGGTTACAGTTTATGTATGTTTTTAGCGGTTGCTTCAATATATTATCTTTTCAGATATTTAAAAAATCCGAACAATAAAGATTTAACAATAACGGGTATATTAAATATCCTTCTTGTAAATTGCAATTATTACCTTATTTTATTTACATTTACCAATTTTATCTGGGGAATTGTTGATTTATTTCAAAATAAAACGCTTGAAAATAAGAAAAAAGAAATTATAAAGTATTTTTCAACATTTATAATTGCAGGTATAAGCTTTGTTCCCTATCTTATAATATCTTCAAAAACCGCACTATCGGGAGAATTTAACGGTTGGATACCCGAGCTTACTAAAGATACATTCTTATATACAATTAACGAATATTTTATAAATAAATATGTATTTGTTGCTCTTTGTTTTGTACTTTTGATTAACTTAATCATTAGTTTTATTCCCAAAAACTTTTTAGAAAAATTAAACATTAAAATAAATCCCGAAAGAGAAAATTTGTTTTTGTATTTAATTTATACGTTAGCTTTTATTATTATTCTTGCCTGCTTAATATCGGTATTTATCAAACCTATTTTCCATAAAAGAGTTTTATTGGCAATATATTCGCTTCTGTTTTTAATTGAAACGGTTACAATCGGCGGATTTATAGAATTTATAAAAGAAAATAAATTTTTAAGAGCATTAAAATCATTAGGATTTATAATACTGCTTGCAATTTATTTTTTAATAACCGCTCCTATGCCGACAAGAGAGTATCATAATTTAAGCAAGTTTATGAAGTTTATTGAAAATGATATTAAGCAATTTGATGATAGTTACGAAATTCATCTCATTAATGCACATACAAAGGATTATTTAAAAGAATATCCTGAAATATTGAATAATAAAAGGATTAAATTCCATTTCTTTGATTCAAACAGAGGTATTGTTTTAAGAACGATTAAGAAAGTTGAAAATAAAATTGTGCTTGAGTTTGTAAATATGAATGATGAGAAATTCAATATTAATAAAACAACAAAAGAAGAATATATAACGGACAAAAATAAAAAAATTGTTGTATATTTTAATAATGTCGGGGTTTATATGGAAAATATATCGGGTTTTAATCCGGTAATAAGGGTTTATCCCAATAACTCGGCAACAACCGGAAAACTTATCTATAACTAAGGAGAAAAATATGATAAAAATAGCTGTAATATCTGATATTCACGCTAATAAACTTGCACTTGAGGCAGTTTTAGAAGATATAAATAAATTCAATCCCGATAAAATATTCTGCCTCGGGGATTTAATCTTAGCAGGATATAATCCGAATTATGTTGTATCTAAGATTATTGAGCTAAAAGAAAAATTTAAAAGTAATTTTGAAATAATTCAAGGTAATACCGATAAAATGGTAGCATACTGCACTCCCGAATTACTTGAAAAAACAAAGAGTGCATTTCCCTGTATGGGATATTCTTTAGAAGATGATGTTAAAATAACAAATAAAGAATATATAGAATTTGTTAAAAATCTGCCCGAAAAAAAATCGGTTGAAATTAACGGTTTAAAGCTGGAGCTTGTTCATGGAAGTCCGAGAAACCAGAGCGAAAATATTTATCCGGATTTAAAAAACGATGAGGTTGAGGATATGGTTAAAGAAAGTAATGCCGATTTAATATTATGCGGACATACTCATATCCCGTGCGGTTATACTTTAAATTCAGGGAAAACAGTAATTAACGCAGGTTCTGTCGGCCGTTCAATGACAAAAGATAAAATGCCCGTTTATCTTCAAATAACAGTTGATGATAAAGGACAATTTTACAGCGAACACAGAATTATAAAATATGATATCGAACAGGTAAAAAGGCATATACTATCCCGTGGATTTAGTCATGTGGAAGATTTAGCCGATATGTTTTAAAATATGAAAAAAATAATTTTGATTTTATCCGTTATTTTTCTTTTTGTTTCAATGTTTTTTTTAAGACATTATTTAAGCGTGTTCTTTTTTCAAAATGACAGATACAGAACTGCCGTAAATGTTGAAACAAAAGATAATAAAAAAGAAGATATTTATATTTGCTTCAATAAAAATTGCGACATTATGCAATTTAAAAACGGTATTTATTCCTATAAACTAAATCAGGAAAATCCTTTATTTTATCTTGATAACTCGGGTGAAACAGAAATTATTTCGGATAACAAAAATTTCATAAACAATATTAAAAATATAACGGTATTTTCTAAAGATTTTTATTATTTGACGGAATTTAATCAAAAGGAAACAACCTTTCAGGATAAAAAAGCTTATTCAATTAATATTCTTGAATTGAACAATAATAAAAGCCTGTTTAAAAAAGCGGGTGTATATTTTGAAAGTATTTTCTATAACTGGTATTTTTATATAATATCTTACATTTTAATCATATTTTATTTTTATAAATACAGATTTGAAATTAAAATAAAAAATTCGATTTTAACTACCATTTTGCTTTGTTTGGGATTGTTTTTAAGATTATCTCATATTGATTTTATTCCTCTCTGGAATGATGAACTTTATACTTTAACTTATATGTCGGATAATAAAATTAATTTCTTAAAAACATTTACGGATGCCGGCAATCCGCCTTTATTCTTTATTATTTCAAATATTTGGCTTTTGTTTTTTAATAAAAATTTGTTTGCAATCCGCATGTTGCCTTGTTTAATCGGTTTATTTAATATTTATTCAATTTATTATGTTTTAAATAAAATTTTAAATAAAAAAACAGCGGTTATCGGTGCGTTTTTAACTTCAATTAACATTTTTATAATTTTAGAATCGACCGAAATAAGAAGCTACATTTTATCAATGACTCTTATACTCTGGGGCGGATATTATTTTTACAGGCTTTATAAAGATTTTTCAAACAAAAATTTGATTAAATATTTTATTGTTTCAATTTTACTTATTAACCTGCATTTTTATACTGTTTTATTTACTGTTTTTAATTTTATTTTGGGATTATTTTTGTTTAAAAAGAACAAAAAATTTATTATGGCGGGAGCTGTATCATTTTTAACAATTATTCCGTATCTTGCTAATATTATAAAAATTTCTTTATCGACAACTTTTAATACATGGCTTGAAAAACCGACAACGGATGTCTTATATAATCATATATTATTTTATTTTGGAAGCACGGTATTTTTTGTTTCGGTTTTGTTATTTTGCTTTATTGTTATAAGAAAATACCTTGAAAATGACGAAAAAAAGGTCGTTTTGTATAACATTTCCGCAATATCATTTGTCTTTATAAGTGCATACTTGTTTTCTCTTTTAATTAAACCTGTCCTTTTTGAAAGATATTTTTGCATATTTTTACCTTTATTAATAGTAAACACCGCCATATTTTTAAATACGAATTATAAAACAAAATATAATCCCTTAATCTTCGCTTTAATACTGATTTCATCAATAAACATGCCGAAGTATGAAAACTTTAATTTATTTTCAAATATCAATGAAATGATGAAATATTCTATATCTGACAGTAGAAACAATGAAAATTTTTACTATGTTATTCCGGATAGAATTGATTATATTAAATATTTTAAAGACATAAATCCCGATAAGGTAATTGTTACCAATTACGGCACAAGAGAAGATATTGATTTAATAAACAGCTACAAAAAAAAGGTATTATACAAAAATTCAATTCTATATGTCCCTGAAATTGCCGTTAATTCAAAAATAAAATATTCTAAGATATTAAACGTAAAAAAAATAGAAACAACCGGAGTACCCGTATATAAAATTCAAACGGATTAATTTTGTGGTAGAATAAACTTAAGAGTTTAAAATATAACAGAGGAAGAAAAATGCCGACTTTACAAGATATACATGAAAAAGCAGCTCAATTATATGAAGATAGAAACTTAGATGAAGCATTAAAGCTGTATGAAGAAATTATAAAATATAATCCGATTGATGAAGTTGCACTATCCTGCATTATGGATATTTATCTTGAAAAGGATGATAAATTTCATTATTACCTTGCAAGAGCAAATGTAAATATTTCTCAACACAAACTTGAATATGCAATAAATGATACGAAGAAAGCACTTGAACTTGATATAGATAACATTGATGCAAGACGCAAGCTTGCAAGACTTTATAAATCTGATAATAAAAACTTGAAAGCAATAGATGAATTTAATAAACTTCTTTCAATAAGCAAAAACGAAATCGATGTTTATTTTGAACTTGCCGAATTATATATGAGGGAAGACAGTATTGAAAGTGCTATATCAATTGCAAGAAAAGGTCTTGAAGTATTTAGCGACGATAAAGATTTAAGAAATATGCTGGCTCAACTGTACTTCAAAACAAATGATTACGACAATGCCCTTGAAGTTGTTGAAGATGAATTATTAAAAGCAAAAATTCTTCTTCAAGCGGAAAGAAACGAAGAAGCAAAAGAAATTATAGAAAAATACAATCCCAATAATCTTGAAAATGAAATTCAAAAGAAAAAATATTATATTTTAAAAGCACAGTATTTGTACAATACAAAATCATTTGAAGAAGCACTTAAAGCAATTGACGAATATTCAAAAATAAATGCGCCGGATGCGCTTTCTTTCCAGATGAGAGCGTTAATTTATGAAGAATTAAATGATGAATTTATGGCACATGTCAACTGGGGATTTTATTCAAAATTGCGGGGAAAATATGAAGAAGCAATTGTTGAATTTAATAACGCTTATCACATAAATGATAAAGATAAGACTGTTTTAATTGAACTCGCTAATTTGTACCAGCAAAACAAAGAAAGATTTGTTGCAATTGAATTCTGGGAAAAAGTGTATGCCATAGATAAAGATGAGCAAGCAAGAGAAATTCTTGCCGAATTTTATTATTCCGAAGGAAATTTTGATAAAGCCGAAGAATACGGTAAAAAAGTTGAAAGAAAAGAAGAAAATTATTCAGGCTTTATTGATAAAATTATGGCTTTCTTTACAAAAGAATAAATAAATGGATAAAAACGAAGAAAATAATAATATTAAACAAAAGGAAACACTTGAGAAGCTTGAAAACATGAGAGCAAAAGCTCTCAACAAAGAAGAGTGCAAGATGATTGCGCAAAAGCTTACTCAATATATTATGCAAAATAAAAAATAGGTGCTATCTTTCACTTATTTTAAACAATGTTTCGTTTAAATCATCATATATGAAGTTTATTTCAAAGTTATCAATATTATTGCCCTCAAACGAAGCATAATCACCTGCCGAATATCCTAAGTATTTTTTATGTTTCAGGAAACTATATTTTTTTACAAACATTGCACTTGATATGGCTTTATTTTTCAAGCTGAATTTCATTACATCAAAGAAATTTTTTTCAATGACTTCAAATTTTTCCGGTTCAACATAAGCATCAACATATATTGTCGGAATCATTTCAAGATTTCCGTCAGCTTCTATCTGACTTTTTATTTTTGCAAGAATATTAATCAGTATTTCAAACAAAACGTCAAAATCTTTAAAGCTTTCAAGCTTTACAACAAGAGTTTTATTTATCCACATTTCTTTTTTAATAGAATTGGCACTGATTGCTTTTTTAATTTTTGAATACAATCCTGCATTTAATTTGCTTTTTGCATCTTCTGTAAGCTTATTTTCGGATTCCCAGTCAAATGCAAGACAGAAAGACAAATATTTAATAACTTCATATTGTAAAAGTGCATTTTTCTTTGCAATTTCTTCATCTTTTTTTGCTTTTCTGTCCTCTGCCGCTATATGAATTTTTATAAGCACATCTTTAATCAAATCCGCAACATAATATAAAAGCCAAACAGGAATTGCGCAAACTAAAAGATATCCTGTTGTATGCAGAAATACTCCGTTTGACGTGTTATCGGGTTCAAAAAGATTTGCAAGCGGTAAAAACAGGGGTTTAGTATCGTCAAATGTATGCCAGTTGTCATTTGTAATCATATGATAGTATAGAAAATATATAAAAGCAATTATTACCAGTATGGTTACGGTATAATTTACAAGTTTTCTAAAGCCCTCGCATGCATTTTTGATTTTTACCACATGCTCATTTGTTTTAAACATTAAAAACTCCAATACTAATTCCTAATATAATTCTAAAACCACAAATAAAAAAAGCATCATACAGACAATTTATTTTCAAAGAACCTGCCGATGCTTTAAGTCTCGGCAGGTTTAATATTTAAAATAATATTACAATTCAGGTCTTGAATTATAGACATTTAACTCCTGTTCAAGAGCATAAGCGCTTTGAAGAAGAGTTGCTTCGTCAAGGTTTTTTGCTATAATTTGAAGTCCTATTGGCATTTTCTCTTTATCAAAACCTATAGGCATAGATAAGGCAGGCGCTCCAACAAGATTGGATGAGATGGTTGCAATATCCGTCAAATACATTTCGAGAGGGTTATTTGCTTTTGAATTAAGGTCAAATGCCGTTGTAGGGCAGGTTGGAGATACCATAATATCAACTTCTTTGAATGCCTTAACAAAATCATCAGCGATTAATCTTCTTAATTGTTGAGCTTTTTTATAATATGCATCGTAGTATCCGCTTGATAGAGCGTAAGTTCCGAGCATTATTCTTCTTTTAACTTCTGGACCAAAACCTTCTGCTCTTGATTTGCAATACATTTCAAGAAGATTTTCACAGTTTTGCGCTCTGTAACCGTATCTTACGCCGTCAAATCTGGCTAAATTCGAGCTTGCTTCAGCAGTTGCAACAATATAGTATACGCCAATAGAGTGTTTTAAAAGTGGAAGTGATATTTCTTTTATAACAGCCCCCATTTTTTCGTAAGTTTTAACGGCATTTTCAACGGACGCCTTAACGTCATCCGCAACACCTTCGGTCATTAATTCTTTTATAACGCCGATTTTTAAACCTTTAATATCTTTTTTAAGATTACCGGAGATATTTCCAACTTCCATATCAAGAGAGGTTGAATCTTTTGTGTCGTGTCCTGCTATTGCTTCATAAAGATAAGTTATATCTTCAACACACTTTCCGAAAGGCCCTATTTGGTCTAATGATGAAGCAAAAGCAACTAAACCGTAACGGGATACTCTGCCGTAAGTGGGTTTAAAACCGTATATTCCGCAAAATGAAGCAGGAAGTCTGATTGAACCGCCGGTATCGGAGCCTAAAGAAAGTGTTACTTCGCTTGAACTTACACTTGCTGCCGAACCGCCCGAAGAACCGCCCGGAACTTTATTAAGATTATACGGATTTCTTACTATTTTAAAAGCAGAGTTTTCGTTGCTTGAACCCATTGCAAACTCGTCAAGGTTTGTTTTTCCTAAAATCGGAACTAAGTTTTCTTTTAATTTTGTTGTAATTGTTGCATCATATGGAGAAACAAAATTTTCTAAAATTTTGGATGAACATGTTGTTTTTGTGCCTATGGCATTCATATTATCCTTCAGTGCCGTCGGAATTCCTGCCAACATTGGAATTGTTTCACCTTTTGATATTTTTTCATCAACTTTTTTAGCGGTTTCAAGAGCCATATCGCAAGTTACGGAATTGAAAGCGCCTAAAGTTTTATCAAGTTTTTCAATTCTTTCAATTGAAGCTTTAGTTAATTCAACTGCGCTTACTTCTTTATTAACGAGTGCTTTGTGCTGTTCAACCGCTGTTTTTTCAAGTAATTCCATTAATTTTTACTCCATACAATTTTTATCTTAAAATTATTGTATGACAAATAAAGATATTGGTAAATACGGTGAACAATTAGCTAAAGAATTTTTAATGAAAAACAAGTTTAAAATTCTTGAATGTAATTTTCATTATTCAAAAATGGCTGAAATTGATATCATAGCCGAAAAAAATAATATTCTGCATTTTGTTGAAGTTAAAACAAGAAGTTCAAATTTTTTCGGAACACCTCTGGAAGCAATAGATAAAAGGAAGTTATCCTCCATATTTTCCGCCGCTAATTTTTATATACAGCAGCATAAAAACAAGTACGATAAATTTCAAATCGATGCAATAGGAATAGTGTTAAAAAAAGATAATTTGCCAGAAATAAAATTCTTAGAGAATATATCGCTTTAAGAATTTATTTTCTTCAACTGCTCGTATAAATTTTTTGCTTCAGTCGAAAGGTTTTCAGGGATTACAATTTTAACCCTTGCTTCAAAATCACCTTTTTTACCCGTTTTATCCTGAAGTCCGAGTTCTTTTAATCTTAATTTTTTGCCCGATGTTGTCATAGCGGGAATTTTTATTTTAATTTTGCCCTGAGGAGTTGTAATTTGTTTTTCCGTACCAAAAATTGCTTCCCACGGGAGAATTTCAACATCTTTAATTAAAGTCGACCCTGAAATTTCATAATCTTTATCCGAGATTTTTGCAACAAGGTAAACGTCACCCTTTTTTCCGTAGGCATCCGTTTTCCCTTCACCCTTTAATCTTATTTTCTGCCCGTCTTTAATAAATTTCGGAACTTTGAAAGTCAGATTTTTAGTTATTTTTTCTATACCCGTCCCTGAGCAGGTTGAACAAAAACCGCCTTTTGACCCGTGGCATGCACTGCAATTTTGAAAAGTCGTAATTGTTACGGTTTTTGTCGGACAATTTGTAATATCGTCAAGGGTTAAATTAACATTTTGAATAATATCAAGGTTTTCTTCAGGTGCTTGAGCTCTTCTGCTTCTTGAGGATGCTCTTTGTCCTGCAAAATTTGAGAAATCGGAAAATCCGCCAAAACCGCCCTGACCTTGGCTAAATCCGCCAAAACCCGAACGTCCTTGACTCTGCTGGCTCATTATATCCCCGAAAATTGCGGAAAAGAAGTCCGAAAAACCTCCGGAAGAAAAACTTTGACCGCCTCCGAAATTTGAAAAATTAAATCCTTCAAAGCCCGGCGGGGGAGTAAAATCAGCACCGCCCTGCCATGATGAACCGAGAGTATCATATCTTTTTCTCTTTTGTTCATCGCCCAGCACTTCATAAGCTTCATTAATATCTTTGAATTTATCCTGAGCATCTTTTGATTTATTAACATCAGGGTGATATTTTCTTGCAAGCTTTCTGTATGCCGATTTAATTGCCTGAGGTGTCGCATCTCTTGCAACGCCCAGTATTTCATAATAATCTTTGTATTTCATATTATTATATTAAATCTAAAAATTAAAATTTTAAATAATCTTAATTATTTTTTTATTATTCATCAATTGTTAAAAATTCTTTTCCGTTAGCAGTTGTTGTCCCTTTGCCGGCGGTTTGCTGTAATACCTCGCAAGCCTTTGCAAGCTGAGGATCACGATTTTGTTTTATGTCTTCCGCCGTTATATCAACAACATAATCGGGTTCTATACCTTTTTTATGGATATCGGTTCCTTTCGGAGTTAAATATTTTTGAATTGTAATATGGAGCGCCGAACCGTCGGGAAGTTTATTGATTTCCTGAACAAGACCTTTGCCGAATGATTTTTTACCGACAATTATTGCTCTTTTGTTGTCTTTCAAGGCTCCCGATAAAATTTCGGAAGCAGAAGCCGAGCCTCCGTTTATCAAAACTGCTATCGGTTGGTCTGTAATCACTTTAGACAATGAATTTTGAGTTTCTTTATATCCGTCCCTGTCTACTGTTGAAACTATAACTTTTGAACTCAAAAACATATCGGCTATATAAACAGCATTTGTTAAAAGCCCGCCCGGATTTGAACGAAGATCTATGATTATCCCGTCTTTATCTTTCATATCGTTTAATGCCTGCAGAAATTCAACGGCGGCATTTTTGGAAATAAACGAACTCAAACGAATATACCCTAAATTATCATCAACTTTACCTATTTTCGGGGCTTTTGTTGAAACTGATTTCAATTCAATATTTGCTCTCGTTATTGTATAGTATTTATTTTCTTCGCCTTTTCTTTTAATTAAAAGTCTGACGGTTGTACCCTCGGGACCTCTGATTTTATCTGCCGCAGCTTCTACAGTTATACCTTTTGTTGATTTTCCGTCTATTTCGAGTATTTCATCTTCACTTTTAAGTCCCGCTTTCTCTCCGGGAGTATCTTCAAGCGGAGCAATAATTAACAATTTGCCGTCCTTAACGCTTATTTGAACCCCGATTCCTTTAAGCTCACCCTGTATGCTTTCATTTTCCTCTTTATATTCTTTCGGGCTGAGAAACCTGGTATAAACATCATCAAGACTGTCAACCATTGTTCCTATTGCAACATAAGCATCTTCTTCGTCTTGAATAACGCTGTCATATTTATGACGCCAGCGTTCCCAGTTTTGTTTATTTTGAGTATCATCAATGTATTTTGTATAAATTAATTTCCATGCTCTGTCATATAAACCCTGCGGAGTTATGGCAAGAGCCGGATTTTGAGAATTTGTTACAAAAAATAATAAGAACATTAATAAAAAGATTGATAATCTTTTCAACATTTGTTTAAGAGTCATTTATATTTCCTTTTTTGTTTTGATTTATATATTATAACAAAATTAAAATTGATTTCTACATATAAAATGACTAGATTATTGTATTTATTATATTATCGATTAAAAATTATATTTCTTATTAATAATTTAATGAGGATATTTCGCCCCAAGTCCGATTTCCTTTTTCATCATATTCTTCAACCGTGTACAGGTATGTATTGTTTTGACCAAGCCATACTTTTACTTTTGAAGTAAGTTTTCCGGATTCAGAGTATATTAATGTTTCGGAATTTATTAAATTGCCGTTTTTATCGTAATTTTTAGTTTCAGCACCCGTTGTTTTATCTTCATTTACATATTTTACGGATTCTGTTACCGTGCCATCCTTATTTACGGTATAGTTAGAAAGCTGTGAATTTAAAAGGTTTCCCTTCTCATCATAATTTTTAACGGAATATTCTGATGTACTTCCGTCTTCATTACTTGCCGTGTATTCTTTTCTTTCTAATGTACCGTCTTGTCTGTACCATTCACTTGAAACGAGTCCGTCATGTCTTTGTTGAACAAATTTTATCATTCCGTTTTCATATCTTTGGGTTTCATTATATATATCTAATTTACCGTCGTTATTGTGGTCGATATATTCGGTTTCACGGGTTCCGTCTTCGTTTTCAACGGTGTATGAAAATCTGTCCGTTCTCGGTTTGTAAATTTCTCCGTTTTTAATTGAAGCTTCCAAGTTGTCTTTATCATCTTTCGATAAACTTGAATCTTTTCTAAAAGTCATATTATTCCATTTTTGAATTTGCGTAATACTGTCGGGTCGATTATCTCCGTCATAATCAAGCAATTCTAACGCATAAGAACCGTCTTCACTTATTGCGGTATATGAAGCTTGTTCGGATGTTTCAGTGTCGCCGTAGCCTCTGTAATTTGTAATTTCATTCATTGTCCCATGAGATGATTCATAAGAACCGTATTCCATATAATTAACAAGAACGGGATTCCCGTTCACGGTCATCGAATTACCTACACGTCTATTGTCTTTATCATAATATACAGTTATATTTTCACCGTCAGCCTGTTCGCTTCTTGCCGTGCGCTGTTCAATTGCGGCAAATATACTGGACGGTTTATTAAACACATTATCATCAAACTTTGTATATTCCATATATTGAAATATGCTTCTTTCTTGCTCAAAGTTTTGTTTATTGGTATTATCTATACTCCAATCACGATGCATATCTAATTTTAAGAAATCTTCACCAATATTAATATCTGCCATACTATATCCTCTCTTGAAAAAATAAAATTATAGTTATATTAATAAAATATTTCTTTCGATAAAAATTAACCGTTTATTAATTTTTATTAAGATTAATTTTGACCGAAAGTTGTATTAAATGGTTTAATAAAAGAAAGTAACATATAATTTGGGGGAAAAATGAGAAGTGATATTTTAAAAACAGGTGTTGAACATGCTCCGCACAGAGCTTTATTATATGCTGGCGGGCTTTCGGATAAAAACATAAAAAAACCTTTTATCGGAATAGCAAGCTCTTTTACGGATTTAGTCCCCGGACATGCGGGAATGCGTGACCTTGAACGTCAAATTGAAAAAGGTATTCATTCGGGCGGAGGTCAGGCGTTTATTTTCGGAGTACCTGCCGTATGTGACGGTATAGCAATGGGTCATAGCGGAATGCGTTATTCACTTCCAAGCAGAGATTTAATAGCGGATTGTGTTGAAACAGCGGCATCTGCTCACCAGCTTGACGGATTGGTTTTATTAACAAATTGCGACAAGATAACCCCCGGAATGCTTATTGCCGCTTTAAGACTTAATATTCCGTCAATAATCGTAACTGCAGGCCCGTCGCTTGAAGGACATTGTAAAGGCGAAACGCTGACGTTTATCAGAGGTTCATCCGAAGCTGTAGGAAGATATAGAGCAGGAAACATATCGTTAGAAAAACTAACCGAAATGGAACACTATGCTTGCCCCACATTCGGTTCATGCCAGGGATTGTATACGGCAAATACTCTTGCCTGCCTTACTGAAGTTATGGGTATGAGTTTGCCCGGATGTGCGACAGCATCCGCTGTTTCATCCAAAAAAAGAAGAATAGCCTTTGATTCGGGATATATTATTTGCGAATTAATCAAAAACAATGTACTGCCTCGGGATATAGTTACGCTTGATGCCATTAAAAATGCTATAATTGTTGATTTAGCACTCGGCGGTTCTACAAATTCAATCCTCCATTTGCTTGCCATTGCTCAAAGCGCAGACATTCCTCTATCATTAGAAAATTTTGAAGAATTAAGCAAAAAAATTCCCCAAATTATAAAACTTGACCCGTCCAGTACTCTTACAATGACTGATTTGGATAATGCGGGCGGAATATCGGGAGTATTTAAAACGCTTTACGGCAATACCCCCGAAATGAAAAACACTAAAAATATAATAGGTATGACCGTAAGCGAAATAGCCGAATCTGCTTGGGTAAATAATGACGTTATAAAAACACTCGATAATCCTATAACTTCGGACCCCGGTCTTGCAATTCTTCACGGCAACATTGCTCCCGACGGTGCGGTTGTTAAGATTTCGGGAGTTGATAAAGACGTCTTTGAGTTTACGGGAACGGCAAAAGTATTTAACCATGAAGAAGATGCCATGAAAGCTATTGTTGATGACGTTATTCAAGCCGGAGATGTTGTTGTTATAAGATATGAAGGTCCTAAAGGGGGTCCCGGTATGAGAGAAATGCTTGCTCCGACTTCGCTTCTTGTGGGTAAAGGGCTTGGAAAGTCCTGCGCTCTTATTACGGACGGAAGATTTTCTGGAGGAACAAGAGGACTCTGCATAGGTCATATCGCACCTGAAGCATCTATCGGCGGAACAATAGGTCTTATTCAAGACGGAGATAAAATCCAAATTGATATAAACAAAAGAACAATAAATCTGCTTGTGGATGATGATGAATTGAATAAAAGAAGAGAAACTTTTGTTCCATATCAAAACGAAGTTCCGAAAGGATATCTCGCAAAATATCAAAGAAGTGTATCACAGGCGAATAAAGGCGCAATAGCGCAGTAATTTGTTTTATGAAAAAAAGAGCAATTATAATTGAGATACTTATTTGGGCGGGCATTCTTCTTGTATTTTTTACGGGAATTATGTTTGCGTATTCAAAATTTTTTGTCGAACCTAATGTTTATAATATAAAATTTAAAGATATAGACGGAATTACATTGGGTTCGCCCGTAAGATTTATGGGAATTAACGTAGGATATGTAAGAGCGCTAAAGCCTAAAGATAAGTATATCAATGTTCAAATACTCGTTACGGAAAAAAATATGAAAATTCCGAACGGAACGGTTGCCCGTGTTGAATTTTACGGACTCGGCGGTTCTAAATCAATTGAGCTTATGCCACCCGAAAGTTCAAATGACGACGGGTTTGTAACGGAAAGCACCATAAGACTGGCGGATGTTATTAAAGAAACCGAGGGAATTGTAGAAATTATAGAACTTATAGACAGATACATCCAAAGTGTAAACAGTAAAGATATACATGAAAGTTTTTCAAAAGCGGGTGAAATTAATTCAAAAAGTATCATAAAAGCGAGCGAAGAACTTTCTAAAACCGAAAAAAACATAACAAATAAGATAAACAAAATCAAAGAAAAACAAAAAAATACGATTAATTCAATTCATAATGCAAATGAAACTTTTGTAAAAATAAATAAATTTATAAAAAAATAATTTTATGATACCATCTATACTGTAAGTAAGGGAGATAATAAAAGTGCCCAGAGCGCAAAAACCTAAAGAAATAGAAGTAGTAGTTGATGTTGAAACAACGGGTCTTGATTATACAAGAGAAAAAATAATTGAATTTGCAGGAGTTAAACTTGTTAACGGAAAAATTAAAGAAACATTTGAAACGTTAATCAATCCGCATCATCATATAAGAAAATCTTCACAGGCAATTCACGGTATATCGGAAGATGACCTTAAAGATGCACCTGAAGAAGAAGAAATATATCCCGAGATTTTTAATTTTCTGGAGGGAGCAACTATTGTTGCGCATAACGCTATTTTTGATTTCAGTTTTTTAAACAGAACATCTAAAAGGCTCTATAACAAACCTTTAGAAAATAATTATACCGATACGCAAATGATGTTTAAAGAAGTTTATCCTCAGTATGAATCATGCGGGCTGGATACTCTTGTTTCTGTTTTCGGTTCAAATAATGAACAGCGTCACAGAGCAATGGGGGATGCTATGGCATTAGCCAAATGCTATCCGAAACTTAAAGCACTGTATTTTCAGAAATATAACTGGCAGTTATCTCAAATAGATCATGTTGAATATCTTTTTGAAAGATATTTGAGGCTTCAATCCGCAATCAACACAATGCAATCCGAAATTCAGGATTTAAAATCAATATTTAAAATATATTTTGAAAGAGGCGGAAAAGAAGTTAAATCAAATACGGGCGAAGTTCTTACATATAACCATAAAAAAAGCTTTGCTTATGATTTTGAACAAATTAAAGATATTTTGGAAGAAGCGGGTGCTTTATCAAAAGCGGTTAAATTAAATAATTCTTTTGTGGACAGATTGGTTGCGGGCTCTGCATTAAATGAAGAAATGAAAGATAAAATAAAATCCGCAAGAATAGAAATTAACGAAAATAAATCCTTTGGAATTATAAAACCCGATAAATCAAAATAATTTACAGGTACATTTCATAAATTATATCGGGAGCTTGAAATTTATTTTTCGGTTTTTCTTTCCACATTTTTAATTTTAAATATCCGGTATTGTCAATAAGTCTGAAAGGCATTTCTTCCTGATAAGGAGAATAGTTGTTGCATCCGTTTTCAAGTCCGCATGAAAATCCTTTATGATAATATCCTTTCATTTCATAAGGTTCAACGGATATGTTATTAAATTCGTTTACGAACTGTATGTTTTTACTTTTATCGCAAAATATCCAGTTATAGCCTAAATCTCTTGCGTTTGTTTCGTCGGTATACATTGCCATCCCCATATAATCGGGGTTTTTATCATAAAAAGATTTGATATTAAAATGTGCCTTAAGGGTTTTATTTTTTTCATCCCATAACAATTTTTCGGGTAAAAAATAATCGGCTTCGCTAAAGCTTTCACGGGCATTTTTTCTTTGAAACTCGGGAACAATAAATGACATAAGAAGTTCAGGGTTATTAATGCTGACAGAACACCTTGAAGCGCCCTCTCCTATGTTTTTATTCCCCTTTGTTCCGTTTAATGCTATTTCATACGCACTAATCCACGGTAAATTATCTTCAATTTGATATACATCTTCTCTCGGCTTATAG
This sequence comes from uncultured bacterium, assembly GCA_902796305.1. Lineage (GTDB taxonomy): Bacteria > Cyanobacteriota > Vampirovibrionia > Gastranaerophilales > Gastranaerophilaceae > RUG14156. The sequence goes on along the minus strand of CADBOJ010000013.1, from coordinate 8,025 downwards.
TTTTCCGTTTTGAAAACTTTTGAATTATTTACATATTCAATTCTTTTTTTTAAAATTTCATCTTTTGATAAATAAGACAATTCCGTCATTTCCCTTATCGGAATTGAAATTTCTTCTTTAATTAATTCTTCTTTTGACGGGGTTTCGGAAGTTTTGACCGTAAATTTTGAAAAATCAACAAAATGAAATATCGTTAAAGGTAAAATTATTGCAATAAATATCCATAGCGTTTTTGTAAAATTTATCGGCTGTTTATATCCGCAGTTAGGACAGGTATTAAGGCTTTTTTCATATTCCACACCGCAAATAGGACATCTTGTTAAACTTATCTTTTCCATATTATAAGTTTTAACATGTAACGATTTATTAAATAACATCTTTTTGAATTAATTAAATTTGTCCTTATAAAAAATATATGCGTTAATGTTAATATTGAAATATAAAATTAATGAGGATTTATGAAAAAGTTTTTTGTTATTGTTTTTAGCTTAAGTTTATTCTTTATTCAAAATTCTTTTGCTGAAGAAATAAATGCCGACACGAATACGGAAGCTATATCAAAAGAACTGTATAAAACATATAAACATGTATCCGAAGAAGCTAATATAATTCAAGCGGTTGAACTGTTGGACAGGACTTCCGGAAAATATTCAAAAGATGCTATTTTGGGAAAAAATTTAAGCGGAAAACCGATTCATATTGAATTTATGAACCTTGCAAACATAAATCCCATCTATACAAATTTTGATGCTCTCGGCTGGAAAAAAAATAAAAAATTGTGCATATACATAAATGAAAAGCACAAAGATGCACCGATTGAAGCTTTGACAGCATTACTTGCACATGAAGCCATTCATCAGGACGAATTTAACTCTCTTAATGAAGAAACTTATGCATGGACTCTTGAAGCTGCCGTTTGGACACAATTAACCGAGGACAATCCTGATTTAGAAAAAAATGCACATCCTCTTGTTGAAAGAGAAAATGTCATAAAAGAATTATTTGTCCGCGGGAACTACACGAGCAAATATATCCATAAATTTGTTGTTACGAACAAAGGATACAGAAATTTGCCCGAGCGTTCTTTTGGATTTGAAAATCTTTTATAACTATTTTCCGAATGATGTAACGTGTCTTGAAGCTAAATGAGCAAAATATGCTGTTTTAAATTCTTCACTGCCCAATTTTTCAACTGTTGCAGGAACGATTACGAGGAACGTATAAACTATCATTCCAAAAAATATTAAACCAAGTAGTTCTAACATTACTAATAACCTCTCTTTCAATTTTATAAATTGAATATTGTCATCTTACAATTTAATAGACGGAATAATTTCAAGAAAACTTTAGTAATTTGAAAAAATCTTTATAAAACTTTATATTTTATTCTTCCCAAGAAAAGTTTCTGAGCATAGTAACAAGATTTATCAGTTTATTATAATTTTCTTCACCCGAATATGCCGATTCTTTAGATAATATTGTAACTGCAAGATTACCCCCGTTTGCAATACCCGCCATTGTGAAGTATTGGAATATCGTTTCGCTTGAAGTTAATTTACTTGTATCAATATTTTTTAATACATCTGCTACTTTTTCTTTGAAATCCGAACTTTCTGGAGTTAATCCTATTTTTTCAAGTTCATTATAAAGAGTTGTCAAATATTGTGAATTAAAGAATACATCGTTATATTTTTCTTTTTCACTGAAACTTTCGCTTCCAAGCACGGACATAGTCGCAAGGAATGAATACTCATCCCCGTATGCCGCTTTAATTAAAGCCTTTTGTTTATCATCAAGCTTATTATATTTTTCCATAAGCTCTTTTGCTTCTTTTGATGCGCTTTCGGGTTTCAGTGTTCCCGCTTTCATTCTTTCTATTTCATCGAGTATTTTTGCCGATTTAAGTGCAAGAGGATCATCTTTCAGTGACGGAGGTTCAACTTTAGCATCTTCTTCTTTTCTGTTGTTTACAACTGCTTCGCCCTGCTTAGCTACTTCTTCCTGAATTTTCTGCATTATTTCATTTTTAACGGTATTGTATTTATTTCCCGCTTCGTTAAACGCATCAATACTTTTTAAGTATTCGTCTTCTTCAACCGTTTTTTTATCTTCAACTTGTTCAAGCGCAAGTTTTGCCTGCTCTAGCGCCTCAGTTGCCTGATTAAGAGCTTCTTTTGATTTATCAAGGTTTGTGTTTGCTTCTTCAAGATTTTTATCAATTTCCGCTTTTTGTTCTTCGGCTTGGGTTTTTTGTTCTTTTAACTGTTTTATTTGATTTTCTATTGCTTTATTACTGTTTATTATTTCCAGCCTTTGATTTTTTTCTTCTTCCGTAGCATCGGCGGATAATTCCGGAACTGATTGTATCTGCCCTTCAAGAGCGGATATACTTCCGTCTATCCCTTGAATTGTTTGTTCAAGGGTTTGCTGTTGGGTTGTATATGTTTCAACAAGGGCTGTAGAATCGTTTACTTCTTCCTCGGCAGTTGTCAGGGTTTCCGTTGCCGTTTTATAATTTTCTATATATTCAAATGCTTCGCTTTTATTCTTTTCTGCTGCTTCACGGGCTTTGTCCATATCTGTTTTTGCCGTTTCTTTGGCAGATGCTGCTTCTTGAAGCCTTGTTCTATCTTCCTGCGATATATTCTGCATGCCGGAAATCGGATTTTCACCTGTCGTAACATCGGCAATTAATTTAGAAGAATCTAAATCGGTCAAATCTTTTAAATTTGAAATGCTGTATGAAATATATGCTTCTTTGTCCCTTGTCGGAAGTGTCGCAGGGTCAATTTTATTCGGGAACGGTTCCGGTGCATTTTCTTTACCGTCTGTCGGATTTTGACTTCCGTCATCCTTTGGTGTTGTCGGCGAGGTAGGTGAAATTCCACCGCCACCGCCTATACTTCCGCCTCCGCCGACGCCTCCGCCTCCGGTGCTTTCATCGGTTTTATCCGTTTCATCAGATTCTTTTTTCTTTTTGTTGTAGTCTTCTTCCGCTTTTTTAGCTGCATCGGCAAAATCAATTTTATCTTCCTTGGATGCATTTTCATTCTTTTTTGCAAAGAAATTACCGAAATCGCTTAGTGAAATACTGCTTGCATCTTCATCTGCGGCTGCAAGCTCCTCAAAATATGCCTGAAGTTCTTCTGCGGATATTTCTCCGTCGCCTTTTCCCGATACGGTTCCGTCATCATTTTTTTTACCGGAATCTATTTGTTTAAAAACGTCATCATCCGATAAAACCGCATTAAAAAGCTGCATAAGGGATAACTCATCGTCTGAAGAGTCATTTGACAGTTGGTCAAATATGGAAGAATTTTCATTTTTATGCTCTTTATTTATGGAATCGGCGTATTTTTTCCAGTCAAACTCGTCATTGAAATCAATCTTTAAATCGTTAAAAATACTGTCTATATCAGCATCCGTTACTTCGCTTGAAGTTTGTGCTTTGATTTTTTCTATATCGGCATTTGTTAAATCAGATAATCCCGAATTTATATCGGATATTTTTAATTGATTTAACTTCACTTTGTTCAAAATAATTTTCTTTATGTCATTTTGAATTTTTGTGATGTCCGCTGCACTTATTGTCATTTTCTACACCTTTAAACAATACAATTTTCCCTATTTATTTAATCGGCATTGTTCTATTTATTCTTTAGGAAAAAACGGTCTAATATTAAGAATTGTAACGCAATAAATTTTTTTGGCTTATGTTATACTTAAAAAATAAAAGGAGGATTAAATGAAAAAGATAATTGTTTTATTTGCTTTATTACTTTTTACAGCTCCGTCTTTCGCGGCTGATTTTCGCCAATATTGTTCGGCAGGGAAAGCAAACCCTACACTACTCGGTAATTTAGGAAGTATTACGGGAATTAACTTTATTTCAAGAAATATAATGGAAGGGCAAATTTCAAATGCCATAAAAAAAGAAGTAAATTCAAAGTTTAATGTTGATTTGGACAGTTTTTTCGGAGTTAATGTTTTAAACGGAGAATTTAGAGGATTAAAAGCAAGCACCGACAACTTCAATTTTGACGGTTTAGCTGCTTCAAAGGTTGATGTTGAAACGGTATGCCCTTATAACAAAGTTGCACTTAACGGCGGGAAACTTGTTTTAAAAGAAAATATGGTTTTAAAATATAATACCGAAATAAATCAAAGCGATTTGAATAAAATAGCAGCTTCTTCCAAATACTTAAAAATGATTGAAAAAATAAATTCCGATAAGAATATTTCTTCTCTTGTTAAAGTAACAGGTTCTAATATACAACTCGATAATAATAAGCTTGTTCTTAATTATTCTATAACACCAGTTCTCGGCGACGGCATTTTATCCCGTCTTGCATCGGCAACAACTTTTAATCTGGCATTTTCTACAGGTTTAAAAGCTGAAAACGGCGAACTTAAACTTTGCAATTTTGCCTTAAATTCTAAAAAAATAGGACTTGATGCTCTTCTTCCTCTCGTTAATAAATTTAACCCGTTAACTTACGGTCTGAAACTGGGTGAAACAACAAAAGGTAAAGTCCAAATAGATAATGTAACCATCGCTGATTCTAAAATTAAAATCAACGGACAGGTCTTACTTCCAAAAGAATAATAATTATATAAATATACATAAACGGGAAGCATATGCTTCCCGTTTTTCAATATTTTATTCCGGTTTATTTTAAAGCGGCTTTTTGTTTATTATAGAAATCAATTTGTCTTTGAAGAACATTTAATCTCAAGCTTCTTTCGGATTCCGTTATTCCGAATTGCTGATTTTTAACCGTGTTGTATTCTTTATTTAATTCGTCAAGTTTTGCATCAATTTGTTTTAACTTTTCTGCCTTTTTAGCTGCAGCAGCAGTGTTGTGCTGTTGTTTTGCATTATTTATGTCAGCCTTAACCGCATTTGAAATATCGGTCTTAGCATTATTAAAATCGGTTTTTACTGCATCTGTAAAGCTGTTAGAAGCAAATGACATTGAAGTTGTTAAAGTTAAAATTGTAAGTAGTGTTAATATTTTTTTCATGATATTTCTCCTTTTATTTTTAGTAACTTAATTTTATTATTGAATGTTCATTTTTTCAATAAAAATTGTAAAGATTATTTAATAAAATAATAAAATCTTTAGTTTTATTCGTTACCCAATTTCAAAGCATCAATAATATTAAGTATACTGCTTAATTCTCTATAAAATTGGTATATATTTTTTGGGTTTTTTACCGATTTAAACAAATCGCCTAATTCAAACAAATCATTATTTGTACTTATTGCTATCATGAGTTTATCTTCATAAAACGAGCATTTAATATTGTTTGACCCAAACACTGTTTTTAAGCTATAAAACCTTTCCATAAATGCCGTTGTTAAAAGATAGCTTGCTTCAGTCTGGTCTAATGAATATACGTTAAAGCGTTTGTTAAACTCAGGATCTTCAAGGGTAACTTTTTCCAACGCATCGGTTTCATTTTTCAATTCTCTGCATTTAGACAACATAAATTTACATATAACTGCAACAATTGCCATAGCTATATAAACAGGTATCATAAATTTCATTAAGTCATATTGAACCATTTCCATACCCGGACTTTTAGAAATAACGTAACTTGCTATAACATTAAAAATTAAAAAATATGCAAATCTGTATCCGATTGAAAATAACTTACTGTCATCAATTTCAGTTCTAAATTGTGTTTTTGCGCTTTGATGGCTTCTTTTTCGCACCATACAACATCCCCGAATGCCTTAAGCAATTTATTCATAAGATGAGGCTTTAACAATATATTATTTAAATAAAAAACTGCGGATGAAACCGTATCATCCGCAGAAAATCAACATGATTTTTTTCTTCCGTAATAATTTCAACTATTGACCGAAAGCAATCGTAACTTTTTCTTTCGGGTTAACTTTTGAAATAGGATTTCCGCTCGGGTCAACAACGTATGCTATTTCATCACCCGTTGTTTGAAGCAGTCCGAATGTACCGGTTAAAGCGGTTCTTGTTAAATCAACAGGAGCTTTAAACGCTGTTTTTAAGCCATCTTGATAGCTTCTTCCCGCAGCTTTAAATTTACCTGATAACAATTCGCTGGTTCCGACACCTGTCTGGTCAAACAGTGCTTCGGTAGCATTAGCTAAACCGATAGCAGCACCGCCCACTGTTCTTCCTGCAGTACCCAGTAAACTTCCCGTCCATGTGAAAGGCATTTGAACAAGTCTTAAAATACCGTTGATTTCTTTTTTCCTTTCAACTTTGGCAGTCAGGATTTGTTTAGGCAAAGCGGATTTGCATTTTCCGTTTGAGATTTCATTAAATGAAAGTCGAAGCGAACCCTGATGATTTTTTGACGGTCTGTTTACTTCGGTTACTTTACCTCTAACAACAGAACCGCAAGGATAAGTTGTTCCGTCTATGGTTATTTCATTTAATGTAGTAGCAGAGAATTGTTCGCCGACATTTACATGTTTTGCGTTAACTATATCATTCATTGAAACTTGGAGTGTAGGAATTGTTACTTTTGTTTCTCTTTCAACAAATGTTTTTCCGCCCAAATCCTGAGTTGCGGTTTTTGTGGATTTATCATAACCGCCCGCAATTCTCATACCTTGAAGCATAGAACTTGCTTCGGCACGGGTTGTTTTATCGTTAGGACGAATATAGTCCTGATTTCTTTCATTTTTTAGTGCGCCGTTGTCGATGGCTTTAGCTACATATTCTCTTGCCCAGCAAGGAACTTTACCGCCGTCTTTATATCTTGATAATATTTCATCCGCCTTAGCCGAATCCATAGGGCAATTTAAACCTTTGGACATAATGGTTAAAGCTTCCGTTCTTGTTATATCATCATTCGGCTTAAACATATTGTTGCCTTTTCCTGCAATCATGTTTTCGGCTACACCTTTTGAAATATAGTCCTTTGCCCAGTGATTATGCGGAACGTCCTTAAATGTCAGGTAGTCATTACTTGAAGTAACATCAAGATTGTAGCCTTTAACAACCATTGTTGCCATTTCGGCACGGTTTACACGCTTATTCGGTTTGAATAATCCGTCAGGATAACCGTCCAATACACATTGTTCCGTTAAGCGGTTAATATCAGAACTTGCCCAGTAGCTATCGAATACGTCAGGATATTGCTGGGAAGTTATATCGGCTGCCGCTCCTGTTGAAAAGCCGAGGCAGGAGAACGGTTCTTTGGTTTTGGTAATTATATCCATGGTTGTTGTCGAATGAACTCTCGGAGCGCCTGCACAATCATATTTCGGCATATCATCCGAATTAATAATCGGTGCCGCTCCTCCGGTTGCACATCCGCATTCAACGGGAACACCTTTATATTCAGGAATTAATAATGATTCATTAATATTTGCATTATTTTTCATTTCTCCGACATAAGCGGAATTTGCATTAGAATAAATTGCGTTAGGATAAGCATATGTTTGCTGATTTAGAGGCTTTGATTCTATACAAGGTGCAGCTCCGCCCGTCGGACAATCACAATCCGATTTTTTCTTTTCACAGGGGTCACATTTACTTTTTCTTTTGTGACAGTTACAATCGGATTTTTTGCATTTTTGACAAGTAGCGGTATCGGGTGTAACAATTTCCGTATTGCTTCTGTCACAATCGTAATCCGATGTAACAGGACATGCTGCAAATGACATAGGTACGGTAAGAGCTAAAGCAAAAAAGCCGTATGCAGCTCCTGTTATTAATTTTCTTTTTATTGTCATTTTTCCTCCTTTTATGGTTTATTTCTAAAAATAAAAAACGCACAATTTTTATTTTAAAATTATGCGTTTAATTTAATTTGTATTCATTACCATAAAAGGTAGTTTAATATGATAATTTGTATTATATTTCAGAAAGAAGATAGTCAGCCATCCATTGATTTTCGGTATGTTCCATAGCATACGCTTTAAGGGGAGCAACTGCGCTTTCGCCAATTCTAATTAAGCTCATTGCAACAACACCTCTCGGAAGTCCTTTTAATGTTCCGAGTTTGGCAATTAATGCATTGACTGCTTTA
>CADBOJ010000012.1 GCA_902796305.1 uncultured bacterium | reverse complement strand
ATTGGGTCCTTTATATGGGATTTTTACGGTTACACTTCCATCTTCGTTTTCCGTAAAACATCTCAAAAGGTTCGCATAAGTACTGGGATTTGTCATCATTGAATACATTGTAGATAATAAATAGCAATCCCCGCTTTGGTTTTGGTTTATTACATATTTAGATGCAGGCGGAAACAGTTCAAAATACTTTTCTCTTGACATATTTAGCTGTTCCATTCCTGATGCTGTTTTAATGTATAATTTACCGTCAATTACACATGTATCCCCTCCGCTTAAATCGTTATAAGCATCATCAATACTATCAATTGTCGGACAAAATGCTTCTTCAACATTTTCTCTATTTTTTATGGTTTCAATTAATTTATTATAGTCATTCATAATAAATGATGTTGCTTTTCCGTTTTGAATATATTTAAAACCCCTGCAATTTGCTATGCTGTCTAAATATTTATCATATCCCATAGAAACAGCATAAGCTATATCAGCTGTAGATAGATCGGCAAATATTGATAAATGTCCTATTTTCAATGCATCTTCTTCTGATATTGTTATACCTTGTTTGCTTAATTCTTGAATAGCTGCTTGATTATCGGTTTTTGTTACTGTTTTACCTTCTGTATAAATTCCATTTTCAAAATATTGTTCTGTTTTATTTGTAATATGTTTATCCTTATCGTATTTTAGTACGGTTTTTTTAATTTGATTATTGTTTTCATCATATTCATAATTTACGATTCTATATAACAAGCCATTGCCATTATATTCTTCATATTTTAATTGTTGACCATTTTTATTTTCAACCGATACTTCTGAGCCTAATATACTGCCATCTTTATTATATAATATATCCTTTGTATAAATATTGCCAACTTCATCTTCAATAGTATATGATTTATAAGATACGCTTCCGTCACTCCATGTTAATACAGTTGTTTCAATTTTTGTTATATTACCATCGGCATCAACTTTTTTTGTTGTTCCGTCAGGAAAATTAATGAGTATATCTCCATTGCCATACGTATCATAGTATAAATTATCTATACCTTCCGTTATATCCGTAATTGCCTGTGCTTGGGCTTCAGAACTCGGGTTCATGATTTTACCGGTGGCTACTATTGAATAGTCAGGTGATATTAAATCATCTTGTGTTGTTGCTTCACCGGTCGAAGTAGTACTGCCTTTACCGTTTAATTTGCTTGAATGTTTTGAAAGTGCCTCATCCTGTACTTTTGGTATTTCTCCGTTTTGAACCAATCGACCGTGAGAAGGAATATCAAGTTCTATAATATTATTTTTATCTTCATTAATTTTTGCCTGATATTCTTCTACATTACTTGCGGTTATACCGCCTTTATTTGTTTCTACACCGACTTCTTCCATACTTGCAAGAATGGTATTATATTCTTCCTCTGTTACATTTCCGCTTTCATCGGTATCAAACAGCTTAAATATATCTTGAGCTGTTTTATCATCAAATCCGAGTTTTAAAAGACCCGACGAAAAGTCTTCTTTTTCAACTTTTTTGTTATCGTCGTTAAAGTCAAAAAGAGGCACATTATTTTGTTCTTCTTGTTGTTGTACTTCTTCCTGTTGCTGTTTGATTTCCTGCAAAACGTCAGGTACAGCGTTTACAACATCCGGGTTAAACATTTTGCCATTTCTTACCTAAAAAAGTGTAGATAATACGTTTATCGGCAAAAAATCGGTCAAACTTAAATATTTGTTACAAAACTTAATTTATTTTTTAATGAATTTTGATAACGGTGTATAGTTAAATCTTAAATATGTATCAAAAGTTTTTTTTCTGTCAAAATAAGCTTCCTTAGATACATTATCCCATTTATCATTAAAGAAATCATAAGAAATAAACCACGGGTTCCGTTTATTTTTATATCCGTCATATTTAAATCCCACCTGGGGATATAACTCCGTAGAATTTTCAACTAAAGTGTATACAAGCATTCCGCTTTCGTCTGCACCCGAAGAATATTCGTTGCAGATAAAAGTATCATCGCAGACATAATACCTGTTTCTTGCCCCACCGCTTATAACATGGGCGGGAGTTCTGTTTATCATTGTATAAATATCATAAACCACACCTTTAAAATTTCCTTTAGCAATTTCGCCTATAAATAATTCATCTATGCCGTCGGCATTAGCATCATAATAAGCATATCCGACTTTATCAAGCGGTTTTTTATTTGAAGTCCTTAAAACATTATACATATAACTCATATTTTCTTTTTCAAGTTTTGCTGAATCCCATTTTTCTTTTATTGCACGAATATGTTTATTCAGGACTTCGCTATATAAGTCTTCCCCTTTCATACCTGCATTTTTATAATAAAGATTGCCGTTTATCCCGTTTATTAATATGTAATTGGCAAGGTTATACAAAACAGAATAAGAGTCGGGAATATTTTTTGTATAGTTGTACTGAACATCCGTAGGCTGTATCAGAACAACGTCATACAGTTTGTTTTTCTTGTCCGTTAATTCGCCTATTTTCCTGCACCCTATTGCCATAGCATGACTTGAGGGTGTCGGGTATAATTTAATACCGAATGCAAATCCGCCAAAACCCTCTTTATATGAAGCTTTATCGTAAAATAAAATGTAATCTTTTTTGATTTTTGTTTTATAAAAATTTTTTAATTCAACAGGAAGTGTTATTGAAAAGAATTTATTTTTTACGGTTGTATCTGAAATCAGATTTTTGTCCGCTTTAATAAATACGGTATCTTCTCTTTTATCTTTATTATCAACCCAGATAAGTTCATCATTGTTAATTTTAAAATATCCCGAACCGTCAGTATAATCTATTTCATCTTCAAAGCCGTTTTTTTCAAAATTTCTTAAAATATGTTCGCCTTTTTTATATTCTAAAACCCCTTCATTGGTTTCTTTTGCATTAAATCTATATATATCTTTTTGCGCAAGATTATCTTCCCTCCAGCTTATAAAAATTTTATATGTTTTATCCATATTATCGGGATAAATACTTAACACAACCCTTTGCGATATTTTTTCCGTCCATTGTCCCGAAAAATCATTGTTTATCGCAAATGAAGAGCTTGCAAAACCAAATAACAAAACCAATAGCAATAAAAATTTTTTCATAATTTCCCTTTTTAAACCCTATTAAATAATAACACATTAGAAAAAAATTATGATGTAAATTTTGCACAAGTGGAAATATAATGATAGAATTAAACTTGGAAAGAGTTTACCAAAGGATGTTATGAATAAAAAAGCTTTTACGTTTGCGGAAGTTATAATGGTGTTTACAATGATTGCTATTATAACAACGATTGGTATTTCAACCGTTGCAAAACCTTGGGAATTAGCCTATAAATATGCTTATAATAACATCTATCATGCATTGGGTAATGCAATATTCAGCAAACTTGCAAGTATTCCCGAAGGCACATCCAGCGAATCGCCGTTTCCCGCTAATTCAAAAGATTTTTGCAAGGCAATGGCATCATATATGAATATCCAACAGGATACGGCAACAAAAAATGCCGCACAATGCAATACCGCAAGTGATATAAATTCAAAAAATCCCTCGCTCAGCAGTTTTGTAAATGATAAAGAAGTGGATTTAAAAAAAGCGCACAAAAACGTAAAAATTGAGCTTCAAAACGGAATGAAACTCTGGATTGGTTCAGACAGCGGTAAGCCGTTTGAATATACCGAAAAAAAAGGTACGACAAGTTTTGAAAAAGTTAAATATTATATTGTATATGTTGACTTAAACGGACAAAGAAAACCCAATAATTTTGCGTATGTTGATAAAAAGTTGCCTGATATAGTTGCTTTTGCTGTTACGGATAAATTTGCGGTTGTTCCGCTCGGATATCCGACTGTAAGCAAAAAATATTTATCAACATATATTTTGTATCCTTCTTATGATGATGAGGAGGAGGTCGCAAGTGTTCCATCCGATCCAATGACCTATTACGAAGCAAAAGTAAAAACATTCGGAACATATACAACAAACGGAACGCTAAACGGTGACCGTATAGTAGTTCAGGGTTTGCTTGATTCGTATGACTTTGAAAATAATGTTTTTGCATCGGGAAACGGTTTTAGAATACTAAATATAAAGAGCTTTATAAACCCAATGCCGTCTTTTGACGCCGTAAATTGCGGGCAGGGTTGTCCGCTTAATGGCGGAAACTCCGGAGGATTAGTCTGCTCCGCTTTAACATCTTCTTATTGTGAATTAAAAATATATGAAACGAATTAACCGACTGTATGTTTAAATATATTGGCATATAGTTTTGAATTTGCTTCCTGAGCCGACATTTTTCCGCTCATAATTGCTAGATAGTAAGCCGTATATGTTGTATCAACAACATCTGCAAGTTTTTCATAACTGCCGTCCCTGACGTGTTGTGCGGATTTACCTCCTGTAGAATTGCCTTCTATAGTGTTCCATGTTAAATCAGGATTAATACTTTCAATAAATCCGGTGTGATATGCTCCTGTTTTCGGGTTTTTATATTCAAATGTCATTCCGGGGTATATTAAACCGCTTCTTACGGCATTTTTTCTGTCTTCTGCGGACATACTTGAAATATCGACACAAGGAGTTCCTGTTAATCCTGCGGACGCATATTCACCGGCATGCTTCCGAGCGTATGCAATGGCAAGCATAGCCATTTCCGAACCGCCTAAATCCTGACTTCCTTTATGCAGAGTTCTTCCGAGTCCGGAGGCGGTTGCTTGAAACATTGCTTCCGTTACTTCACTTGTGAATATTGCGCACCATTCGCCAAGTTTTGAATTATTGTCATAGCTTGCCCTGACAGAGGGGTTTGTTGCATAATCCATCATAAACTTAACAAATTCGTTGCTTTCTCTGTATGCTGTCGCAAGTCCGTATACTTTTCCGTCATCCACTTCCTGCTTTTGTGTTTTTTCAAGCTCGGTCTTTATTGTTGCTTTTTTAGATTCAAGAGACCTTATATCCGTATTTAACTGTGTAATTTTAGAATTTATTGTATTGATTTCGGATTTCGGGTGTTCTTTTTCGTATTTATCAATATTTTCTTGTGCTTTTGCTTTTTTATCTTCAAGAGTTTTTAAATTTTTATTTTCATTGTTGATTTTTGTTTGAACATTATTTTTAGCTGTTTCAAGTTGCGCCACTTCCGCTTTCAGACTTGCTTTTTTAGAATCAATTTCAGGCTGGAGCTGGGTTAAAACTTTAGCATCCTGCAGGTTATCCAATTCGGCTTTTTTTGTTTCGTAAGTAATATTTGCAAGATGCATTGTTGAATTTAAAGTCGTAAGGTTTGAAACAGACGCACTTATAGCGCTTGTTGCTTCATTCATTTCGCTAACAAGCGTATTATATTCGCTTTCGCTTGCATAAACTTTTGCTTTATCTTCATTTAATGAGTTTATTTCTTTATTTTTTTCTGCTATTTGTTTATCGATTTCACCTATTTGACCCGATAATTTTTTGGATGATTCATCAGGTGCGGTTCTTGTAATAACAGGATTTTCATTATAGTATTGACTGCTTCCGGTAGGTCCGCCAGAAGAATAGCTCGGTAAAACACCGGATGAGCCTCCGCCTGATACTCCTCCTCCGCCGGATGCTCCTCCTCCGCCGGATATTCTTCCGCCTGATGCTCCTCCTCCGTCTGACGGTGTTACTGTTTTATCGTTTTTATTATTTTTATCATCCGAGATGGGTATTTTATCCGAATTTCCGTCATCTTTATCAACTGAATTTTTGTCAGGATTTTCCGTGTCGGACTTCGGGTTTACAATTTCGTTGTATCCGGTAAATATATCCCTGAGAGTTAAATTGTCTTTATCTTCATCATATTCGTTTAAGCTGTTTAAATATGCCAGTACTTCGTCTTTGGTGACTTTTCCGTTTTCATCGCTGTCGGTATGTTTTTTAATATCTTCGTTTAGCAACATTTCAGAAATATAATCCAATATTTTCTGCTGTTCTTTGGGTGTGTCTTCATTTGTTATAAATTTACCCGTTTCTTCGTCGTATTCAAAGTTAGACAATTCTTCAAAATTAAAAGCGTATTGCTCATTAATTTTTAGTCCGTCCTCATCTTCCGATAAAAATTTATTAAATTCTTCCGCATGATCAAAAATTGATTCTTTTTTCTCGTCTTCTTCTTTGCTTTCATCCGATTTATCATCGGGTATATCTTCATCTTCGGAATTTATAAATTCCATTAATTTTGATTTTGCATCAAAATCCTCTTCACTTTTTTTATCATCTTCCGATTTTTTATTGCTTTCGGTTTTCTCTTCACTTCTTTCCGACTCAATATTTTCTAAAATAAAATCGGCGCTGAAGCCAAAATCTGCAGCATTAGATTGAATGAATTGTTTAAATTTATCTTCAAATTGAAAAATGCTGGCATCGGAACTTATTAATTTATCCGCATCAATACGACCCGAAGTATCGTTTTCTTCAAGGTACTCGAAAAACTTCTCTTTAATCTGACTCATTTTTCTTTTGAGAAGTCTGTCCGTATATAGATTATCTGAATACAAATTTGTATTTGTATTTCTAAGACGCATCTTTTTATTTTCTCCAGTTCGCCACAAATATATAATCTATATATATAAAGTATTTATTTCATAGATAATTTACTTTTTAGCGGTGTTATATGAAGAAATGTTAATAAACAAGAAATAAACTGTCTTGATTTACGCCCGCAATCCAAAGACATTCAAAATATTTAACGAATTTATCGGGAGTTAATTCAGTAATTTTTTGTTTATTTGCTAAACATGTATCCCATGGGTTGGTTACTTTTATTGCAGGCATACCTTTTTTATCTTTTACAACTTCAAAACCATAGACATGATTTGAAACAATCGGGGTTGGAAGATGCAACAATTCGCAAAGTGTTTTTTTGCGCCTTGTTGCTGTTGTTATTATATAATTTTCCTGCTCCGAGGGATTATTAAGGAGTGTGATTAAGGTATTATTTAGGACTTTATCCGATAAAGGGATTGTTTTAACCGCTTCTATTCCGAATTTTTTGCATACATCCAGCGAAAAACCGCCGTCACCTGCATTTTTTTCAAAATATTGCGGGTCGGAATTAATTTCATCAAGTTCTTGTGTAATTTTTTCTATGTCCGATAAACAGGTTAAAATAACTTCTCTTTTTGCAACTACATCGCTCAGGGACTTATTATTTGCATATAGTTTAAAAAGATTGCCGGATAAAGCATTTTTAATTCCGTCATAATCATCGGGTTTAACGCCTTTTATATCAAAAAACCTGCGATTAGCTTCCCAAAAAATTGAAACCTGTTCTTTATCGGCTTCAAGATATGTTTCTAAAAATTTGATTCTGTCGTTTAGAACATCTTCTTTATATAAATATTCAAGTAGCTGTATTCCAAGAGCCCCCTTTGCGCATTTATTAGAAGCCACACCAAGGTCATGTATTGTTTCATCGGGTTTTAAGGTAATTAATGTTTTTGAGTCCGGAAATTTAACTTTAATATTACCTTCTTCGTCATTTTCAAAACAACTGTAAATATATTTTCTTGAATTGGGATTTGCAATCATCTGATTTAAAACCGAAACCAGATAACAGTCCCCTGAACTTCTTTGTTCGGATAAAAATCTTTTAACGGGAGGAAACAGTTTCATATATGTTTTTTTATCGATATCCAGTTGCATGTAATCATCATCGGATAACTTTAAAAATATATTTTTTTCGTCCTTTACTTTGAAAACATCGCCTGTTGCGCTTTTTTCCATTCCCCCATTAATGCAATTATATTCCCTGACAAATAAGTCTTCTTCCGCAATGCCCTGTTCTTTTGCTTTTTGAATTAACCGCATATCTTCTTCAACAAGTCTGCCTGTAAGAGAATTAAAATCAAGATTTTTATTCTTTTTAAATGTTGAAGTAAAAGTATCTTTATCGGTTTCTTTTCTTATTGAACAAAAAGAAATATTGTTTTTTATCGGAGTTTTTCTTAGAGATTGAATTTGAGGTATATATGTACTATTGTTAATTTTCATATCGGCTTTGTATTTTCTATTGTACCACTATAAAACCCCTGAATAAAAAAAATTGACTAAACAATTTTGCCTCCCTTAAAAAGTTTGTGCTAGAATTAATATACGCAATTATTTAGCATAAATAAAAATCTAACATATAAATTTAATCATCGACATTGACGAAATGAACGCTGATTTAGCAATTCAAAAACCAAGGTATTCGGCACTTTATTTTAAAAATAAAACTTATGCCGGAGTTGTAACTGCAACTAATGTTGCTGCAAATAAAAACGATTTAGAAATTTTAACAACAAGCGGATTTAAAATTCAATAGTACAAAATTACGGCGGAGAATAAAACCTCCGCCGTTTTTTTGCCATATTTTGCTCGGACTTAAAAGGATAGAGTAAACCATCCCAAAAAAGCGGACAATTTTATTCTCGGTAAGCAATTATTTCATTTGTAAATATTTTAAAAATAAGCCCATCAATTTTAAATTTTAGAATATAATGTATACAGGTATTACATTTGGAGTTAAATAATGAAAAATTTTCTTCTTTTGATTTCAAGTACATTGATTGGTCTTATTGTGCTTTTATATATTACATTTTTAGGAATTCCGCCATTTATAAATCTTGATAAATATAAACCTGAAATCAAAAATATTGTTCTTGAAAATTCAAAATTAAACCTCGATTATTCAAATTTAAAGCTTTACACAACTCCTCTTTTATCGGCAGGGGTTGTCTTGGAAAATGTTAAACTGACACTTCCCGATAATACCGTTTTACTTGAAACACCAAAAATTAAAGCGGGAATTGCTCTCCCGTCACTTTTGACACTCACCGTTAAGACTGCAAATTGTTATATTGAAAGTCCGAAGATTAATTTAGAGGTTGATAACGGCAGACAATACAAAATAGTGGAAGTCATAGAACAAATAATAAATGAAAACAATGCAAAACCCAAAGTTGAAGATACCGCAAATACTTTGCCGATAGATATTAACAAAATTACAATTAAAGTCCCCATGGTTAATATTGCCGACTATTCGGTTAAAATTTTTGATAATAAAACAAATCATAACCTTGTACTTAAAGGCGAAAATATGATTTTAGGCTATAACAGCAAATTAAACTCGGCAAAAGTTAAAACAAATGCAACTCTTTTGTCTGATGACAAAACAAATGTTACGGCAGATGTTGATATAATTTCTTCTATTCCGAAATTCGAGAAAACGAAAGAAGAAGTTGATCCGGAAGAACAAATTGAAATACCGTTTATTAATCTTATAAAGATATATCAAACTTATGATTTCAAAGCAAATATTATTTCAAAATTAAGATTTAAACATATTGAAAACAATGGTTTTGTTGCAAAAGGCTTTTTGGATATAGATAATATTACGCTAAAGTTATCTGATATACAGTTACCCGAAAGCTATATACACTCTAAGTTCCATGGTAAAACAATCGAATACGACAGTAATTTATTTGCAACGGAAAACGAAAAACTTGCCCTTGACGGATTTTTTAAATTCGGAAAACATTCGGAAATGTACACAAATATTTCATCCGAAAAAATTCAATTTAAAAATCTGCTTGCATTATTCAAAGGACTTCTTGACAGTTTAAACATTAAAAATGATTTGGATTTAATTAACGTAACGGGATATTTAACGGCAGATGCCAATGTTAAAACCAACTTCAAAAAACTGAAATCAAACGGTTCAATATTAATTAAAGACGGCTCATTTGTAAATCATAAAACAGGAATCGGTATAAAAAATATTATAGCCAACCTGATTTTTGATGATAACGTTTTAAATATTAAAGATACATCGGCAATAATCAATAATGCAAAACTTACCGCACAGGGAAAAATCGATAACGAATCAAATGCCGACATTAAACTTGATGTTAACAATTTATCGTTACCTGCTCTATTTTCGGCATTTGCACCTAAAGAAATTAAAAAAGAACTGCTTTTAAATTCTGCTCTTTTAACAGCGCATGTTAATATAAACGGAAAATTAGATTCACTCAATGCCAAATTAAAAACAACTCTGAATAATTTAAATATTTCGGACAGAAAAAAAACAGTATTTGTCAGTAATACGAAAGCCGATATCGATTTCTTTGCAAATGCTTCGGAAATTAAAGGAACAGTTGATGACTACGGATTTTTATTTAATATGCCGAAATCAAAAACAACGGTTAAAGCGGATAATGCATTGATTAATATTAACAGCGATACCATCACCCTTAAACCTTTTGATATAGTGTTTAACAACTCGTCCAAAATTAATATCAAAGGTGAAATTTCAAATTATCTTAAAAACCCGAATATTGATGTTCTTGCTCAAGGAAATATTTTAACAAGTAATATTAAACAAACACTGGGCAAAGAGATTTCATATTATATTGATTCAAAAGGAACAATTCCGGCTAAAGTATCAATTACCGGAGATGCTAAAAAACAAAACATAATGGCTCAGCTATATACGGATTCAAATAATTTTATCACGCCGGTTAATATTAAAGAAATTCATAATACACCATGTGTTATGCATGCGGACGTAAAGATACATGGAAATAAAATAAGAATAAAAAATTCCGGTTTATACAAAAAACCTCAGGGCGGATTTAGCGATATTTTAGAAGAAAATATTATAGGCGCAACTCAAATTGCAGACTTAACCGCATCAATTGATAATAACCATATTAATTTATTAAGATTAAATATACCTAATGAACTGACCGGTTCACTGGCTGTATTTAAAAAATCCGAATTTAAGACAAAGGGAAAAATTAACTTGAACGGTTATTTTAATGATATTAATTTTGGAGGCGACCTAAAAGCATATAATATCAATATTCCCGAAATCAAAACAAAACTAAGCAGTTTAGACTTAAATCTTGCATCAAAAAACCTGATTTTAAATGCAAAAGATTTGAATTTAAACGGCTCTAAAGTTGATGCATCTTTAAAAACAAGTCTTATACCGTCAAAAATTTTAAACATTAATGATATAAATATAAGCTCAAATTTAATTGATGTTGAAAAATTAATGGTTACGGTTGACAATCTGATGAAATATCTTCCTCCCGCATCCTCTAACGTGTCATCAAATCACACATCGTCTGATATACCTGTACTTGCGGAGGGCAAATTTAACATTAAAGAAATTAAAACAGGCAATATTCAAATTCACAATTCGAGAGGTAATCTGAAAATTAAACACAATAATCTCTTGATAGATAAATTAAGCTGTAAAGCTTTCGAGGGGGATATAACCGGAAATATTACGGTAAACCTTATAAGTCAGCTGATAACGGCAAAATTAAAAGGAAAAAATGTTGATGCCGATAAATTACTTGTAGATACCGCAAATATGAAAAATACAATAACGGGTACTGCAGAATTTAAAACGGATATATCTTTAAAGGGTACAACCTATGAAGAACAGGTTAAATCGCTAAAAGGTACGGTGAATTTTCATCTTAAAGACGGTGTTTACGGGCCGTTTTCAAAATTAGAAAATTTCTTCTTAGCTGAAAACATAAGAAATAATCCTATTTTTGCAAATACAATAGGTGTTATATTGACTCCCTTAACAACAATAAATAGTTCAAGATATGAAAACCTTGAAGGTGTCCTGAGTTTTAAAGACGGCATAGCTTATCTTGATTCCATAGGCTCGCAGGGCGATATTTTATGTTTATTAATTAAAGGCAAGATGAACTTATTAACAAACGAAATAGAATCAAATGTAAGGGTGCGTCTGGCTTCTGCAATATCAGATATGCTCGGACCGCTTGCAATAGCAAATCCTGTAAATTTAGTTAAAAAGACTCCGGGTCTTAATATTGCAACGGCAAAATTGTTCAAAATATTTACATCCGTTGTAACGGAAAGCGAATATAAAGAAATTCCGGATTTTGCATCAAAGCACAAAGATTCAAACGCAACTAAATTCCAAATTGTTCTTAAAGGAGATGTTTCAAAACCGGTTAAACTTGTTAAGTCCTTTAAGTGGTTGGCACTGCAAGTTGATATGGATAAAGCAAACGAATTTGCAACGGAATATATTAAAGAACAAGAAGAACTGGCAAAACAAGAATTAATTAATAAGCTTCAAAAGGATTATGAAGATAATAACAAAATCAAAGTCGGCGTAGAAAAAGTTCTTCAAATGGATACAACAGCGCCTGCCGTTAAAAAAGTGCTGGTTGAAGAAGTTATAAGGACTGTACAAACCAAAAAAACAGGTACTTCTACAAATTCTGAAGAACTGCAAAATGCTAAAAACGAGTTAAAAGAGCAGGTTAAAGATGCTGCAAATAAAAAAGCCCAAGAAAAGCTTGATAATTTTATAGAACAACAACGAAAAGCTAAGGCTGAGGCTAAAGCTAAAGCTGAAGCGGAGGCTAAAGCAAAAGCAGAAGCTGAGGCTAAAGCTAAAGCTGAAGCGGAGGCTAAAGTAAAAGCAGAAGCGGAGGCTAAAGCTAAAGCTGAAGCGGAGGCTAAAGCTAAGGCAGAAGCGGAGGCTAAAGCAAAAGCTGAAGCATCAACCGAATCAAAAAACGAAGAAACTTCAAATCAATAAAAATGGATGAAATTTTATCAAAAAAGATTGATATCCTAAAAGCGCTCGGAATTACTATTGTTGTTGCGGGACATCTTGGAATTTGGAACAATTTTCTTTTTCCGCCGTACTCGTTTCATGTTGTTTTGTTCTTTTTTATATCGGGAATGCTTTTTAAAAATTTTCATATTGATAATATAAAAAACTATATCAAAAGAAGAATAAAAAGCCTTATTATTCCGTACTATCTTTATTTTTTACTGTATTTTGTAATTACATATATATATTACAAAATATCCGGTGATTTTTTGGGCTTGGAGTTAAACATAAAAAATATATTTCTAACCCCTTTTATAAACGGGCATCAGCTTGATTTTTTAAATCCCGCATGGTTTGTTCCCCAGCTTTTTATAACACTTTTTGTATTTATATTCTTGCAAAAATCACTAAAAGACCGCTCTTATTTTACAAAAAATATTTTATATTTTATCCTGTGTATCGGCGCTTTATTTCTTGCAAAATATAACAATGCGGAATTAAATCCATATTTGCTTATTCTTATAAGAACAATGTTTACATTATTTTTTGTACATCTTGGAAACATTTATATAAACAAAATAAGGTTTAAAAAAAATATTTTTACACCAAAGATTTTAGTTTTTATAATGATGATTCAAATAATTATTTTCCTTTATGCTAAATATAACGAAATTGATTTAGGATATGAACTTGTATGGGGGTATTTTAACGGCGAAATACTTTTACCTGTCATAACAAGTCTTAGCGGAATTTGGTTATGTATGTTTGCTGTTAATTTATTTTATAACCGCTTAAAAAACATTAAGCCTATTTTACATATAGGTAAAAATACATACCACATTATGGCAAACCATTTGTTTTCGTTTTTTATACTTACTCAAATATTAAATAAGATATTCAATATACCGATAGAAACAAGCGGAGTTAAAATATACGAATACTGCAACATTGAACATACTTGTATTTTGTATATAGTATTCGGCATACTTTTTTCCTTGTTTTTCGGTGCAATATTTAAAAAACTGAAAAATGTCAGTCTTTATTTTATAAGCCGAGAGCCTTAAGTTCATCCTGAAAAGGTGAAATACGGGCAAGTTTTTTTATAACTTCGGGAACATTTTTAATTGCATAGTCAACTTCTTCTTCCGTTGTAAATCTTGATAAAGAAAACCTTATTGAACCATGAAGCGACGTAAATGGAACTTTTTGCGCTCTTAAAACATGTGACGGGTCAAGACTGCCCGAAGTACAAGCACTTCCCGATGAAGCATTAATATTTAATTCATTCAAATACAAAAGAATAAGCTCGCCCTCAATGTATTCAAATCCTATATTTGTCGTGTTCGGGACTCTTTGACTGCTTTTTGAATTCAATTTAGCGTTTTTTACGGAAGATAAAATACCGTTTTCAAGTTTATCTCTTAACCTTTTAACTTCGGTCAATTCATATGTTAAATTTTCTTTTGCGAGCTTGGCAGCTTCCCCTAAACCAACAATATAAGGAGTGTTTTGAGTACCTGCTCTCAGGGAATTTTCCTGATGTCCGCCGAGCATCAACGGTTCAAACAAATTCCCTTTTTTAACATACAAAGCACCAACACCCTTGGGTGCATGAAACTTATGTCCGGATATCGAATAAAAATCAATATCTGTATCTTCAAGTTCAATAGGGATTTTTCCCGCAGCCTGAACTCCGTCAACAAATACCTTGATATCTTTATTTATTTTTTTAACTTCACGGGCAATATCATAAACAGGATAAATTGCACCTGTTTCATTATTTGCATGCATAACGGATACAAGAATTGTTTCGGGTGTAATTTTTGATAACAGGCTGTCTATATTCAATTCACCGTTTTCATTAACGGGAACGTAAGTTGCCTTATATCCTTTTTTTTCTAAATTTTCATATACCGATAAAACGCAAGGATGTTCTACTTGAGTTGTTATTATATGATTTTTTGTTTCTTTATTGCCATAATGACTCACGACACCTTTAATTGCCGTGTTAGCTGATTCGGTTGCACATGATGTAAAAATAATATTTTTTTCATTTTTAACACCCAAAAAATCCGCAACCTGACATCTTGCTTCTTCAATTGCATTTGCGCAAACATGTGCCGTATCGTACATACTGGAAGGATTTGCATAATTATCTGTCAAATACGGCATCATTTTTTCAATGACTTTATCATCAATGCGAGTTGTTGCATTATTATCAAGATATACGTTTTTCATCATTTTTCCTATTCGTTAATTACAACTATTTCATCATCAACAAGCTCTTTTAATTTTGTTTCAACAAAATTTTTAAGAGTGAGTTTTGAATTAGCACAGCTTGAACAGTGACCTTTTAGTTTTACATATACGTTATTGCCGTCAACATTAACAAGTTCAATATCTCCCATATCTTTTTTTAATTCGGGAGCAATTACTGTTTCAATTATTGTATTTATTTTAATTATTTTTTGAACGGGATTTAATTTTTCTTTTTCATTTTTTACATATTTATTTATTATGTTTTGAATTAATTCTTTGCATCTTCCGCAGGCTGTTCCTGCCCCTGTTAATCTTCCTATGTCTTCAAGATTGCGGGCACCGTTTTTTGTAACGGCTTCAATTATGGCATCTTCTGTTACTTCAAAACAATGACAAATTATTTTTGATTGTTTTTCATCTTCGAGTGTAACTTCTTCCCAATCTTCACCCTCATAATTTTTAAGAGCATCTTCGAGTGCTTCTCTTCCCATTACGGAGCAGTGAAGTTTTTCGGGAGGAAGTCCGTCAAGAGCATCCGCTATTTGCTTGTTGGTAATTTTTTTAGCTTCTTCAATTGTTTTGCCTATTACCATTTCCGTTAAAATACTTGAAGCAGCTACCGCAGAACCGCATCCGAATGTTTGAAATTTGGCATTCGTTATAATTCCGTTATCTATTTTTAAGTATAGTTTCAATTTATCACCGCAGGAGAGTGCACCTGCTTCTCCAATAGCATCGGCATTTTCAATAGAGCCTACATTCCTCGGGTTTTTAAAATGGTCTTTAACTTTATCTGAATATTCCCACATAATCTGTATCCTTTTCTTATAAGTTGTATTATATCACTTAAAAATCCTACTTGTATATGTAAAAAAATTAATTAAAAAGTGCATAATATTTATTATGGAAAATTATCCTTTTAACTCTTTAAAAAATCAATTAATCGAAAACGGCATATTAGACAATGGCGTTTCAGACAGCAGTATAGAATATGAAAATTTCTTCAATCATAAAGAGTTAAATAATTCAAATTCAAAAGAAAATACTGAAAATAATCATGAACTTGTCGCAACCCGTCCCGAAATAAATGACAGAAAACGATTAAATCGATTTGAATTTGAAACGGAAGCTATAAAAGTTTCAAAAGATAATAATATAATATCTCTGCTTAAAAATAAAAAATTGTCAAAATCGGAAAAATTTTTAATAAGATTTTTTCCGAAAATTTATAAAGCACGGCTTGCAAAAGATGCTCTTAAGAAATTCGGAGAGCTCGGAATAGACACCCGTGAACTTCTCGATAAAACAATCCCGTACGGAGAAGAGGAATTAAGATACGAAGATTTAATTAAATATATAAAATACGCAAATGAAATAGAAATCGGAATAAATAAAAAATTTAACTAAACAATCTCATCAAGATGATTGTCCTGAACCATTTTTCTTAAGTTACGCATACTGTTGTACAGATTTTTATTTGAAACTGCCTGCTCATAGAGCATATCAAGCTTAGAAGTTATATACAATTCCGAGTTATCGGAGCAGGTTCTTTTTGTATACAACCTTATAAAATCGCTGTTATGACTTGTTGTAATTCTGTCTATGTTTGGCATTTGTTCTCTTTTATTTTATCTTTGCAAATTATATAACTACTCTCAAGATTGAAAGTTTACCAAAAACGTATAAATGTTGCAATAATTTTACAATTATTTACCGTAATTTCGTTTTTTATGTTTTCATATTTATTTATAATTATTTTTATAATAAAATAAAGATTATGCTAAAAGATTATTTCATAAATGTTACAAAAAATGCTATTGAAAAAGCAATTAAATTAAACAAACTGGGAGAAACAAAAGAGGCTGATATTGAGCTTGTTTGCGACACACCGAAAAATAAGGAATTTGGTGATTTTGCAATTAATGTATCCGCCCTTGCACGATATGCCAAAATGGCACCTCCTTTAATTGCTAAAACCATTGCGGAATACATTGAACAGAAAAATTTCTCCGTTAATACGGTTGCAGGTTTTATTAATTTTAAACTCGATAAAACTTTCTTAAATGATATAGTTATTGAGATTTTAAACA
Source organism: uncultured bacterium (assembly GCA_902796305.1). Taxonomy (GTDB): domain Bacteria; phylum Cyanobacteriota; class Vampirovibrionia; order Gastranaerophilales; family Gastranaerophilaceae; genus RUG14156. The sequence continues at coordinate 3,853 of CADBOJ010000012.1, read as the reverse complement.
AAAAAGATGCTTATCTCAAAACGGACATAGGTAAGGGCGAAAAAGTAAATATCGAGTATGTAAGTGCTAATCCGACAGGACCTTTTCATATAGGTCACGGCAGATGGGCGGCACTGGGTTCTGCATTAGCTAACATAATGAAATATTCTAATTATGATGTTACTCAGGAATTTTATATTAATGATGCGGGAAACCAAATCAATAAACTCGGAAAATCTCTTGAAATCAGAGTTCGCCAGCAAAAAGGCGAAAATATTGAGATGGAAGAAGGATTGTACCCGGGAGAATATCTTATAGATTGTGCCAAAAGATACATTGAGGATAACAAAGGTTTAAGTTATGCCGATTTTGCAAAGCAGGATATGTTAAGACAGCAAAAAGAGCTATTGTTAAAATTCAGAACAAATTTTGATGTATTCTTTTCGGAATTAACTCTCTACAATGACGGAGAAGTTGATAAATGTATGGAATCACTCCAAAAATCCGGCAAAATATTTAAAAAAGATGATGCGGTATGGTTTAAAAGTTCTGATTACGGTGATGATCAAGATAGAGTTCTTGTTAAATCAGACGGAAAAAATACATATCTAACTGCAGATATTGCATATCACAAAAATAAATTTGAAAGAGGCTTCAACAGATTAATTAATATTTGGGGTGCAGACCATCACGGCTATATACCGAGAATGAAAGCAGCAATGGAAGCATTAGGATACGATAGTTCAAAACTTGAAATAATATTAGGACAACTGGTTAATCTTATTCAAGACGGAGAACAACAGCGTATGGGCAAACGTAAAAAAATGGTTACTCTTGATGATTTGGTTGATGAAGTCGGAGTTGATGCTACAAGATTTTGGATGTTGATGCGCTCATCCGATACAACAATTGATTTCGATATTGATTTAGCCAAATCTCAAACGGATAAAAATCCTGTATTTTATGTTCAGTATGCTCATGCAAGAGCCTGCTCGATACTGAGAAAAGCGGTTGAAAAAAGACTTGATATAGATAATAAAACTGAACTTCCGCCGATATTAACAAAAGAAGAAATCGAAAATTATAATAAAAATGTTAATATTCTTGAATTATTTGACGGAATTTCAAATGAATCTTCAGATGCAATTAAAAGCCTTGTATTAAAAATGGAAGAAGGTAAAGCATTGCTTTCAAATGCGGTTAAATACAGAGCTCCTTATATGATTTGCAAATATTTAACCGAACTTGCCAATTCGTTCCACTGCTTTTATAATTGCACAAGGGTTTTATCGGATGATAAAAATGACAGTTTAATGAAATTGTCACTCGTAAGTTGTTTTAGAATTGTTATGAAAACCTTACTTGATTTAATCGGTGTTGAACCTGTTGAAAAAATGTAGTTGATTTAATTTTTTTTTCATGCTAACCTTGAATTTGCGGATAGTTAAGGGCTATTAGCTCAGGTGGCTAGAGCGCACCCCTGATAAGGGTGAGGTCCTTGGTTCGAGTCCAAGATGGCCCAAATTAATTCAAATTTAAAAAACCAAAACTTTTGTTTTGGTTTTTTTATTAACCTGCAACCTGGGATAATTGAGTTAAATTTGCGACAGTGCAAGCGATAGCAAATTTTAACGAAATACCCGCAGGAGCAAGTATGGCTTTATGCTATACCCTTTAATTTTGTTTATTGTGCTAGAATTTAGAACTTATGTATAGCATAGGGCTTGCTTTAGGTATTCAGTCTGTGGCTTGAGCACTCTGCCGACGCCCTAAAATTTCTTACCGACGAGTAAAATGAGGTCTGGAAATTGGAAGCACCCTTGGGGTGGTAAAAGTTGCCTTGAATGGCAAGTTTTGCAAGATGCATCAGCTTCGTGGCAATCCAGTTTTTATCAAATACCTAAAACTTGTATATTTTTTTTAATGCGGCAATTGATTCTTGTACGTCTTCAACAGAATTAAAATATGCTCTGACTCCTGCAATATTTTTTTTAGGCTTCATTTCCCACCCATCGGCAGATCTTTCTGATACACTTTTTTTAACTCTCAATGCTGCTTCATCTTCCCCGACAATTTTAAGTAAATCAACAAGCAAAAAATCGTCGTTTATTGAAAGCACCAAGGAATTATTGTAACATTTAATTGCTTCATTGTATTTTTTTTGCATTATATTCATATATACAAGCTCCATTTTTTCATAAGGTTTTGATTTATCATGCGGGCATATTTTGGCTTTAATTTCAATAACCTTATCGTATTCACCTTTGTACAAATAGAGTTCCAATAATGAATCGGTTATACTTATATATTTTCCGTATTGTCCCCTGATAAATTTTTCATAATATTTTATTGCAAGGTTTCCATTAAGTTTCTTTTCGAAAGTTCCATAAGCTTTACCCAATTGATAATATATTTCATTTTTTTCAAAAGGTGTTATTGATAATTTTAAAGCTATAGTTAGTGCATCAGGATTTTTAAAAGAAAGTCCTATACAAGTAAAAGTAAAAGGAATAAGTGTATAACTTCCAAATAGCAAAACAGGAACTAATGCAATATCTTTTATCTTTAATTTTGTTTTAAAAATTAAGCAATTAAAGATAATAGTAAACAGAATAGCTAAACTGAATATTCCGATTACAGGTATAAATCCGTAATATGTATTTATAAAATGCATTTATCCTCTTATAAATCTATCAACCTTGACATTCACCGCACATACCGCTTCCGGTTCCTTGTCCGTCATCTATACTATACCAACATGAATTACCCTCAAAATAATAGTGCCATTGATATCTTCCATGATCTGTATTAACCCAGCCTTGCTGAGAATATGACCAATTATAACTTGGGGTCCAGCCATTACTTTGCGATGGTGCAGTAACCATTACCCATGTCCTGCATTGATATTTGCAATTTGATGCAGTACAAGCAACCCATGTCGGTCCTGATGCACCACCTGTACTTCCGCTTGTGCTACTACTACAACTGCCTGTACAAGTAAGTAGAAGATTGTAGCCCGAGCCATTTTTTGTTGTACAGGTGGCTTTGTGAGTATCATTGTTACAGTCATCTTTATATTTCCAACCCATATTTTGACAGTAAGTCTTAATATTTTTACATTCCGGCTTTGAACATGCAGTTGAGCCATCAACCCTACAATTCCACCCGCCACCGCCTTGGCATGAGCAATAATATCTGTTATCGCTTGCGCAATAATAAGCCATTTCTCCTGACGGGTGACCATTGTTTTTGCACCAGCTGTCGCAATCAGAACAGGCAGGTTTTATCGGACAACATATATCATCCCATGAAGCATCTCTAAATTCAAATCCATCGGCGCATTTTGAACAGTTACAACTGCTATCGTACTCTAAACAATTAGCTATGCTTGCACATGCTGATTTGCATCCTCCGCTTCCGTTTGTTGTATAACCCGTTGCACAGTTTTTGCATGTACAACCCGATGAGTATGCAGTGCAGTTTGCTACTCCGCAGTCCTTACATCCTCCGCTTCCGTTTGTCGTGTATCCGGTATTACATGTTCCGCACCAACAGCCAGAAGAATAACTTGCACAGTTAGCCGTTGTACAAGCAGCGCACGCCGACCCGTTCCAATTAGGCGCATAGCCTGCGTTACAAGAACTGCATGTACATCCTGAAGAATAACCCGTACATTGTGCTAATCCGCAACCTTCGCACGCCGTCCCGTTCCAGTTAGGCTTGTAACCCGTGTTACAAGAACTGCAGGTACACCCTGAAGAATAACCCGTACATTTATCCACTCCGCAACCTTCGCACGCCGTCCCGTTCCAGTTAGGCTTGTAACCCGTGTTACAAGAACTGCATGTACACCCTGAAGAATAACCCGTACATT
>CADBOJ010000011.1 GCA_902796305.1 uncultured bacterium | reverse complement strand
TTTGTTTCTGACGAATAAGTTTTATCAAAAAATCTTTTTGGGTCTTTTGCTATTTTGTCAATAAAGGTGCCATGTTCAGGACATGTTTTTTCAATATAAACACAACCATCTTTTTCATATTTGACAGCAGGAACGGTTTTAAGGCATATTTTGCAAATAGATGTTGTTTTACAACTTTTCATAATATGATTATATAGTTTAGGTTGTTGCTATGCAAGTAATTTTTATTAATCATAACCCGTATTATCGGGTTTGTTTTCCGCCTTTTTTAATGACAGTTTTGGTTCAAATCCGACCTGTGGGACTGTTATTAATACTCAAACTGCAAGATACAATACATCAGAATTATTATTTAAGAGATTATTAAAAAAGTATTTAATTCTATTTAAGAATTTATGTTTTTTCTTTTTGACTTTATGACATTTGCAGTCAGAGTATTGGCATTTATCATCAACAATATTTAAGATTTCAGGAGTAACGTATTCAACATCAAAGTTATGAATTTTACCCAAGTTTTGCACTCTTTCAAAGTAACACATTTGCTTTTCGGGATTTTCTAAGATAAGGACAACTTTTGCTCTTTTTCCTGTCATAAAAGAATAATGCAGAGCTTGACCGATACTTTCAGCCCATTTATCAGCAAAATCAAATTCTATTGCGTAAGTATCAGTTAGGCAGTCAACTCTTGTTTTATCAGAGTTTTCAAATTCTTCAATACTGTTATGGGCTGAACACCACGCATGTTGGTAAGAACTTTCGTTATGATGATGAATTACATACTTAAATCCATCAGAAGTGTAGCCATATTCAAAGGCAGATGCCAGAACAATGTTGCATGAGCTAATGAGAATACAAAAGATAATTATTATTTTATTGTAAATTGACATTATTTCCTTATTAATAGTGGATATAGCATATTAAACAAGCGTACCAGTCTATACAAATAATAAGCGTGTCAGTCTATATTGTCAATATGAACACCAAGATACTTGAACGGTTAGGCGAACAATTACGGTATTTGAGAAAAGAACAGAATTTAACTCAAGAGGAACTAGCAGAGAAAATCGGAGTTCATCCGACTTATGTCGGGAAAATTGAAGGCGGTAAGAGCAACCCCTCTACAATTATGCTATTCAAGTTATCAAGAGCATTAAAAGTTAAACTGTCCAAAGTTTTTGAATTTGATAAATAATTTGCTACATAACAGTTAGAAGAATCTTCATATATTGTTCATGAATCTATAAAACGAGGTTAAATTATGTACGTCCAAAATTACAAGACAAAATCTAAATTAAGTGAGTATAAGAGCAGGAAGAAACTTAAATGCAAAGGCTTAAAATCAACAAAGACAACAACTGATACGAAATTTTGTAAAAAATTTTCAATTCAACAAGCCAAATTATTGCAAAGTTTTAGCCAAGGTATCGATATACTCTATCAGAATTTGAATGAATATTATGAATTAAAATTATTCGGTATTCTAACAAAACAAGATAAAATAACGAATGTTAAATTTAACTAAATAATGTATTTAATGCTTCCGTTTCTTCTTTTGTAAAAATTTTATCATTATGAGTTACTGTTTCTCCCGGTTCGTCATAACTATACGTTACAACTTCATCTTTTTTGCCGCCAAATAGTGAATAAATAAAAGATAATACCGGAGAATCCGCAACCTCATCGTTAGCGTGGTTATCAATATAAGCTGTTTCTATTCTTCCGAGGTTATCGTACTTAACATAAGTTGTATAATCATTATCTTTTGTATCAACATCAAAAACCTGACCGGCGAGTTTTCCGTTGTTGTATTTATAAGAAGAAGTATATTTTTCATCGTTTTTCTGTTCGGTCGTTTTTGTCAGCTGATTTTCATTATTAAATTCGTATACACATGCATAATCGTAATTCTGACCTTTTCCGTCCATGTTATAATCTATTGCCCCGATAAAATAATTATCGCCGTATTCCATTCTGATACTGCTGTTATCAAACAAGCTGTTTATTCCGACGGGCTTACCGGAGGAATTAAAAGAATAGGAATGATATATGTTTGAATAATATTTAGGATCGGCTTCATACGACCTTGCGTTTACCACTAATTGTTTCGAGCCGTCATCCGCTTCTTTTTCATATACGCTTGATATGTCTCCATATCTTTCGTTAGCTGTTACCCTGTTTAAGTCGTACTTTTTTATAAAATATTGAGTTTCGGTTCCGTTAATTGTATTAATAAATTTTTTTTGAAGACCGGAATTGTTTTCGCAAGCCATATAGTTCAAATATGCTCTTGAAGCTTCTGTTAAATTTTTTGATAATACCGATCTTTCCCATGCTGTGGAAGAATTATTTTGATGTGTCGGATCAACTAATAATGTAGTCGGCATATTAAGCGCATTGATTATTTGACTGTCGCAAAGTGACATTTTCATTCCTCTTTCAATAACTTGTTATATAGTCTGTATATATAAAGTATTTATTATCTGCAAAATTTACACTATATTAATAAAATGTTACAATTATAAAAAAATATTTATTTTCCTGTATTTAAATAGCTTATAATTAAAAAATCGGTTAATCGGAAGAGGTAAATATTGATAGTTGAATTATTGCAAAGAGTAATACCTGCGCCCTTAAGGTCAATTTTAAGACCTTACCACAGATTGTTTTTTAAAAATAAAATATACGGATACTGGAATATAACTTACAGATGCACCTATAAGTGTTCATATTGTCCTTTTTGCAATGTAACGGATTACGGGAAAATTTATCCGAAAAATGTTGAAAAAACACCTGACGAGTGGCTTCGTATTTTGGAAAAATTGCCTCCTATGTCTTTTCTGCTGATTGGAGGTGAGCCGATGTTATATCAGGGTATAGATGAAATTATAAACAACCTTCCGCAAAAACATTCTATAATCGGTATGATTTCTAATGCGTCTCTTCCTGCTGACTTATATAAGAAAATTAAAAAGAAAATTTGTTTAAGTATAAGTTATCACAGGGAATCGGCTAAAGAGGATGAATTTATCGAAAAAGTACTTGAACTAAACAGCTTTATGTGGATAAATTCGGTTAATATAGTTGCAACTCCCGAAAATATACCGTTTTTAGAAAAACTTCATCAAAGTTTAAATCCGAAAGGAATAACGGTTAGAGTAGAGCATCTTATTAAACCGGGATTTAAGTACACCGATGAACAATATAAACAAATTGAAAAATATTTAACATATGACAGAAACTTTAAGAAAAAAGATGATTTTTACGAAGCAAAAATTTGTAAATTATGTTCCGCAGGCAGAAATTATATAAATATAATGCCAAATGCCGATGTATACAGTTGTGTCGGAGGAATGGAATATATAAATGCCGTTCATAGAAAGCAATACATTAAAAATCCCGAAATTTTAAAAAGATATCGCCTTGGTAATTTGGCGGATGACAATTTCAGCTTCTTTAAGAAGGATAAATTATGCCCCAATCCTTGTATTTATGTTTGCGATTGGGATTATGCGGAAATAAGAAAGGCAAAAAATATAAAAAATAAGATTTAAAAACCTCGCTTTTTATATTTAACATAATTTTAAGCGAGGTTTCTTGCAAAAAAATTTTTTTACGGCTTTTATAAAATTACAAAAACATTGTCCCCATTATTCAACCGGTTTAGAAGTTATGAAAATATATAACAAAAATGAGTTTATCCTTCCCCGATTCGATACAATAAAAAACTCAAAACAAGATGCAGTAAAAGAAAATAAATCATTTTCCGTAAGCTCTCTTGAAGCATTGGGAAATATTAAAAAAGCCGATTTAACTATTTCTTTTAAGGGGAATAGTTTAAGAGAGCCTGCGGACTTGACTGTTCAAGGCTTTGAAAACTATGCAACTGAAGTTGATGAAAAAATTTCAAAAATTAAAAACGAAAAATCAAGAGAAGTTCTTGAAAAATGCATGGCAAGAGTCAAAGAAAATTGCCCGAACTATATATTTATTCTGGATAGAATAGCAAGCAACGAATGTCTTTATAATAATTCCGGTTTTATTACGGATTGTGAATTTTATTTTTTGGTTATCCCTACATTAGAGGATAATTCTTTAGAAAAAGTAAAATTTATGACAAGTGTAATGGATAAAGTATTATCCGATAAAGAATTATGCAAAAACCGTACGCTGATAAAAAATTTATATGACATAAGTAAATGTTCACCAAACAAGAATGAAGCTAGCCGTACAATAAAAATAATAGATAAAGTATCTAAAGAAAAATTATATAAAGACAAAGGATTAAATTCATATTTACTTAGTATAATTCTAATTGCTCATTCCAAAGGTTTAAATCTTGCAGAAGCCATTCTGGATAAAAAAATATATAATAACAACGAAAAATTCAGACAAATGGAAAAACTTATCCGTTATTGCGACACGCCGACAATAAGAAAGCTTATCAGTAATGCTATAAGAAACGATAAATTTTTAAATCATAAAGAAGCAACTTTTAATAAATTATCCAAAATTATACAGGATTATTCATATACAAGTTTAAGTGAATCGGTTTTATATGAATTTTTGCGACACGAAGAGTTCTATACAAATCCTGATTTTATCGATGCTGTTTTTAATGAAAGTGATTGTCTTGATGCACTGGATGAAGAAGAACGGCAATCCAAGGTAAGACTTGCAAAGAAAATTTTTTCCACGAAAGAATTAATTGAACAAAAAGAAATATTGTGTGACATTGCAAGAATTATGACCCAAACGGTTTCTGTCGGAGATGCTGAAAGATGCATTAAACTTATCGACAGAATTACGGGTAATAAAGAAATATTTGACAGTCCTGACGCTTTACATAATGCATTATCACTTGCAAGTTATATGGATTATCTTGATTCAAACGGAGAAGAAATCTTAGATAAAATTTTAAATACCAAAAGGCTTATTTCGGACAGAAATTTTATAGAAGATGCATCTTGGTTTTTTTGTAACGTTGATGATTTTGAATGTCATAGAGTACTTTCTCTTATGGATGACACTAATATTGCCCCGATACAAATCCTGATGATTGCAGAATTAACACCTTACTGGAAAAGCTTAAAATATGATGATGCATTAAGATTAAATCAAACAATCGGAATTGAAAACGCTTCAAAATTATCTCCGGATTCTACATACATTGCTTTAAGCTTTTTAGATATCTATGCAAAAGAAGACTTAGAAGAAATCCCTGATTATTTAAAAAAAGAATTATTAAATAGGCTTTTAGAAAAAAATTCGGAATTATTTTTTATATCGCCCAAGTTTAAAAAAATGTTTCCGCTTCTTCCTGTAAGCAGAGAAGAATATTGTGATTTGCTTCCAAAACTTGTTAAGTCAATCGGGGTTAAAACAAATAATTTATCCGAAACGCAAATTAAAAATTTTAATTCTTCCGTTTTTTCTTTAGGATGCGAACTTGCAAAATTATCGAATGAAAAATTTAACGATTTAAAAATAAGCCAGAAATACTCCAAAGATGATTTTATTCTTGATGTATTATCTAAAACAAGTGATATACCGCAAAATGAAAGACTGAGAATATTTAATTATTTCGGATTTGATATTATTGAAAACAATAAAAGCAAAACCGGATATTCCATAATCGGATATCCCGTTATAAAAGATGAAAAAACCGATAAAAAATTTAGAGAATCTTTAAATAGAATAAGAGAAAATGTAGATAAATTTTTAAACAATAATCCGATTGAATGCGAAAATAAAAAAATTGAAAACAAATTAAATAAAGTTATATCAGCTCTGCCTGAATTAAGAACCCTTATCGGAAAAGTCCAATCAGGAAATATTGATGAAAACGGAAATAAAATCGGTACAGGTTCACATGATTTTGATGTATTCAAGCATTCTCTTAAAGTAATGCAAAGAGTTGTTCAAAATTCCGATTTTATAACATTGGATGATTCCGATAAAAAAGTTATGCTTTTAGCTTCTCTTTTACACGATATAACCAAAAAAGAAGGACAGAGTGATGGAATACATCCCGAAAAGGGCAGTTTTGACGCATACTATATATCTAAAAAATTCAAACTAACACCTAATGAAGAATATAAGCTCTATACTTTAATTAAAACCCACGAGTGGCTCGCTAAAGTAAATAATTCAAAAAATGAAAAAGAGTTAAATAAAAATCTTAAATCAACAGCTTATGATTTAAGGCACTATAATTTATTGCAGTTATCCGGTATATTTACTCATGCCGACCTTATGGCGGTAAGAAAAGATGATTCATTCCATGATAAAGTTTACGGCAGAGGAAGAACGAATTTTAAAGGAGAAACAAGAAGTTTTGGCGAAAGTGCAGATAAATACATATCCGAATTAATGCCTTTAGTAAAACAAATAAAAAGAACTCAGCCGATTTTACCCGTAACAAAAATCCCCTCTGCTTCAAGAATCAATCGGGCAATTACAAGAGTAAATGAAGACGGTTCAACAAACCTTAAAGGAATCTATAAAGATAAAGACGGGCTTATTATAATAAAATATAATGAAGTTGAAAATATAATCTGGGAAAAAATCGGTTTTTCCGAGGGTTCTGTTTCAAAAGGCATTAAATCTATAACTTCAAGCAGTGAAGTGGTAAATACGGGAAATATTAAATTTTTCATCCATGGGCTTGATACTGAAGACCAGCTTGCAAATTTTGACATGTTTTCTCTTTTGGATTCAGATGCTCTGTTATCGGTAAGTTATGCGGAACGTCCCGAATCAAAATACAGATTTTTCAGACCGCAGGGAATAATTTTGGATTGTCCGACTAAATTCATTCATGGAGGAGGAAAAAACGATATGGGTTCAGGTATGAAGAAAAATCTTCAAATATTTAAAGATGATTACATCTTTGAAGGTTCTAAACATGAAGACAGACTGTTTATAAGTGATTTAATCAGAATTTCAATGGGCATGAGCGCAGATGAATATATTAAGTTCGTACAAGAAAATGAAGATAAATCGTTTTCCGAAATTGAACCTAAAGAATTAAGAAATAAAATCATTAATGTCTTCGCTTCAATAAATTCCAATAAAAGATTTGGAAACAGAGAATATAATGAAATTTTTATAACAAATCCTAATCCTCCAATGGCGGTTTATGCGTACAGCTATCAGGGTAATGAAAAAATTAAAAACCCTGTTGAATTTTTAAACAGAAAATCCGTATCACCGCATGAAATAGCGTCGGGTGCAGATATGTCCGTATACAAAAGGACGGAGTTTTTAAGAAAATATGCTCTTAAAAGAGATATTCCTTTCTTTATTTTTGGAGAATAGGTATATGGTGTAATTCTTTACAAAATTTTTCATAATTATTTTTTTTTATGTTATTATATACCCAATTACTATGCTATTATATTCTGGAGTTTTTATGATTGATCTTAACAAATTAGACACAAGATTTGAAAGTTATTTTGAAACATTGGAGAACGAGCATCTGTTTGACAAGACATTAAGGCTGGATAAGACCTTATCAAGCGGTATTTTAACAGGTGTGGAAGCTTTGGGCTTAATAACCGAAAATAAAACAAGCCCAATATCCGAATTGACGGATAAAAACGGACAAAAAATGAAAGTTATCATGCTTGGTTCAAATTCATACCTGAATTTATCCGCAAATCAACAAGTGGTAGACAGTGCCGCAAAGGCTCTTGAAAAATTCGGACTCGGTACGGGTGCTGTTTCAAACTATGCAGGTATTACAAGATTGCACAAAGAACTTGAACGTAAAATAGCAGAATTTTACAATACGGAAGATGCAATTCTTTATCCCAGCGGATATGGTGCCAATATCGGAATAATTTCGGCATTATGTTCAAAAAACGATGTAATTATATGCGACAGTGCAAACCATGCTTCAATAATGGACGGAGCAAGACTTTCGGGCGCTGAAATAAAAATATATCCTCATCGAAACATGAAATATTTGGAAAAAATATTAAATGAAATTCCCGAATCGAAAAAAGGAAGATTATTAATAACGGACGGTGTTTTTTCAATGGACGGAGATATGGCACCGCTTGATGAAATATATGAGCTTTCTAAAAAATACGGTTGTGCGGTTATGGTTGATGATGCGCATGGTGTCGGAATAACCGGAAAAACGGGAAGAGGTACCGCAGAACACTATAATCTTTTGGGAAAAATTGATTTAAATGCGGGCATGCTTTCAAAAACCCCCGGAGGACTGGGCGGTTATTGCGCAGGAAAAAGAGAAGTAGTACAGTTTTTAAGATTATATTCAAGAACATATTTCTTCTCAACTTCACTTCCGCCTGCAATAGTTGCGGGTCTTAACACGGTATTTGACCTTATGCTCAAGGATGAAGCAGGAAGAAGCGAACTTATGGAAAAAGTAAGTTATTTTAAAGATTCGCTAACTAAAGCCGGTTTTAATATAGGTCATTCTCAATCTGCAATTATACCTTTGATGGTATGTAATGAAGATATATTGTTTAAAATGCACAAACATCTTCTGAAATCCGGCATTTATACAAATATCGTAACTTATCCTGCCGTAAGAAGAAAAGAATGCAGATTAAGAATTTGTGTAATGAAAGATTTAGAATATTCTGATATTGATAAAGCAGTAGAAATAATTACCGAAACGGGTAAAAAATTCGGTTTAATAGACTGATGAAATTTTAAATAAATCAAGGAGTTAATCAAATTTATTGATATAGCTCCTTGATTTTTAGCATATATCTTACCGTTGTTCAGGGTTATTTTGAATTTTTTTATAATGTTGAATTTGCTGTGATTGTATTTTGCCCTCGCCTGCACTTAGCTGGTGCAGTCACACCATGCTTCGCTTGACTCGGGCTATGCTCCTGAGGAAATCAAAGATTTCCACGTCGCCATCGTAATGTACGCAAAAAATCTCATCGATTTGTTGCTATCGCATCGGCTCGGGCTATCTAGCAGCCACAGTTAATACAATCTGTATCTTCTCTCATAGTGATAACAAAATAACCTACAGCACCCAGACCAACAAGAGTATAGATAATTCTTGTTAAAATCGTCATATTACCAAACAAAAAGCTTACAAGGTCAAAGTTAAATGCACCTATTAAACCCCAGTTTAGTGCACCGATTAAAACAAGAGTGTATGCTACAGCTTTAAAGATTTGCATAATATTCCCTCCTTTAAAGTGTCAACTTTATTATAAAGGAGAAGAACGGCTAAGTCATTCGACAAAAGTATAATTAAGCGGTAATGTTAAAACTGCCCGATGAACTACTGTTACTGCTTGCGATAGTTCCTGCTGTTTCGGCTGCAGAATCACTGTTTGCGATAGTTCCTGCTGTTTCGGGGGCAGGTGTAAATAATACAGGCTTTTTTTCCGAAGCGTTTGCAATTGTTCCCATTGCTTCGGTTGATTTTTCGTCTTTTTTTGCTACACCGGAATTCAAATTTAATGATGTATCAGAATTCATCGTTTCTCCTAACCTTTTTTATATGCTTCTACTTTACTTTAATTCCACGAATAAAAATTTTTAAACATTTTTATTTAAGTTTCGTTAACTTTTTTTCCGGAAAAACAAAATATTTTCTTAAAAGAAAATTGCCGATAACCCCTATTGCGCTGGATATTGTTTTTGCAAAAAAGTTGTTAAATCCCGCCAAAAGAAGTAAGTATGTCGAATAATAGTCGATACTACCCATAATAATAAGGGTTATAATATATGTTAAAAGTTCTCCCACCGAACTCCATCTTGCTTTATGTCTGAATAAAAGTAAAATGCATAAAATATAATTTACGGCAGAAGCAAGTATAAATGCCAGAGAAACATTTATAATCAAGTTATCAAATATATGAACAAAAATCATAAAGGATAAAATGTTAACAAGCGCCGAGATTCCACCGATTATAATGTATAAAATAAATTGCATGGGAATGGATGCTGTATTTGCTCCGTAATGTAAAATGCAATAAAGTGCACGCAGTCCGTCTTTTGCACCGATTTTTTTACCTTCTTCGTATGTCCTCGGGTTGTAGCTTATTGCGCATTCATATACTCTGTATCTTCCTTTAGCTACATATATCGTAACTTCCGGTTCAAATCCAAATCTGTTTTCTTTTAATTTCGGGGCAATTGATTTAATTACATCGCTTTTAAAAAGTTTATAGCAGGTTTCCATATCCGTAATATCAAGATTTGTATACATATTTGTAAAAAGAGTTAGAACTTTATTCATACAGGTGTGCCAGAAATAAAGAACTCTCCTTGTATCCTGTTTTAGATATCTTGAGCCGAAAACAACATCTGCTTTGTTTTCTATTAGAGGTTTAATAAGTTTTAAATATTCTTTCGGATTATACTCGTTATCCGCATCCTGTATTCCGATAAAATCCCCTGTTGCTTCAAGAAATCCCGTCCTTAAAGATGCACCTTTTCCTGAATTAACTTTATGAAAACAGGTTTTAATTTTGGAATTATTCTTTGCAAGCTGTCTTATTATATCGGCACTTTTATCGGTAGAACAATCATCGACAAGAATTATTTCAACTGAAATATTATTTTCTTTAGCAAATTGCTCTTTTTCTATATCAAAAACTTTTTTAACTATATCTTCCAGTGTTTTTTCTTCATTAAACACAGGAATTACCAAACTTAAAACTGTCATAATATAATTCTATATTTTTTATTTACCTTGGGCAATTTTTTAATTGAACGAATAAAAATTTCCTAATTTAGCTTGCTCCATTGCAAAAACACATTGTATATCTTCGAGAATCATCTCGCTTTTCAAACTGCATTTTTGATAAATTTTATCAAGCGGAACTCTGTCCGTAAATTCTTTTTTTCCGCCGTAGTTCAATACTTTCATGTTTGATGAAGAATAAAATCTTGATATTTTTTCTCCGAATCCGCCGTCAAGCACGCCGTCCTCAAGAGTTATAACAAAGTTATGATTGTTTTTTAATTCTTCAAGAAGCTCTTCATCAATTCCCGTCATATAAACAGGATTTATCAATGTCGCATTAGTATTAAACTCTTTTTTAATTAATTTTTTTAATTCAACTGCCTTGCCAAAGAAATTTCCGAGTCCTAGAATTGCGATATCTTCGCCTTTTTCAACAACTTTAAACTTATTTAAAATCGAATAATCCGTTTTATCTTCTATTCCCGTTGAAATAACTTCGGTATTCGGAACTCTTATTGCAACGGGATATTTAGTCTGTTCAAGCGACCAATCAAGCATAGCAAGGTATTCTTCTTTGTTAACGGGTGCAAGATAAACCATATTCGGAATATTTGAAATCAAAGGAATATCAAAACATCCTAAATGCGTGCAATCCGCAGAAGACAATCCGCCCCAATATATAAGCATTGTAACGGGTGAATTATTTAAGCATAAATCCTGAGATAATTGGTCATAAGTTCTTTGAACAAAAGAACTCATTATATTTAAAATCGGCTTTGCACCATTTTTAGCCAATCCTGAAGCATAAGCAACAGCATGTTCTTCTGCTATGCCTGTATCCGTGTATTGGTTTTTGAGCTTATTTCTAAATTCGTCATCAAAGCCGTGAACACCCGGAGTTGCAGGAGTTATTGCTATAACTGACGGGTCTTTTGACGCTTTTTCAAGAATAAAATTCTTCGTGATTGAGTTATAAGTTTCTTTTTCACTGTATGCGGGTTTATTTTCATCAAGTGCATGGGGAAGAATCCAGTGGCAAAATTCTTTATTTTCTTCCGCTAATTTCAACCCCTTGCCTTTTAAAGTATGAATATGGACTACAACGGGATGATTTATATTTTTAACCTTTTTAAACGTTTCTATTAATTTTTCAACATTATTTCCGTCTTCAAGATATAAATAATCATATCCCATAGCCTTAAAGAAATTATTTTCCGCTTGACCGTTTGTTTTTTTAAGAAGCTCAAGATTGGAATATAATCCGCCATAGTTTTTAGCAATGGACATATCATTATCGTTTACTATAACAATAAAATTACTGTCAAGCATTGCCCCGTTATTTAGACCCTCAAGTGCTTCTCCGCCTGTTAAAGAGCCGTCGCCAATCAGAGCAACTATGTTTCCTTTTTCCTGCTTTAAATCCCTTGCTTTAGCAAGCCCTACGGCTAAACTTACGGAAGTAGACGTATGACCCACTTTAAAAATATCGTGTTCACTTTCTTCAGGAGCGGTATAGCCTGTATAAGTTAAATATTTGTTACTATCTAAAAATCCCTCTTTTCTTCCCGTCAGCATTTTATGAGGGTAGCATTGGTGAGAAACATCAAATACAATTTTATCTTCAGGAGAATTAAAAACATAGTGGTATGCTATTGTTGTTTCAACAATACCCAGATTGGGTGCAAGGTGTCCTCCGATTGTATTTACTTTTTTAATTATAAGCTCTCTCATTTCGCTTGACAGAGTATTCATTTCATTAAAAGTAAGCTTTTTAACATCATCGGGACTGTTTATTTTATCGAGTATCATTTTTTCTCCTTTTATTTCCATTCAAATTTTTCCGGTACGGGGTCAAAACCGCCCTTAGAATACGGGTGGCATCTTAAAATTCTTTTTATTCCAAGATACACACCTTTTATTACTCCGAATTTTTCGATTGCTTCATAAGTATACCTGGAACATGTTGGCTCAAATCTGCATACAGAGGGAGTGAATTTAGAAAAATATCTGTATATTTGTATTAATTTAAGACAAAAAGTTTTAATTATTTGCATTTTTTAAAATTTCTTCAACTCTCACAAAATCCTCGGGTGTATCTATATCAATAACCCTTGGTGTAATATATGCAATCGGGTTGTATCCTATAAAGTCTTTTACTTCAAGCATTGTTTTAGTCGGAAGTGCATAAAATGCACCGTTTTCGCCTATCATCCTATAATGTTCGTCGATTTCCTGTCTTCTCGGACGATTTCTGAAATCGTATAAAGCTTCCAGTTTGTTATTATGTAATATTCTCCATTTTGAATGAGTAAAACCTATATCAAATGCACTAAAACAACTGTCGTAGCCGTTCTTTAAATTTTCAAAATAAAATTCAAAAGCCTTATCGGTGTAATCAGCATCCCTTAAAGGGCAGGTCGGCTGCATAAGTACGACATAATCCGGAAAATAATTTTCTTTTTGCAGTTTTTCAACTACATCAATCATAACGGGGGCAGTTTTTGTTTCATCCTGAGCTAATTCCAGAGGGCGAATCATGGTTTCGGCTCCGAATTTTTTTGAAACTTCAAGAATTTCACTGTCTTCGGATGATACAATTGTTCTCGTGATGTATTTTGAATTTAAACATGTTTCAATAGTGTATGCAACAAGCGGTTTATTAAGAATAGGTTTTATGTTTTTTCTTTTAATACCCTTTGAACCGCCACGGGCAGGAATAATTGCTAATATTTCCATACTTTCATCGCCTCCATATAAAGATTTTTGTTCATATCTAATTCTTCTATATATTTATTTAAATTATTTTTCATTTTAGCTGAAACCATATCTATGTTTTCATTTTCACGCATTGCAATCATATGGTTATTTGACGGAGTGAAATCGTATTTCAGGAATACATCACCCTTGATACAGCTTTCAAAAACATCAAGCCAATCAAAATCATAAGCATTTAAGAAAAAATCAATGCTTAAATCGTCAAAAAAACCTTTATATCCGATTAAATACGGGATATTATCTTTTGATAAAATTATATCAAAACCGATAATTCCTATATATTCTTCCTGTTCCAGAGAAAGATTTAAAATTGTAGGTTCGACAATTCTTTGTTGAATTTCCGATTCTATTTCATTTGTAACAAAATCAGGATTAAAAATAGAGATATTATCCTGATATTTTGCAACAATTCCTGTTTTTTTTGCACTGTAACCGTCTGACAATGCCCAGAAAACTATGTTTTTTCCCGCTATATAATCTTCAAGAACAATTTTTTTGTTTCCCGTTAAAAACAATTTGCTGATAAAATTTTGAGCTTGACTGTATGTTTCGGCAAATTTAACACACTCCGTGTATGTTTTTATATCGGGGTGTATTGTAATAGGATAAGAAGCGGATTTAATAAAATCAAAAGCAGGTTGAGGTTTTTCCGTTACAAAAAATTTTGCCGAATTAATTTTATTTTTATATGCAAATTTTTTTGCGGAAGATTTGTATTTACAAATTTTAAATGAGCTTTCCGATGGTGCAAAATATGTGATATTCAGTTCGTTAAAAATATTTTCAAATTCTTCCGTAATATATTCATTTTCGGTCGGAATTACAAAATTAATTTCATTTGCCTTGCAAAAATCCGCCGCATCCAAGGGGTTTAAAAAATTCAAATCGGGAATATCGCATGTTGAATTAGAAAAAACTATATTATCATCTTTTCTTTTAAAATAATCGGAAAGACTTTCTTGAACATGGTTATTTCCCAAAATTAAAATTCTCATAAGTGCATTATATCATAAATTTGTATCGTAATTTATATTATAATTTTTAAGAAATAACTTTTATTTAATAAATATGTTATAATTCTTGATAACGTAAAAAGGAGTTTTCAATTGGAAGATAATTCTAAGATAAATACAGAAAAATCTGAAAAAAAACCCGAGTATGATGATGTAAGCATTTTTGTTAATGCGGATAGTAAAGAAAATCTTGATGATGATTTACCGTCTTTTGATGAAGAAACTGCACCAAAAGGAGATAATTCAACTCCAAACGACGAAAAAAACTCTGCTTTAGATACGGACAATTCTGAATCTTCCGAAGATAATTCCGAATCTTTGGAAGTAAATTCAGAAAAATCAGAAGAAGATAATGAATCTTCCGAAGAGGATTCAGAAAAATCAGAAGATGATGATGGTTTTCCCATTTATTCGGGTGTGCAAGAATTATCGGATGAAGAAATTTTAAACGGAAAAGACTTTGACTTTTCAAATATTGAAAAAATACAAGCGCAAATTGAACAAAACATGCCTCAAGAATTAGCTGAATTATTAAAAGATGATGATGAGGAAAACGACGAAGATTATGTTGTAAAAAAATATAACGTATATATTTCAAAAGATTTTGTTCCTTACATTGATAATCTTTCGACAAATGAACTGAGCGCATACATTAATGATGCTATTCAAAAGAAAATAGATATAGAAGAATCCGAAAGAACCGGAGAAAGAAAGCAAAGAATTTTGGGTCACTTTATTGTTGCGATAATAACAGCGATAATTTTTACTCCCGTATTATTATATACGGCACATAAATCAATAACCACAACATTAAACAACTATAAATATTCTCAGGATAATTTTGAAAAATTATATGCCGATAAATTAAAGAAAAATTCGGTATATACACGTTCTCTAAAATATAACAAATTGCATAAAGTCGATTAGAATGTAAAAAATAAAATTTTTGCAAGGTATGTTTTTTTATTATAAAATTTAATTGACATGAGGAGACTTTTTTTAATTCTGTTTTTTATTATAAATATTGTTGCCGTACAGCAAATAATGGCAACATCCGCTCCTGTTTCATTCAGCAGTGAAGATTTACTTGAAGTTAATAACGAAAATACAAATAACGATGTCGAAAAAAAAGAAAAGAAAGTCTACTATGTTTCAAAAGATGAAGACGGTAAAAATAATGTAAAACAAGATAAAAAAGCTACAGATAAACTACAGAAACAGGAAAAGAAAAACGAAAAAGAAGAAGTAAGTTTTTTTAGAAGAAATAATATTAATGTTAATGATGACGATAATGACAGAATATTATCCGAATCTTCAAGAAAAATTAACGCAATTTATCCTCTGGATAAAGCAACAAATTCATTCCCCGGTTACAGGGGTACAAATCAGCTTGTGATATATCTTCGGGATTTCGGCAAAACTACGGGAACAAACGAATTTGGTAAAGAAGCCGTGGTTGTTGATAATACCGTTGTAGCACTTACGGGTGCAAATTCTAATATTCCCCGTGACGGATTTATAATATCTGGGCATGGAAGCGGTAAAAAATGGATTACAGATAATCTTAAAATAGGTACGAAAATTGAAATTTTAGACAGAACAATACGCGCCTACACAACAATAGACAGTTACCGTTATCAGGCAAAAGCAAAGATTGATAATGTTCAAAGTATTTTGATTTCAACAAAATCGGACTATGCAAATCGTGACGATAAATACATATATTATTATTTAAAAAAAGCAAAGCAACAGTATAAAAAATCCCAGAAAAGTTCTTCTGATGCCTCGCTCCAATGTGCAAAAGAAGCAATAAAAAATGCAACTATTGCTTTCAGATACACTCTTCCTTATCTTAAAAACGAGCTTAAGGGTATATGGATAAGACCAAATGAAACGACTTATCAGGAAATTCAAAAAACGCTTGATAAAATTAAGGAAACGGGTATAAACAATATTTTCCTTGAAACATATTATCACGGGCTTACCATTTTTCCGTCAAGTGTTATGGAAGAATACGGATTTGAAACACAAAATCCGAAATACAACAACACGGATATCCTTGCAATTTGGGTAAAAGAAGCGCATAAAAGGGGAATCAAGGTTCACTGCTGGTTTGAAAGTTTTTATGCGGGTAATAAATCTCCGGAACTTTCTCCTAATTCAATACTTGCAAAAAAACCCGACTGGCAGAACAGAACTCTTGCAAAAGCGGATTTTGACGGATATGTTTCCCACCCGCAAGAGCATAACGGATATTTTCTCGACCCTGCAAATCCGGAAGTTACAAGTTTTCTCTTAAGTTTAATAAATGAACTTACGACAAAATATGCTATTGACGGATTAAATGTTGATTATGTAAGATATCCCAATATTTCAAAAGAAAATCTTACAAATCAGTGGGGTTACACTCCTTATGCAAGAAACGAGTTTATGCAGATATTTGAAATCGACCCCGTTAATATTGTCCCGAAGTCTGATATGTGGGATAACTGGAACGATTACAGAAGAAATAAAGTTACCGAATATGTAAGAAAGGTATCCGAGCTTGTAAAAAACAAAAATATTCTGCTATCCGCAGTAATTTTCCCTGATTACAAAGTCAGTCTTTTGACTAAAAATCAGGATTGGGCTTTATGGCTTGACAGAGGGTATTTTGATGCAATCACTCCCCTTATTTTAACGGGTGATGATGAACTTGCAAAATCCATGCTTGAAGAAATAAAAAGAAAGGCGTCGTCGGATACAATTGTATATCCCGGACTTTTTGCGGGATTTATAGAATCCGATCCGGAGGACCTGTTAAGGCAAATTCATATTATAAGAAAACTAAAAATGAGCGGTGTAATCTTGTTTGATTGGGCTCATTTAAACGGTGAATATCTCGAAACTTTAAAAACCAGTGTCTTTAAAGTACAAACTTATTAAAAAAGTTTACAATTATGCCATCAATTAATGCTTTTGTTAGAATATAAAAATATGATAGGAAAATAAACAAAATGGTAGATAGTTTTGAAATGAGATTGGATATGCTTACCGATGCCGTAAAGGGTTTGTATACCAAAATCGGGGCATCATCTCAATCGGAAGTTGCTAACGCACTTAACAGCCTGACCCAGAGATATGAAAGTATTTCCAATCTGACTTCTGAAAAAATTGCTTCAACACTGGTTAATGAATTCAGGAAAAGTCTGGAATTGAAATACGGACAGACGAATGAGTATTTAAAAGCTCTTGAAGATACTCTTAAAAACTTTATGGTAAACCATGCTAACCAGAGTCCGAAACTTCAAGCCGATCTTTCAAAACTCATGAATGATACGGCATCAACCTATTCAAAATTAAACTCTCAGGATTTAGCACTTCAAAAAATCTTTAATGTTATTGAACAACAAAAGAATAGCAACCCCTCTCTTGAAATTGCAAAACTTACCGAAAATTTCCTTAATTTTTCACGCGGTTTTGAAAATATAACCGTAACATTAAATAAAAATTTTGCGGATTTTCTTGAACAGGTAAGAAAACAAGATTCAAGAAATGACATGATGGATATAAAAGCCGAACTTGACACCATTACGGGAAACGTTAATTCGGTAATTTCGGCTATCTCTATTATTGATTCAAAATACAAAGACCTGACGACCCTTATAAGTACAATTCAAAATAAGGAAAATATCTTTAATGATGCTCTAAAAGAAGTAAGAAATCTTGCAGGCGCTGTTTCAAATTTAAAAAATAACATATCGGCGGTAGATTCAAAACAGGATATACAAAATTTGAGTTCGGATATTAAGGCTCAAATCGAAAATGTAAAATATGAAATCCAAAAAGTAATTAATACCGCAGGCGATACGGGAGTTAAAACCGAAATATTTGCACTTAACGGCAATATTTCGGACGTTTCAAATAGTATCGAGCTTTTATCCGGAAATTTAAACGGAACAAAAGATGAAGTAAGAAATCTTCAGACAACCGTTCAAGGATTAGGAACGGAATTAAAAGATGTTCACAATCTTATTAATGATGAAATCTTATATAAATCCCGCCAAAATCAAGATGATTTTGAAAGATACTTAAATAATGTAAAAGAGGAAATAAAATCTCTGCTTATAGGCTTAACCGCTTTTAAAAAAGATTTGACGGCAATAAATGAGGGTAATATCAAAGTTCTTCAAGAGCCTATTGAAAAAGCGATGGAAGAGCTTAAAAATCAGGATATCGGAAAAAATATAAGAGATTTATCGAACAACTTAAGAGATATCACACTGGAAATTCAATCTTCAATTCAAAATATGCAATCAAGCTTGAACGATATGAATTCTGTTTCAAGTATGCAGATTTTAACCCAAATCTCGGAAGCTATTCCTACTATTTCTGATAAGCTTGAAATATTCAGAACACATGTTGTAACGGAAAACAGTACAAATTT
This sequence comes from uncultured bacterium, assembly GCA_902796305.1. Lineage (GTDB taxonomy): Bacteria > Cyanobacteriota > Vampirovibrionia > Gastranaerophilales > Gastranaerophilaceae > RUG14156. Next base: position 4,955 of record CADBOJ010000011.1, on the reverse strand, counting down.
AGGACAAATAAGAACATCTTTTTCGGAAACGATTTCATCCGTTCAGGAAAATCTCAGAAATGCGATTGAAAAAATTCAGGATGATACAAAAACCATAAATATTGAAACCCTTGATACTTTAAAGGTTGATTTACAAAGACTTTCCGATCATCTTGTAGACAGTGTTGAAAATATAAGCGAAAGAATTGAAAAAGAATTTTCTAATTTTAAGGTTGATTTTCAGGAATTTTCAATTAAAGAAGGGGACAGCATAGAAAAAATTTCAGACAAACTGTCCGCTCTTGAAGTAGGATTAGAAAATTTCAGTAATGATACAATTGAAAAAATAAACGGTACATTAGGCACAAATAATGCTCATGTGCAGGACGTTTTAAATGAAATAAAAAGCGATATTCTGGAGGGAATAATAAATGCCGATAAGACAAATAAAAATTCCCTTTCTCAGTTTGAATTAAAAATTGACAAGCTTCTTGATAACTATATAGGCGCAAACCTCGATAATATCGTTGAAAAGAAGTCTTTAAGAGAAACCGTTGTAGATATTGAAACAAAAATAGACAGAACAAATCTTCAGCAAATTCATAACGCAAAAGAACTTCTTGAAGAAATTCAATCGGGAACTTCAAATCTTGCAATGAAAATTTCTTCTCTTGAAGAAAATAAAAATCTGCAGGGTGTTTTAAGCGCAATAGGTAAAATTTCAGAAAAGCTTCAAGGTATAGAAGATTTTAATGCCGAACTTACCGACAATTTAAAAGAAACAAAAGAACAGATAGAACAAAAATTAAAAGATAATGTTCAAAAAATATCCGCTCTTGTAGATAAACCGAAAGATACATCCTTAATAGACGAACAAAATTTAAACATAGATAATCTTTCAAATAAAGTTCAAGAATATCTTTCCAATTTTGAATTTTTAAAGAGTAACATTTCGCAGGAAATAAAAGAAAATCTTGCAAGTGAATTTGAAAAAATAGATACAGCAATAAAAAGAATAAGAACTGCTGATGAAAATTCAAATTACACATACACTCTCGAAGATGTTGAATCAGACCTTGCAAAAATAAGATTGAATGTTGAAAGAACCCTTGCGGGCAATGATGAAGTAAAAAATCTTGTTGAAAAAACGATTGAATTAAGAACCGTTGCGCTTGAAAACATAAAAATAAACAGAGATGTTGAAAGCGAACTTGGACATTTGTCCGGCTGGTTTAAAGATGCGGTTACAAGAATTGATGAACTGAACAATAAGGTTGAAGATATTCAAAATATTGGTTTTGAAGACATAAGAACAAGGCTTGTTCAAAGCGAAAAATCAAAAGCAAATGTGCTTGAATTTACCGGAAAAGTTGAAAATGCACTTAAACATGTTATTAAAACAGGTCAAGCAAGAGATGCAAAAATCGAAGAACTGGCAAAAAAACTTGAATTGATTTCTCAGGCACAGGCAGAAAACTTTAATCCTTCCCAATTTATTGATATTTTTTATGAAAATATGACTCAAACCAAAATGCTTTCAAACAGGGTTGAAATAATTGAAGATAAAATCAATTCAATTCAAAATGCGGTTGAAAAACTTTTGGGCTATGTTGAGCAAAGCTAGAAAATAAATGATATAATTATTTTGATGAATGAAGAATTAGAATTAAAACTTCACAATTTAAAACAAAAAGCCTATACGACGCTTGAAAATACTAACTTGTATAAATACAAAGGTGTTGTATCAAAACTTCTGGGGTTAACGGTTGAGGTTAAACTTCCCGGGCTTAAAATCGGCGATTTATGCTATATTCAAACCTATAACGGGGATAAAAAGGCTGCCGAAGTTCAGGCATTTAAAGGTGATGTTGCGCAATTGCTTTTGCTCTATGACGGAGAGGGTATAGGACAAGGTTCGCTTGTTGAAACAACGGGAAGCCCTATTTTGTTTCCCGTCGGAGATTTTTTACTTGGAAGACTTTTAAATCCTTTGGGCGAGCCGATGGATTCCCGTCCGCTTGACATAACGGGCGCAAAATATATGAATATTAACGGAACAATACCCGATGCTTTTCACCGTCCGATTATAACAGAACAAATTTCGACCGGTATCAGGGCAATAGACGGTCTTTTGACATTGGGAACGGGGCAGCGTATGGGATTGTTTGCGGGTTCCGGTGTAGGTAAATCAACTCTGCTCGGGATGATAGCAAGAAATTCAGAAGCGGATGTAAATGTCGTAGCTCTTATCGGAGAACGTGGCAGGGAAGTTAAAGAATTTATAGTTGATGCACTTCAGGAAGAAGGCATGAAAAAATCCGTTATAATTTGCGCAACAGGCGACCAGCCTCCTTTAATCAGGATGAAGTGTCTGCTTGCAGCAACAACTGTTTGTGAATATTTTAGAGATCAGGGTAAAAAAGTTTTCTTAATGACGGATACAATAACTCGTTGCGCCATGGCAGGTCGTGAAGTAGGTCTGTCACTCGGTGAACCGCCTACAATGAAAGGTTATCCGCCGAGTATTTTTTCTTGGCTTCAAAGAGCTCTTGAAAGAACCGGAAATTCGGAAAAAGGTTCAATAACGGCGCTGTATACCGTGCTAATGGAGGGTGACGATATAACAGACCCGATTGTTGATATTGTGCGCGGTATTGTAGACGGGCATATTTTCCTTTCAAGAAAAGTGGCTGAACAAAATCATTACCCTGCAATAGATGTACTTGGTTCTATTTCACGTTTATTTACCGTAATATGCGACGAAGAACACAAAGAAGCTGCAGGAAAAATGAGAAACCTTATGGCTTTATACAGGGAAAATAAAGACCTGATTGATGTCGGGATGTATCAGTCAGGAACTAATCCCAAACTTGATATTGCAATAGAGCTTATGCCGAAAATTAATGCATTTTTACAACAAAAAACAACCGATATTGTTTCAATGGATACAACAATTCAGGCTCTTAAAGATATGATGAGAGACGTCCAATTATAATTACCGGCAAAAAATTTCTTTTTTGAGTTTTTCAATATTTGAAAGGACGATAAACTATTTATGTATATTTTACCGGTAACTTTTAATTATGCTTTTAGGGCAAAAAAGACTCCGATATATGCTGTTTCGAGTGACGGAACTTACGGAAAATATCCGAGCCAGTCGGATGCCGCAAGAGAACTCGGTATATTAAAAGAAAGCATTTACTATATTTTAAAAGGAAGATATAAAGCATGCGGAAATTATACATTTGTTTCCGCCGATAAAGCAGAAATGACGGACGATAAAGGAAATGTCGTTATAGATAAAAAACTAATCGAAGATTTACGACAAAGAGCAAATGAATCGTCTTTATATGCGGTAGATAAATACGGAAATTATAAAAAATACTTGAGTCAAAAAGAAGCTTCCGATGATTTGGGGATTACTGCAGGAAATATAAACAGGGTATTGCACAAAGAACGTGATTTTGCAAAAGGATATTCTTTTATTTCGGCAAACGAAGCAGAAAAAACTGATGAAAACGGAAAGATATACGTAGATAAGGATATCATTGAAGAATTAAGACAGAAAGCAAATAAAAATGATTTTTACCTAATTAATTCCGATGGTGATTTTTCAAAATATAATACTCAAACAAAGGCTTCATCAGATATAGGTATACATAGCAGTGAAATAGGAAGAGTATTATCAAAAAAAGGCAGAAAAACCGCAAAAGGATATGTATTTATAAAAGCAAACAGCCTCGAAGAAAAAGATAAGGACGGAAGTATAGCAATCAAAGATGTGGTTTTAAATGAATTAATTGAAAGATTGAATAAAAGAATAATTTATGTTGTAAATATCTCGAACGGCAAATATGAAAAATTTGAAAATAAAAGTATTGTTGCAAAATTATTTAATATCCCTGTTAAAGATATTGATTTGATTTTAAGAAGACACAAAAAACCGCATAACGGATATGTTTTTATTCGTGCAAACGAGCTTGAAGTAATTGATAAAAACGGAAACAGAATTGTTGATAAAAATAAAATAGATGAAATAATGAAAAGATATAAAAAATATGCTATTTAATCAAATCCTGAATAACAACAGATGCAATTATTAAGCCCATAGCGGCAGGGCAAAATGCAATACTTGCCGGAACGGGATATCCTGAAGCAGTTAATTCGTTTTTATCTTTTGTTTTTACGGGTTTTTCTTTAGAATAAACAACTTTAACATCTTTTATGTTTTTTTTCTTTAACTCCAGACGAATAACCCTTGCCAAAGGACAGACAGAGGTTTTTGATATATCTGCTACTTCAAACTTGCAGGGGTCAAGCTTATTTCCTGCTCCCATGGCAGAAACTATCGGTATATTATTTTTCTTTGCTTCTTCAATTATTGAAATTTTAGCTTTAACCGTATCAATAGCATCAATTATATAGTTATATTGACTAAAATCAAATTCATCCTTATTTTCGGGAAGATAAAATGTTTTATATTTTTTTATTTTTATATCGGGATTAATATCAAGCGCTCTTTTTTCCGCAACATCAACTTTATACATACCTATTGTTGAATGCAGTGCAATAATTTGCCTGTTTATGTTGGTTAAAGATATTTTATCGTTATCTACAATATGAATTTCACCAATCCCGCATCTTGCTAAAGATTCAAGAATATATCCGCCAACTCCTCCTATTCCGAAAATCATAACTTTTGAATTACGGAGTTTATCCAAACTGCTTGTATTTATAAGAGCTTCAGTTCTTGAAAATTGATTTAACATAGTTGAATTATACATTAAAAATTTTTTAAAAATAAATAAAAAGCAAAAAATGCGATTGACGTGTTTTTTTTATCATGTTAACTTAAATATATAACACTTAAGCTTCAAAGGAGGTGAATAAGATGCCCGAAGTAAGAGTTCGTGAAAATGAAAATATAGAATCTGCTCTTAAAAGATTTAAGAAAAAAATCCAAAAAGCAGGTATAT
>CADBOJ010000010.1 GCA_902796305.1 uncultured bacterium | reverse complement strand
GTTGTTTATGGTGAATTCCGTAATCAGCTTAGCATTACTGCCGATGATATTGAAGTGATCGACTAAAAAAGTCAGTGGCAAGGTGCGCCCCGCCAAGGGGCGCAACCGAGCCACACTTAACTTGATTTACAGGTGATATTATTCCATATGAGTATTGTTAAACGCAAAATTGATGTACCTGACTATATTGACGGTCATCAGCCTGTTACATTGAAGTCTATGGGTAATATACAGAAAATCACCATAACAAATAGCTTAAATCGTAAAGCAACTGTTATTCCGCTGTCTAAGAATGATTATATTGTTGTTTCAACAGGAGAGGTTAAGAAAGTCGAACATCACGCAGAGGACAGAACCGAAAATTTGCGTAACCTCGAAAAATCTATGCGTGCTTTATCTGACTTGATAAATGCTAATATCTCTCCCGAAAATGCTCATTTCTGCCGCTTTATCACATTAACGTATAAAGAAAATATACAAAATCCCGAACAGCTTTATAAAGATTTCCGCAATTTCAATAAGCGGGTTAAACGCTTTATGGAAAAGCAAAATTATCACTATGAATACATTGTAACTGTTGAAGCACAGGAGCGAGGGGCTTTTCACCTACATTGTATTTTTATTTTTGATAAAAAAGCTCCTTATATTGATAATTCTAAACTTGCTGAAATATGGGGTTTAGGGTTTGTATCGGTAAAAGCTATTGACAATAATGTAGATAATATCGGTAAATACTTAACTGCCTATCTCACAGATTTACCTATTGATAATAATACCGACATTTCAACTGACGTTATAGGTGGCAAAATTAAAGATGTAAAAAATGGTGATAAAACTAAACGCATAATCAAAGGCGCTAGATTGAAGTTGTTGCCTGTTGGTATTCGTTTATTCCGTTATTCCAGAGGTATCAAAAAGCCGATTGTTTATGAAACAACATATAACGAGGCGGTTAAGGCTCTATCTGATAACGGCTATAAAAAAGTTGCGGAACATGCAGTAGAAATTTCAGATACAGAGAGAAACTTTACAAATCGGTACATAAAAGAAAATTATAAAAAATTTATTAACACTAAAGGAGTTAAAAATCATGATACATAAATTTAAAAGCAAGATAAAAATTCCGTATTTAATCAACGGTTGTAAAAAAATTTGGAATAAAAAATATAGAATTCTCTTTCCGCTTATATTCCTGATTGCAGTTTGCTGTTCTTGGTTCGCATTAGACCAAAACATACACAGTATAACAATAGAGTGGTTAGAAACATTCCTGTTGTGGATCATTAGCGGTTTGATGATAGCGTTTATAATAATCGGAGAACTACTTATTGTTTCTCTGATTGGTACACCGTTGTCAGCTACAAGGGTGCAAAAATGTTTAGCAAGTGTAGGATTTACAGATAAAGCGGGTAAAACTCCTTTATTGGTTTCTCGCTTCAAGGACGGAAAAGCAGAAGTGTTCGAGTTTTACTCTCCAACAATACCGCTTAAAGAATACGAGAAAAAATCAATTATAGAAAATGCGATGAATATACAAATTGTTGATATAACTGTCGGTAACGATTTACAGCATATTCAGCTAAAAACTGTTCCTGCTAAAAACAAATTGCCGGATAAAATTGAATGGGATAATTCGTTATTATCTAAAAAAACAAGCGAACTTATACTGGGAGAAAGTTTGCTTGACACGGTTTCTGTTGATTTGGATATTTCACCTCATATTTTAATAGGCGGAAGTACAGGTAGTGGAAAATCTGTCTTGTTCAAGCTTATGTTAGCACAATGCATACAAAAGGGCTTTGATGTTTATATAGCCGACTTCAAAGGCGGTGTTGATTTCAACGGTCAATGGAGAGAAAAGGCGGAAGTGTTTACAAATGCAAGAATAGGTATTGAAGAAGCCCGCAAAAAGTTATTAAAACGACTTACTTACCTCGAAAATGAATTAGACACACGAATAGCTTTATTTGACAAGTATAAATGCAAAGATATTATACAGTATAATAAAAGATTCAACTGTAATTTACAGCGAATAGTTTTTGGCTGTGATGAAATTGCTGAGTTGCTTGATAAAACGGGCTTTGATAAGGATAACAAGGCTGTCGTTGCTCAAATCGAAAGCAAAATATCCTTGTTGGCTCGGCAAGGGCGTGCCTTTGGTATTCATCTGATTTTTGCCACGCAAAGACCTGACAGCGAAATCCTAAAAGGACAAATCAAAAATAATTTTGATATTCGAATTTGCGGACGCGCTGATAAAGTTTTGTCGCAAATTATTCTTGATACACCCGAAGCTGCTGAAAAAATCCCGAAAGATAAGCAAGGCGTTTTTCTCACTAACACAGGCGTTTTATTCAAGGCATATTATTTAAACGAGGACTATATGTTTTAATATAATTCTTATAATAAGGTGATTAGAATGGTAGAGGTAAAAAGCGAATTTCAATCAAAGGAGCAAGAGAAAATTAAACAAAAAGTGAATGAGGCTTTAATACAAATAATTCGACTGAAAAGCAAGTAAATCATTGAAGTAACGTAATCTATATGTTATAATAACAGTGGTTTATATAGCATATAGATTACACGCTTTCTTAGGAAAGGGTACGGTTTATATGTTAC
>CADBOJ010000009.1 GCA_902796305.1 uncultured bacterium | reverse complement strand
CACAGTTGAATATACTTACAATAACGGTTCAAAAGTTACAATCGAAAACGGAAGAGCAACTTTAACCGAAGCAAATTCAACAACATACAATTTAACATTCAATAAAGCAACGGGAAGCTGGGAATTACCCGACGGAACAAAAGTTGATTTAGCGGATAGCAATAGTATTCCAAAAAGTTATACCGTAAGAAACGGGGTAGCTGAATATACAACTTCAGACGGTATAAAAGTAACCGTTCCCGAAAGCGTAATAAGAAATCTTACGGCACGTGGTGCAGACCTTGATAGCGCTATAAGAGCACAATATGAATTGTTTGATGCGCTAAACAGACCCATAGCTCAAACTGACGGAACAACATGTATTCCTGTTAGTTCATTAAATGAATTAGCGCAAAAATCAGGTATTTTACAGGCTTTATTAAATGAAATAGAACCTGTTGAGGGTAAACCCGGATATTATAGAATTGATAAATTCGGAGATGATTTTGAATTTAAGCTTGACGGAGAAACCAATCCTCTGCAAAAAATATATGAAATGTATCAAGCTTCCCGCTTTGGAGAAAACAGCGAGGGTGATTATGTGCCGAATTTCTTAACCGAATTATTTGGTGCGGGAAATGAAGTACGTCAAACATTAAACAATGATAATTTACCTGCAATAAGAGAATATTTAAACGACGATGATACGATTCTTGTTGCAAGCTTTGACGGAGTTGAAGGTTTATCAAACGGTCATGCTTACAGAATTGTTTCAATTGATGAAACTACAAACAGAATGACCGTTCAGGATACAAACGGTACCCAAATTGAAATCGATGCCAAAGATTATATGGGTAAAGTTCAAATCGAGGGTATGAGTTACGGGGATTTACCCGCGCTTGTTGATTCGAGTTTAGAGCCGAGGTTACTGGGAGGAACAACAAGTAGTCTAAAGAGTGGAATTTCAGATTATCAACTTAGTTGCCTTAAAGATATAGATGAGTGTAATAATGAATTATATAGTAATCCTACTGACTATCAAAATGACATTGGTTTTCAGAAATATTTACTTGGCAATAACCACAATATGGCTGATATTGATAGTGTAAATTTAGCATACAAATCTTATCAGTTAGAAATCAATAATAAAATTGTATCAATATTTCCAAATGGCGCAACCCGAGAACAAGTAAATGCCATTACAGATATGTATAAAGCTGGTTTGGATATGTCTGACGTAAAATACTGTACAGAAGAAGCAGTAAAACTAATTACAGATGGAAAATTAAATATAGATGATCTTAGTAATTTAAATAGTGTTGATGCAATAAAAAGATTTGCTCTTATTGCTGACCAGACTAATTCTAAAAACTTTAACAAAGAACGCGCAATACTAGCTGCAAATAAACTAAATGATATAAAAGGATGGGCATTATTTAATGAATTAGTATCAAGCGGACGCCATAATGTTAATGATGTAGCTAGAATTATCAATATGGGAATTGACAATAAAGCCAAATATGAATTGTATCAAAATTTTAGACCTTACTATGGCAGATATAGTGATAGTGACAAAATAAATATCTGCCAAAAAGCATATTTATTAGGTATTACAGCAGATGATCTTAATAAACTATCCATGACGTGTTCTAAAATAGATGAAAGTATGCTTATTAACCATATAATGTCTAAAGCAATAGGTAACGGGCAAAATGATTTAAAAATAAAACTTGAAAATTGTATTAAGGATTTATTACAACAAACTAATATAACCCCCGAAAAATTAAAAACAGAATTTGATAACTATAGAAAAATTTGTGAACTTCATGATAGAAACGGAAGTAATCTTAGAGTAGAGTATAAAGACAGACTTCAGTTAAGATTAAACCAAACACAAGAAAAAAATGTGAGAGATCATATTAACAATGTGAATCTGGGAGGGGAAATAAAAGTAACTGATTCTCTTGGTAATAAATTTACCACTAATACTGTTGGTGGTGGTCATAATATTAGTAATGATAAAGCTTGGGCTCTTAATGGTCAAGGTACAGTAAGTGACCCATATTACTATACGGCTCAAGTTACGGATGATAATGGAAATACTATCTATTATAGGTTGGAAGCAACAACAACACAACAACAAACAACACAAAGAGCACCTGGCGAATACAGATTAAAAGTATTGTGTCCTGATGGTACATATCAAGATATTGGTCCAAAAACAATGAGCACTGAAAGCGAAATTAATTCAATGTTTGATGCAATCAAAAATGGTCAAATTTATTGTTATCACGCTGATATAGACTGGTATAAGACTGGCGACACAACTAAATACACAGACCATAATGCTTATTTTGTATATAATGGTATTTGTTATTTAATGGGATATCTTGATGCACAATATACGGATCCGCGTACTGTATTTGCACAATAAAAATCATTGTAAGGTTAACAAATAATCTTTGTATAACCCATCATAAAAATCACTATTTTTTGTGCGGTTAGAAATAAAAGCTTTACAAATAATATTCAAAATATTAACAAAATCATCTTTGGATATAAATGCCAATTCTTGTTGAAAATTAATACCGTTAAATAAGGCACAAGTAACATTACTTATACTTCCAGATGCACTAGTATTTAAACCTATGGATGCCTTGGAATTACCGGCAAATTTAAAGTTCTTTAATGTTGTTATAGTATCCTTAAAATCGTTCTTTAAAATTTCTTCAATAACCCCCCTTATAATTTGAGCATCTCTTTCGTCGTATTTTTCACATAATTTATCTATCTCGCTATTAACATCCATCGTTTTTTTATTATCCGTTCCCTCTGTATGTCTTGTATTTGCAATCGGAATGATAATTGGTGCTACAACAATAACCGTTTGATTCTTTGGTTGCTGACTTGGTTCAAAGCTATCAATCACACGTGTATCAAACTTGCTATTATACTTTTCCTGCCATTTTCTGCCTGTATGTTTGTGTTTCTTTCCAAACCCAATATTATTAAATTTATTCAACCCAATCGAACTTAGTATCATTATTGTAAACCTTTCTTTAATTTTATTCAACTTAAATTATATCTTGTGCACATACAAAACATAAAAATAAAATCATTTGCTTATTATTTTAAAATTTTTATATATAAATTCTTAAAATTATGTTACAATTCAAATTATGAAAAACAAATTTGATTTGACGACCCAAAATAAACTTATTATTTCCGCATTAATTATTTCCACAGTTTTAATTGTTATAATAGCTTTTTGGGCGGTTAATAAAATAAAATTCGAGCTTGATGAAAGTTACAGGAGTTTCGGTCAGCTTTTAACCAAAACGCTTGCCGTGCAAAACTATGAAATCACTCAAAAATCAATATCGGGTCAAACATTGGGCTTTATTAAAACCCATGTTAATTCAATATTATCTTCGACAAACGATATTTCATATATAACTTTTAAAAACAAAGTCGGAGATGTTATTTATTCAACAATAGATACCTATAATAAGCGTGCACAGAGAACGGACACAAATATATCTTCTCCGATGCTTGACCAGAACGGAAGAGTTGTCGGCGCTGTTGAAGTCGGTTTATCGGCGGATTTAGCAAAAAATGTTACCCATACGACAAAAAACTCTCTTTTAACAGTATTTAGTGCAATTTGGGTTGTATTCACGGTTGTCATTTTAGCTAATGCATTTTTAATAAGGAGAGAGCTAACCCTTTTACATAACGGTGTAAAAGATATAGAACAAGGAAAATTCGGAACGGTGCTGGATTATAATCAAGCATCGGGCGAAATAAAAGAACTTTTTGATGCATTTAACGATATGTCAAAGAAACTTCATAATTATGAAGAACAAAACATAGACCAGCTGACATTGGAAAGAAATAAGCTGGAAGCGGTCTTAATGAGTATAGCTAACGGAGTTGTTGTTTGCGATAACTATGATAAAATTTCGATGATAAACTTGACCGCCCAAAAAATTTTAAACGGTACGAGAGATGAAATTTTAAATACATCAATACAAGATTATTGCGATTCAACCGGAGAACTCTGTTTTAAAGAAAAAATTGCACAATTTAAAAACACTCCGCTTGATGTTATAGAAAAAAAGCCTCTTGAATTTAATATTAATGTTGATAAAAGAGTAATAAAATCAGTAATTTCTCCCATGTATTCAAAAATGCATGATTATATGGGCTACATTATTGTTCTTATTGATGTAACAAAAGAAGCCGAAGTTGACAGATTAAAAGACGATTTTATTTCAAATGTTTCTCATGAATTAAGAACACCTGTTACAATTTTAAGTTCTTATGCCGATACTTTATATAATTTCGGCGACCAGTTTAAATTTGAAGAGCAAAAAGAATTTATAGGAACAATAAACACGGAAGTTATCCGACTAAATAAAATGGTTAATGATATTCTTGATTTTTCAAGATTACAATCGGATACGGAACTTGAAAAAGAAAAACAGAATATTTCAAATACAATTGAAAAGATTATTCAAAGCCACAAAGTTCTTGCGGACGAAAAAAACATTTCAATTACATTTATCAAAGAAGATAATCTCCCCGACGTTTCATACAATACTCAAAGTATTGAACGTGTTATGAGTAATCTTATAACAAATGCAATAAAATACTCCGAATACGGTTCAAGAGTAAAAGTAAGAGCCGAAATTGCAAATAATCCCAAGTATCTTGAAGTAACGGTTCAAGATAACGGCATCGGAATTTCTCCCGAACACCAGAAGAAAATTTTTGAAAGATTTTACAGAATTGAAAATCAGGTTCATACAATCAAAGGAACGGGATTAGGTCTGCACCTTGTTAAAGTTGCAATTGAAAAACACCATGGCGGAAAGGTTTTTGTTAAATCAAAGTTGAAAGAAGGTTCGACATTCGGATTCTGGCTTCCTCTCGATAGCGCAGACGTAAGTGAAACGAAATTATCCGCCGGATTGAATTCAATATCCGCAAATAATAAAGATTACGAAGATTATAAAGTGGAAAAAATCGAAGACTACGAAATTAAAGCTAAAAAAGATGCCGAATATATAGGTTATAATAAAGAAGAAGATAACCATAACAGCAACGAAGACATGTCAGCTCCTCAACCGCTTATGTTTGAAGAATTTGAAAAAAGCAATTTGAATGAAATCATAAGCAAGGATAATCCAATCAAGAAAAAAAATCACGAAGAAGCTCTAAGAGAGCAAATTGCAAATACTAAAGATGCTAATGACGGTTGGGAAATAAGTTTTGAAGTAAGGGACAGCTAACATTTTATCCGCCGATTTTTATTATTCCTTTTCCGAATTTTTCTTCAAGTTTATCCAGAGATGATGAAAGGTTTTCTTTTTTTGAAATTGATTCGCTTTCAAAAATTGACATCTGCCTTATTGCTTTTGAAGTTAATTTTAGGGCATAAAAACCGACAGAACGATATATTACTCCTTTTTTATATAATTTATCAAGCATGTCTTTGGCATGTTCAATAAGTTCAAACTCGGTATTTACGGGGTTTACAAGATTAATTTTAATATCCGTCACCTGAAAATCTTTAGTCCTTAACATTACGCCTATACATCCTGTTAAAAGGTCTTTTTCTCTTAATTTTCTGCATACTCTGTGAATATGTCCGTTTAATTCGTTTTGAATATAATTTTTATTTGTTTGAAATTCTTTAAAACTTTCGCTTCTTGAAATTGATTTAGGGGCTTCCGATACCGATTTAACGGGATTAATCGAATTTCCGAGAAGCTCCTGCTTTAATTCGAGTCCGACTTTTCCCAGATTTTTCTTAATCCAGATATCTTCCTGTCTTGTAAAATCATAAGCGGTTTGAATAAAGTATTTTTTTAAAAGTGCCGTTGTATTTTTACCGACTCCCCAAATTTCGCTTATAAGAGTTTCTTGAAGTTCTTTTTGGATTTCTCTGAAGCCTATTTTATATGTTTTGGAGTCCGTTATATTTTTGCTTTGAAGAGTTTTTACTTTATCACAGGCAAGCTTTGATAAGACTTTGGAATAAGATAATCCGATTGATACATCAATTCCTATTTCTTCCTTAATTTCTTTTACTATTCTTTCAATAATTTCTTCATAAGAAGAGTTGAAAGTTTTTCTCAGCCCCGTTAAATCAAGAAAAGCTTCATCAATCGAATAAACTTCGACATCAGGAGTAAAATCAAGAAGTTTTGCCATAACCCTTTTTGAAATCTCGCAATAAAAAGGAAGATTGCCAGAAAGAAAAGTTATTTTTTTGAATTGATTTTTGGCTATAAAATAAGGTGCACCCATTTGTATTCCCATTCTTTTTGCTTCATTTGAACGTGAAACAACACACCCGTCATTATTTGATAAAACGCACACAGCTTTTCCGATAAGCTCGGGCTTTAGCAATCTTTCACAGGAAACAAAAAAATTATTACAATCAACTAAAGCTATAACTCTTTTCATAAAATTTTCCTTGCAACTCCCGTAACAATCCCGAAAATACTTAAAGAAAGCTTGGGGCGAATAACGGGATAATTTTTATTTTCGGGCTGAAGATAGTATCCTTTTGAATCTTTTTTATAGGTTTTCAAGGTAAATTCGTTATCTACAACCGCCAAAACTATATCCCCGATATTTGCGGACGGTGTTTTTTTAACCGTTACATAATCTCCGTCATATATTCCGATTTCGCACATCGAATCTCCCGAAACTTTAAAAACAAAAGTAGACGGGGAATTTAAATTTAATATTTCGTCAAAAGATATTCTTTTTTCTATCTTATCATCCATAACAGAGGCAAATCCCGCTTTAACTTTTGACATAACAAGATTTCCGCCGAGATAATCGTGATTTATATAATAGTTGTTATCTTCCGAAAATATAAAATTATTCTTTTTTAAAATATTTATATATTGTTTAACGGAATTTTTGGATTTATAACCGAATGAGTTTTTTATCTTTTCAAAAGAAGCAAGGGGCTTTCTTCCAAACTCCTCTTTTAGTTTTTCAAAAAATTCTTTTTGTTTTTTCGTTAAAATCTCTTCCATAATATTACCCTGCAGATATTTAACAATATTATGTACGAACGTACATAAAAAGTCAAACACTAACTTTGGTAAGGTAAATTATAAAGCGGTCAGATAGTATATTTTATTTTCATCATAGTCTTTATGACCGCTATATGTATTTAAAACACCGTCTAAATCTATGCTTATAACTTTTTTAAAATAATTAGTCAAAATTGAAACAGCTAAAAGATGCGTTAGTCTTTCATTATTGTTTGATATAGCAGACAAGCTTGATGTAACAGAAAAAGATTTATTGGATTTTGAAAATATTGAAGAATAGCAAGGATTTTAGTTTCGTAGTCCATTTTTAGTCCCATATGAAGCCAAAATTGCCTCATTCTTTCAATTTTTTAATCCGTAAAAATGCACTAAAAAAGAGCCTTTCAAGGCTCTTAATTAAATGGAGCGGGAGACGAGGCTCGACAGCACACGTTTTTAATTTCTACGCCATAAATGGCTTGAAATTTAAAAAACGTGTAAAATTACAGATGGTATGGTTTTGTTAGACAGATGGTTTGCAAATTTTAGGAGAGATAAATTGATTTCGTTTAAGAATACGATGTGTCATTCTTAATATTTCTTTACAATTAAAATGAGGTGAATTATGGCTAAATGTTATGACAATTATACAAGAGAAGAGTTGATTGAACTATTAAATAAACAAGATAAAGAATTGGCACTTAAAAAATATGGCTTAGTTTGGGATTCTGAAAAAGAACCTGAAAAAGTTGTACTAGATTGCGAAAATAATTTGCCTATATTACAAAGAGTTTCTGATAAAGAAATCAAAACAGATGATTCTGATTATAATATTTTAATCGAAGGTGATAATTTTCATGCATTATCTGTGTTAAATTATACGCATAACGGTAAAATTGACGTAATATATATTGATCCTCCATATAACAAAGGAGAAAATGATTTTGTGTATAATGATAAATTTGTAAATAAAGATGATGGTTATTTGCATTCAAAATGGTTAAATTTTATGGAGAAAAGACTTATTTTGGCGAAACAATTGTTAAGCCAAGAAGGTGCAATTTTTATCAGCATTGATGAAGATGAACACTCAAACTTGAAACTGCTTTGCGATAAAATATATGGAGATGGTAATTTTATAGGAAATCTAATATGGCGTAAAAAATATGGTGGCGGTCAAGCAGATGACTATTTTGTAACTGAGCACGAATATATTCTTGTTTATGCAAAAAACAAAAGAGAATTTTCATGGATAGATGAAGAAACAGAAAAAGACATTTCTAAATACAATAAAATAGATGAAAACGGAAATAGATTTAAGTTAACAAAGCTTGCAAAATGGGGGAATAATGCAAGACGAGAAGACCGACCAACAATGTATTTTCCTATTTTAACACCTGATGGCAATGAATATTATCCTCTTGATCCACACGGAAACGATGGTCGGTGGCGTGTTGGTAAAGCCAAAATGGATTATTTAATTGCAAACAATTTAGTATATTGGGATAGTAATAATGGTGATTTGGTTCCAAAAGAGATTGAATATTATAAAGAAAGTGATAATGAAACAGATATCCTTAAAGCTCGAAGTATTTTATATGATGTTGCAGAAACTGCCGATGGTTCAAATGCTTTGACTCAAATATTTGGCGAAAAGGACAAATTTAACAACCCAAAACCTGTAGAATTAATAAAATACATCCTGAAACATACTGTTCAAAAAGAAAATTCAGTAATTCTTGATTTTTTTGCAGGGTCTGGTTCAACAGCTCAAGCAGTTATGGAATATAATTCTGAAAATGATTTGAATCTACGCTTTATAGTTTGTACAAATAATGAAAATTTAAAAGCAACACATAAATTGCAAAAAGATTTAAGCCTTAAAGATCTGGAATTTAATATATGGAAAATTAATAATAAAGAAATTTGGGAATCTTTTATTGAACAATATGGTATATGTACTTCTGTTACATATCCAAGAATCAAGAAAGTTATACAAGGATATTCTTATACAGGTAAAAATAAAAAAATATTATATGAAAAAAAATTAAATTATTCTCAGTTAAAACCTAATGTAATTGAAAAAGTATTATCTGAAATACAGGATATTATAAAAGAAAACGAACAAGAGTATGAAATTAAAAAAGAGTTTAAAAATAATATAATAAAAATTATAGGGACAAAAGATATAAGTGAAACATATTCTGGCTTACAAGGAAATTTGCAATATTTCAAAACAGATTTTATTGGAAATTCTGAAAATATTGAACAATTAAAAGTAAATTTGACTTATAAATGCACAGAAATGCTTTGCTTAAAGGAAAATATTTATAATTTAAAAGAAGAAAAAGAAGATTATAAAATCTTCGAATCTAATAAAAAAGATAAATATTTATGTGTTTATTATAATTTTATAAATGATAGTTTTGAAGATTTTTTGAACACATTGAAAGAATTAGAAGGTCAAAAAATAGTTTATATGTTTTCAATGGATGACAGTGTAAACAATGAATTATTTGAAGATATTAATAATTTTAAAATTGAAACAATTCCGCAAAAAATATTAGATATTTATAAGAAAATAATAAAAGAAAATGTAAGAGGATAATATGGATTTAAAACTTTTCCAAGAAATAGCAATAAATAAAATTTTAAAAGAAGTAAAAGAAATTATTGAAGAAAACCGTAAGGGTACAGTTGTATTTCAATCCCCTACGGGGTCGGGGAAAACATATACAATGTCGAATGTAATACAAAAATTAGCATTAGATACTGAATTTTCTAATGAAGATTTTTGCTTTGTATGGGTTAGTATTGGAAAAGGTGAATTACATAAACAAAGTTATAAATCACTTACAAAGTATTTCAATGGTGCACCAAGTGTATATTTATTAGAGCAAGAATTTTTTGGTTCAAGAAGCTATATCGGTAAAAATGAAGTTGTTGTTGTTAATTGGGACAAAATTAACCAAAAAGACAGTTCAAGTGGTGAGTGTAAAAATATTTTAATGAAGGATAAAGAAACATATAATTTTCCTGAAATACTTGAAAATACACGAGAACAAGGCAGAAAAATAATTTTAATTATTGATGAAAGCCATCAAAGTACAACTACAGATAGAGCCACAGAGTTAAGAGATGAAATTATAAAACCGACTATAACTCTTGAAATGAGTGCAACACCGGCATTAAATCGATATGATAAATTAGTTAAAGTAGAACCGATAGAACCGATCTCTGAAGGTTTAATAAAAAAAGAAATTATCATTAATCAAGATATAGATGAAATAAGTGAAGACGATCTTGATTCTCAAGAGTTAGTGATGGAATCTGCTTATCAAAAAAGATTAGAATTGAAAAAAGCATATGAAGATATTGGAATTAACATTAATCCTTTAGTTTTGGTTCAACTACCAAACAGCGATGAGGGAGATATAAAAAGAGAATTTGTAGAAAAATATTTACAAAACAAGGGAATATCTACTATTGATGGGAATTTAGCAATATGGTTATCCGAAGAAAAACAAAATACCGAAAGCCCATATATTATTCCAAATGATAGTAATGTTGACTTTTTAATTTTCAAACAAGCAATTGATACAGGTTGGGATTGCCCAAGGGCTCAAATATTAGTAAAGTTTAGAGAAACACAAAGCATTGTATTTGAAATACAAACAGTAGGTAGAATTTTGCGAATGCCCGAAGCAAAACATTATCCAAATGAATTATTAAACAGAGGTTATGTATATTCAAACATTGAAAGCATTAATGTAAAAAAAGAGGATTATAATCCCAATATTCTTAAAATTTTACATTCAAAAAGAAAAAATGATGAATATCCGCTATTAAAATTAAGGTCATATTATAGGCAGAGATTAGATTATGGTGATATAACAAATTCATTAAAATTCTATCCTGTACTAGAAAATGTTTTTTGTGAATATTTTGAATTAAATAGTACTGAAAAAGGTGCGTTCCATAAAGATTCAAATATTAAAAAGATATCTTCTAAAATTCTATTGAAAGATTTAACTGACAACGATAAAATTATGCTGAATGAAGTAATTAAATCACATTTAGTAGATGAATTAAAAGAAGTTAGATCAACTGAAACTATTGATACAAATTTATCAGAAGATGATAAATTGTTGCTTGTAAACAAGCTAATAAAAGATAATTTGAGTGGATTTGCATACAAGCGATCACTATCACCTGTTAAGGAATCTTTATACAGATTTTTTAGAGAATATTTATGTACAAGAGAACTAGAAAATGAAATCGTGTTTGTCCAATCAGTTATTTTAAACAATTACGAAGTATTTTCTAATCTTGTTGCCAAGTCTACCGAAGCATACAAACCGATAAAAAATGAAGAATTAAAAGTAAAAGCTAAAAACTTAATAAATTGGGATTTAGAATGGGAAATTCCAGAAAGCAGAAGTTATAATCCTAAAACGTTTGAAAAGGTGGATACTGTAAAATGCATAACAAGTCCTTGCTATTTAGAAATTGAAAGAAGTAATCCTGAAAAAGCATTTATTAAATATTTAGAAGAATCTGATAATGTAAAATGGTGGTGGAAAAACGGTGATGAACACATGAGAGATAATTTTGGTATTCAGAAACCTGATACTACAACATTTCAACCAGATTTTATTGTAATGTATAACGATAATGTTCTTGGTATTTATGATACAAAAGACACAGGTTTTCTAGAAGACGATAATAAAGTCAAAGCCGAAGCATTGCAAAAATATATTAAAGAAGAAAATGTAAATGGAAAAAATCTAGTAGGTGGCATTATTATTGTTGATGCAAATAAAAAATTGAGAATTAACAAAAAAGATATTTATAATTCATTCATAAATAATTCAAACGACTGGGAATATTTAGAATAAATATGTCCTTTTTTAAATCTTTCTTGCTTTTTGGATTTTCTAAATTATTTACCAAAAGTAAATTTTAACTTCCGACCTTTTTTATAAAATTTCCGACCTTAAAATTTCATTTCGCCACTCAATAAAATCTCATCTCAGGTGAAACAAAGAAAAAATCCCGCAAACCGGCATCGGGACAGAATTAGGAACAAATTAGACAAAATTGGAAGATTTTGGGACTTTCAGGACTTGCGAAATGAGAATTTATTGGTTACTTCCAACCGCCAAAACCTTTACACGCACGGCATTACGGCTAAAAATCTCATATTAAGTGTACATCTCATCTGAGGTGAAAAAATACACGGCTAAAGCATCGCGACGTCGCTCGTTCTTACCTTTTCCTTCCAATAAAAAAGACCGAACAAAGTCGGTCTTTTTTATGGAGCGGGAGACGAGGCTCGAACTCGCGACATCTTCCTT
>CADBOJ010000008.1 GCA_902796305.1 uncultured bacterium | reverse complement strand
TATATATCCTCGATAGGTATTAATTTTTATATATAATTTGACATGACTTATTGATTTATTGTGTAATTATATATGCAAGACTTAGCTTGGGTTTTTAGACTAGACAAATGTATATCAAAGAAATAGAAATAGACAATTTTAAATCTTTTGCAAATAAAGTTACGGTGCCATTACTAAAAGGATTTACGGCAATTTCGGGTCCTAACGGCTCTGGGAAAAGTAATATAATCGATAGTATTTTATTTGCATTGGGGCTTACATCATCCCGTGCTCTGCGCTCGGAGCAAGGTGTTGCTGATTTGATTACAAATCACAATAAACGCGGTGAAGCATCGGTTAAAGTTACATTTTCTGATGATAAAAACGAAAACGAATTTTCAATTAAAAGATATATAAAAAAAGGTAAAAACGGTGTCCAATCAAATTATTACTATAATGATAAACAATGCAGTCTGACCCAGATTCATCTTGAACTTGAAAAATTTAACGTTACTCCCGACAGTTATAACGTTATGATGCAAGGGGATGTAACCGAAATTACAAAGTGCTCTCCCATTGAAAGAAGAAAGATAATAGATGAAATAGCGGGTACTGCTGATTATGACAGAAAAATAAGTTTGGCTGAAGAGCAAATTTTAAGTGTTGAAGATAGAGTAGCTAATACCAATATTTTAATGGGTGAAATTGATAATCGAATTGAAGAATTAAAATCCCAAAGGGAAGTTGCTCTGAAATATAAAAAATTCAAAGATGAAAAAACTGCTCTTGAAAACCAGATACAGGGCGCAAAATATTTCGATATTGTGCGTCAGCTTGAGCTTGCGCATCAAAATATACTTCTTGCAACAAAGCAAAAAAAAGAATTAAACGATAAATTAAAAGAAACCGAATCAAAAATACATGATTTAAAAGCTAAATTTGATAAGGTAAATTCAGAAGTTAAAGCTCAGGGTGAAGAAAAACAGCTTGAAATTAAAAAGCAGGCGGAAGAAAAGAAAGGTGAAATTGAAAGAAAAAAATCCGCTTCTGCCATGGCGCAAAAAACAATTCTTGATAATTTAAAATCAATTGACGGATATAAAAACGGAATTGAAGTTCAAAAGCAAAAAATTGATGAATTTAAGCAAAATATTGAAAAGAAAAACGCTGAACTTAAAGAATTAAAAAAACAACTTAAAGCAAAAAATGATGAATTAAACAAAATTTATCTTGAGATGACGGGTTTAAATAAGTCTGCTGATGAACATATTAAAAACAGAGACAGCTTGAAAAAGAAGCTTGATGAATTAAATCATTCGGATACCGAACTTATCAGGGAACAACTTCCAAAAGATACGGAATACAACAATAATATAGAAAAAATTAAATCCGCAAAAGAAACAATTGAAAAACTCGTTAATTCAGCTAAAATTTTTGAAAATGAAAAAGATAAACTTACTCTTCAGATTGAAACTCTTGAAAAAGAAACAGCCGAGTTTAAAATCATTCAAAATAAAACATTTGAAGAATTAGATAATGTAAAAAATGAAATAGCGGATGTTTCACACCAAATAAACCAGGTGGACAGAAGAATTATAATCTTAAATTCAAATAAAGATGCTTATAAATCGTATGGTGCTGGCGGTGGTGTAGATACTGTTATGCGTTCTAACATCAAAGGAGTTGTTGATACTCTTGCACATCTTGCCGATGTTGAAGAAGAATATAGAGATGCACTCAGTGTTGCTCTTGGCGCAAGAGCAAATTTCATTGTTGTCGATAATCAAGATACTGCTTATAAAGCAATTCAAATTTTAAGAGCTCAGGGAAGAGACAGAGCTTCATTTATTCCGATGGATATAATTAAAAAAGCTCCGACAAGGATGGCGCTTCCTAAAGAAAAAGGAGTAATTGATTTTGCAATAAACCTGATTGATTTTGATGATGAATATTTAGATGCTTTTTATTTTGCACTCGGAGATACGATTGTTGTTGAAAACGAAATAACTGCAAAAAAATTAGCAGGAAAGCATAGAATTGTTACTTTGAATGGTGATATTACAGAAAAAAGCGGTTCTATAACAGGCGGTGCAAGAAAAACAAATCTTTCAATGTTTGATAAGAGTCAGGAAAAAGAGCTTGAAAAGCATAAAAAACTGCTGACTGAATTAAAAGAAAAAGAAACAAAACTTGATAAAAAGCAAAAGGATTTAGAAAGACGCCTTGAAGATGTTAGGCAGAAAAATTCAGCTTCGGTTAGTGCCCTGAGCGGTGCAAGAGTGGAATTAAAGAACTTAATTTCAAATAATGAACAATCGGCGGAAAGAATTAAAAACAGTAAAGAAGAATTAAAAAAACTTGAAGAAAGAAATAAAAAACTATCCAAAGAACTTGATTTATTTGAAAGCAAAAGATTAAAACTTAAAGATAAGATTGATGAAACGGTAAATGCCATAGAAGAAGTTGAAAAACTGATTGATGAGGGTGAATTAAAGAAATTAAAAGAAAAAACTTCCTCTGTCGAAGAAGCTATAAAGGCAACCGAAAAATCAATAATGGTCATTGAAAACGATATCGAAAAAGATGAAAACAGTATCAAGTTTCAAAATAATACTATTTCAACAAGGCAAAATGATATTAAGAAATTGACTTCGGATAATGAAAATTTGACTAAAGAAAAGGAAAATTTTGAAAAAGAAGCCGAACTGATTAAACAAGAATTAGATAAACTTGAAAAAACAATTGAAGATTTAGGTAAAAATTTAAAAGAACTGCAGGCTAAAAGGGATGCTGTTCAAGAAGAACTTTTAAATGCACGGACGGATAAAAACCGCATAAATGATGATATTGAGCGCTTACTTGCACAGGAAGAAAGTTATAAAGCAAGAAGAAGAGAACTTGAACCTCAGCTTGAAAAAATTACGGAAGAATTTAAATCTGCGGGTATTAATCCTAAGGAACTTGAAAAAACAGATGTTCCGCTTGAAGAAATAACTTCAAAGATATCCAAACTTCAAAAGAAAATGGATGAGCTTGAGCCTGTAAATATGCGTGCTTTAACCGAGTATGACGAAGTTATGGAACGGCAAAATGCATATAGAGAAAAAGTTCAAACTCTTGAAAACGAAAAAAATGAAATCAAAACAAGAATGAACGGTTTCCAAAATCTTAAAAAAGAAACTTTTCTTGAAGCATACAAAGCAATTAACGACAACTTCAAAGATATATTCGGAAAATTATCAGAGGGTGAAGGAACGCTTGTTCTTGAAAATAAAGAAAATCCGTTTGAGGGCGGATTGACCTTTGAGGCAAATATCAGGGATAAGAAAAACCAAAAACTTGCAGGTATGTCTGGCGGTGAAAAATCTCTTACTGCATTGGCTTTTGTATTTGCAATTCAAAAATACCTGCCTTCTCCTTTTTATGCATTTGATGAAGTTGATATGCACCTTGACGGTCCGAATGTTGAAAGATTGGCAAATATTATTACAAATCAATCCAAAACTGCACAGTTCATAGTTGTATCTTTAAGACGTCCGATGCTTGAAAATGCGGATAGAATGATTGGTGTTACGCAGAAAGATAAAGGTGTAACGCTAATTTCGGGTGGAATTAAATTAAGGGATGAATAATGGCAAGTAATGTAAACGGATTTTACGCAAATAACAAAAACTTATATGATGAATTAAAGGTGCTTGACGGAACGGTTGATTTCGGGAACAGTACCGAATTTATATCACGTTCGGGTATTAAAAAAGATGTCAGAACGGATTCTATTGAAATTATCCTTGACCTTGTAAAAGAGGGTAAAATTGACCCTTGGAATATTGATATTGTTGACCTTTATGATAAATATATGGCAAGAATTAAAGACTTAAAGCAGGAAAATTTGCGTTCTGTAGGTAAGGCTATTCTTTTTTCTTCAACGCTTTTAAAGATTAAATCCGATATCCTTCAAGGTATTACAATAAATGATTTTGATCCTCCGCAGGATGATTTTTTTGAAGATGACGGAATAATTGACGATGGCAGTTATGAACAAATGCAAATTCCGACAAATAATGTTGTATCTTTT
This sequence comes from uncultured bacterium, assembly GCA_902796305.1. Lineage (GTDB taxonomy): Bacteria > Cyanobacteriota > Vampirovibrionia > Gastranaerophilales > Gastranaerophilaceae > RUG14156. Next base: position 21,855 of record CADBOJ010000008.1, on the reverse strand, counting down.
GACGAAGTACTTCAAAGAAGAACATCGGTAAGGTTAAACAGGAAAAGAAGCGTAACCTTAAAGGATTTAATCAGACATATTCAATTTTATGAAGATTTAGAAAAACAATATCAGATAAAAAGTGCTCTTGATAGAAAAGAACGCCGAGTAAGAAACTATGCAAATTTAAAAACCGCACAAATAAAAGAGTTGGCGCATGAAGAATATGTTGAAGAAGTAATTGAAAAAATGCGTCAAAATCTTAATGAAATATTCACCCATGAGGAAATTATAGAGTTAAGAGAACTTTGTCTGCTCGGTTTTGATAAAAGTTCGGCTTTTATCGCCTTGCTTTTTCTTGCAAGAGATGAAGATTATGAAATATATCAGGAAGAATTTTATGGAAAATTATTTGTGAAAAAAGGAGAAAGCGAGCGGGCTAATGGATGAAGAGCAATTAAAGTCTAAGATAGAAGCGGTTTTATTTATTACCTCTAAAGCTATGCAGCCTGCCGAGATTGCAGAAATTTTGTCAGTCGAAGAAGATAAGGTTGAGCAGGCATTATTGGATTTAATGTTTGATTATTCATCAAGAAACGGTGCTCTTGAAATTGACGATGAGGACGGATATATAATTCAGGTTAGAGCGGAACATATGGATATAGTTGAGAAATTGTGTCCTGTTGAATTATCTCCCGCAGTTTTAAAGACTTTAACCGTAATTGCTTTAAAAGAACCCATAAGACAGTCATATTTAAAAGAAATTCGCCCCGCAGCTTATGAACATATATCGCAGTTAATTGAGCATGGCTTAATTTCACGTTCAAAAGATAAAAACGGAAGAAGTTTTAACATTAGGACAACAAAAAAGTTTCAGGAGTATTTTAAACTTAAGGGTGATATTAAAGCTCTCGTTAAAAGACTTGATGCAACGGATGATTTAAAAAACCTGTAATGAAAACTGTAACTCCCGTAAATTTTATTAATAATATAAAATCAAATGAAGTAAGGCAAAAACCTGCTTTGTTTTTTGGCAGAGATGCTTTTTGTTTCAGCGGGGAATGTTCTTGTATTAATAAAGATGTGCTTGTTCAAAGAAAAATAATTCCGGCTTCTTGTGATTTAAGTCTGTATTTTAAAGAAATCTCAAATAAGGTATTTACTTCAAAAGAAAATGCCGATTTATTTTGTTCCCTGCTAAATAGCGGTAAAATAGCCCTTTCAAGCTCTGTATTAAAAAATATTCAAAATCCCGCAAGTGCCGTTGTTGTTGAACTTGACGACAGCTTATCGGATGGCGGGATGTTTTTAAAATTAGGTTCAAAACTTGCGCAAGGAAAAGGTGTCGGTATAAATTTTTCAAAATTTAAAAATCCGACGGATAAAATAAAAAAAATTAATTCTTATTTTAAATTCAGAGAAAAAGTATCAACAAGACCGCCCGCAGGAATTGCTCTTTTAAATGTTACAAATCCTGAAATCCTTAATTTTATTACATTAAAAGATGATGAGGATTTTAAAAACTGGTGTTTTGATTTATCTGTTATACTGCCGTCCGATTTTATTGATAAGGTTGATAATAATGCAGATATCACCCTTGATAACGGAGTTAAGCTTAATTCAAGAGTCGTGTATGATAAATTAGTTAATTCTATGCTTAAAAAAGGCGAACCGGGGATAATTTTTTCCGATGATAAAAATTATATTTGCGACCCGTGCGGAGCAAAAAAGCTTTTAAGTAATGAAGAATTTACAATTTCCCACATTAATCTTTCAAAATTTTATGATTCAAAAAATAATTCCGTTGATTATAAAAAATTAAAACAAACATCCAAAATTTTATCAAAAGCAATGAAAAATATTGATAATAATTCTTGTATTGGTGTTGTCGGATATAATGAGCTTTTAGAAAAACTTAAAGTAGATTATTCAAATAAAAAAGCCAAAGATATTTTATCTTCCGTGCTTAAAGTAATAAAAAAGGAAGCAAATAAAAACGGTATAAAAACTGCTATTTCTCCAACAGGTACCGTTTCAAAATATCTTAATACTACAGCTGGTATTCAGCCTAAAAATTACGATAAAGTTTCATATACTGCACAGCTTGAAACAATAGCTTCGGCGCAAAAATACATTGACTGCAATATTTCAAATACGATTATTCTGGATAAAAATGCCGATAAATCCGATGTCGACAAAATAATAAGGTATGCAAACAAAAATAAGCTTAAGGGGATAACCGTTTTTAAACCTTAGAATTATTATTTATAAAATTTTTAATTTTATTTAATTTATCAATATTGTCGGATTCTATATAAAATCTAAGTAAAGGTTCTGTTCCGCTTTTTCTTATTAAAATCCAGCTGGACGTATCGTCCAATAGCATTTTAATTCCATCAATCAGAATTTTATCTTTTATATTGAAGTCTGCAATTTTATCAAATGTTTTAAACTTGTTTTCCAATATTTCGGCTTGGGCTGAATTATCGAGTTTTATATCAACCCTGTCCTGATAAAATTCTTTTCCTGCGTAATCTTTTATTTCTTCAACAAGTTCTGATAATTTTTTATTTGTTTTTGAAATTGCTTCAATAACCAAAAGGTTTGCAAATATTCCGTCTTTTTCGGGAATATGATTTCCTGTTGATAGTCCACCGGAGTCTTCTCCTGCAAGGATTGTTTTATTTTTTTGCATTTCTTCGGACAGCCACTTAAAACCAACAGGGGTTGTAATTGTTTCAATGTTTAATTTATCTGCAATTATATCAACAAGCGAGCTTACCCCTACCGTTTTAATCATTTTCCCTGCTAAACCTTTTTCACTTAAGTATTTTAATAAAATTGCAAGGATGATGTTGGGGCTTATATATTTACCGTTTTCATCAATAATGCCGTATCTGTCCGCGTCCCCGTCGTTTGCAACGGTGATAAATCCGCTTTTATTGTGTTTCATAAATTTTTCTTTAGGTTCGGGCAGACCCCCGCCAAAATCAGAGCTATGAAACATGTTAAAACTTTCAAAAGGTACTTTGTTTCTTTTCAATAATTCATCAAAGTAGCCAATTGATGAAGAGTACAATCCGTCATATATAATTTTTGGCGGGTTGTTTTTTATTGATTTAAAATCTATTAATTTTTCAATATGCTTAAAATATTCTTCTTCTAAGGATTTTTCTTCAAAATTACCTTTATCGTGTGCTTTAATCGGCATATCAATATATTTTATAATTTCATCCGTTATTGATTTATTTGCAGGGCCTCCGTAATTTGGAATAAATTTAATTCCCTGATATTCTTTCGGGTTATGTGATGCTGTAAACATTATTGCTCCGATACTGTTCGGGTGATATTTTGCATTATATGCAACAATCGGTGTCGGAATAACTTTTGAAGATAAAACAATATTAAATCCTTGATTTTGCATAAAAATTGAAGCAAATTTTGCAAAATCATGCGCCATAAATCTCGGGTCATATCCGATTATAAGAGTATTTTTATCTGAATTTAAGGAATGAAGATAATAAGAAATCGCATTTAAAATTTTTTCGACTGTTTCAAAAGTGAAGTCCTTGGCTATTATCCCCCTGAAACCGTCTGTCCCGAATTTAATATTTGTTTTTTCCATAAGTTTATTATATCAAAAACTTTTAAATTTATATTTTTATAATAAAATAAGTCTATGATGAAAGTTTACTTAGGAATTGATGTAGGTTCCGTTACTACAAAAATAGCACTGGTTGATGAAAACGGAAAATATATAGATAGCTATATGACACGAACTGCAGGTCAGCCCGTAATTGCCGTTCAAAATTGCCTTGATAATTTGATTAATCAGGCTGGAGACAGAGAATATGAAATTATGCAAGTAGGAACGACCGGCTCGGGTAGAAACCTTGCAGGAGCGCTCGTTGGAGCTGATATTATTAAAAATGAAATAACAGCACACGCTGTTGCTGCTTCTTCTGCCATACCTGATGTTCAAACAATACTTGAAATCGGCGGACAGGATTCTAAAATTATTATTTTAAGGGATGGTATTGTAACCGATTTTGCAATGAATACCGTTTGTGCTGCGGGTACGGGAAGTTTTCTTGACCATCAGGCACAAAGATTAAATGTTGATATTAAAGATTTTGGAGATATAGCTCTTCAATCGAAATCTCCGGCAAGAATTGCAGGACGCTGTGGTGTTTTTGCAGAATCCGACTTAATTCATAAACAGCAATTGGGTTATGCGGTTGAAGATTTGTTATACGGCTTGTGTCAGGCACTTGTGAGAAATTATATTTCAAATTTGGCTTTAGGCAAAGATTTATTACCATCAATATCTTTTCAGGGTGGTGTTGCAACAAATAAAGGCATGGTTAAAGCTTTTGAAGAAGCCCTTGGGCATAAAGTAATCGTTCCCGATAATCATCAGACAATGGGTGCAATCGGTGCTGCAATGCTTGCTATGGAACATCATCAATTTACCGGAGAGCCTACGAAGTTTAAAGGCTGGACAATCAAAGATATGGAATTCCACAGCATAACGTGCACTTGTAACGGTTGTTCTAATAATTGTGAAGTTATAACAATATTAGAGGGTAAAGAACTTCAAGACAGGGCTTCAATTGAGAAAATATCCGATATCAAAGGTAATATTATTGCCCGATGGGGTGGAACCTGCGGAAGATGGGATATTAATTAAGAGTTATAATAAATATTGCTCAACTTATTACTTATGTTTCGGAGGCTATTTTGAAAAAAATTATATTATTCCTGTTTTTAATTATTCAATGCTCGGCTTATGCGATAAACTGGGAAACAATAACTACGCCTGCGGGTAAAACTGCATATTTGGATAAGGATAGTATATTACAATATAAATCATATTATTTTTACAATATCAAAGTTTTTAATGATTCAATAAACGATTTTTCGGTTGTTACAATTCAATCAAGCATGTCAAAACCGTTTTCTGCAAGAATAAATTTTTATACCCCTGATGAATATGAAAGATTACAGGGCGATTATTTGAATATTACAAAAAATATTACAAAAAGCCTCGAGCCCGTTACTTATAAATCAACGGTTAATTCCTGTTACAAAAGAGTAAAAGAAATAACTTCAGGAAATGCTTTGCAAATAGGATTTTAAAATGAAAAATTTTAAAAAAACCGCATTGATTATAGGCGCCGGACCGAGCGGTCTTGCCTGTGCTTTTGAGCTTTTAAAATCAGATTCGGGAATAAAACCCGTAATTCTTGAAAAATTACCCGTTGCAGGCGGGTTATCAAGAACGGTCTACGATGGCAAATCAGGTGTTGATATAGGCGGGCATCGTTTATATACACAGGACAAGTATATTCAATCAATATGGGATAAATTTCTTCCCCGTCAAGGCTTTCCTTCGATTGACGATATAGCTTCGGGAAGAGAAAAAACATATCCGCAGCACGGTTTAGACCCGAACAAAACAGATGATGTTATGCTTATCAGAAGACGCTTTTCCAGTATTCTTTTTGACGGTAAAACATTTGATTATCCTGTTAAATTTAATCTCGATACAATTTTAAAGCTTGGTTTTTTAACGACCCTTAAAGCGGGTTTTAGTTATCTTAAAAGTATTTTTATAAAGAGAAAAGAAAACAATCTTGAAGATTTTTTTATAAACAGATTTGGTTGCGTTCTGTATGGCATATTTTTTAAGGATTATACCAAAAAAGTCTGGGGATACGATGCTTCGGAATTGTCATGCGAATGGGGTCATGAAAGAATAAAAAAATTATCTCTTTTAAAAACGCTTTTAAATTCTTTTTTCGGCAGATTTTTATTTTTTAAAAAAATCAAAGATAAATCCCTTATTGACGAATTTTATTATCCGAAATACGGTTGTTCGCAATTATGGAATTTGATGGCTGATTATATAACGGCAAATGGCGGTGAGATAATTTATAATGCGGATTTTAAATCTTTTTTATACAGCGATAAACAAATTTATTCGGCTAAGTATATAAAAAATAACAATGAATATGAAATTAATGCAAATTACTTTATTTCATCCGCTCCAATATGCGATTTAATTAAGGGTATAGATGTTCCGTATGATGTTAAGCAAAATGCGCTTAATCTTCCCTATCGGGATTATATTCTGGTAAGTTTTTATACAAATAAGTTTAACTTAAAAAATAAGACAGACTATAAAACAGTTAATGATATAACGCCTGAATGCTGGATATATTTACAGGAAAATTCTGCCATAGCATCAAGAATTCAAATAATGAACAACTGGTCGCCGTATCTTGTTGAGGATTTTTTGTCCCGTTATCTGATATCTCTTGAGTATTTTGTTAATGAAAATGACGATTTTTGGAATAAAAACGACGAAGAAATAATAGAAATTGCAAAAAAAGAATGTGAAAAGTATAATTTATTTAAGAGTAATTCTATACTAAAATCAAAAGTAATAAGAGAAAAGAAAGCATATCCGACATATTGCGGTTCTTATAAACATATAGACAGAATTACGTCCGAAATTGTAAAATACAAAAACTTATTTTTAATCGGAAGAAACGGTCAGCATAAGTATAATAATATGGATGAAGCAATGCTTTCCGGTATAAACACGGCAAGAAAGATTATTGGTCAGGTTAAATAATGAAAATAAATTGTCCCAAATGTAATAATGAATGTAATCAAGGTGATTTCTATTGTTCAAGATGCGGTTGTAAACTGATTTCAGATAATAGTTTAACTGCTAAAGCGCTAAAAAAAATTGAAAAAAAAGTAAACGTAAACCCTGAAAAAAATTCAAATATTTCTTCCGAAACAAGAAATATCTCAATACAAAATTTTTCTTTTAAGAAAAATTCCTCTTTTGATAACATTTTAATGAATATCATTATCTGTACGCTTATTGTTTCTATTTTATTAAGTATTATCGTCTTTACCACTTTCGGAAAACATGATGCAAAAAAATTAAATCTTCAATATAATAATTACATTCAAAATCCCGAACGAATTCCTGAATTTAAAGAACCGAAATCGTTTGAAGAGCTTGCATCAAACCTTATAAGTATAGAAAATTTTCTTGAGTTGTTTTTAAAATATTCGGAAGAATCATCGGATAAACTTGAACAGGTATTTGTTTCTTATTTAATTGAAATGGATAAGTTACCGCATATAACATCCGATACTATTACGTCCGAAATCAAGGCTTGCAATAAAATCGATACATTTTTAGGAGCAAAAAAATGTGCTAATAGATTAAATAAAGAATTTTCAAATTCCGGCTATAAAGCATTTGCCAATGCTAAATCAGTATATTTATATCCTGATTACGAATTTATCAGAAACAAATACTCAAATTATTTTTCGGGAGATATAAAAGATTATCTGAAACTTCGAGCTAAGTATAACACCCCGACTGTTACCGGTGTTAATTTGAATATAAAGCCCAAAAAGCTTGTTGATAAAATTTTGGAGTTTGAAAATTTGCACAATAAAACAAAAAATTCTTTTGTTCGGGATATTACCGAAGAAATTTTGTTTTATGATTTTAAACAGCTTATCTTTAATCCTTTTATATATGCTTCTACAACCCATGAAATTACTCATGAGTTTAAAAATGCATACAGATATTTTATTTTACACAAAAAATCGTATTTTGCTTCTATTATAATAAGCTGTCTTGAAAAAGGGCGTGCATATTCCGAGGACAATTTTAAAAACGATTATCCTTATAAATTTTTCGAAACAACATTTGATGATAATGTCATAAATTCAAATTTTTTGGATATATTTGCGCAATTAAGAAAAAGCATAGTACACAGCGGTGCCAGTTCAAAATTTGCTTATATATTTTCGCTTAGAGAAAATAAATGGTTTAAATATGATTCATCTGTTCCCATACAGCAAGATTTTTATATTTTAAGCGAACCGGATGAAAACAATAACGTGTCCGTTTATACAAATACTTTTTCTCTTACGGATGAAGTTAATATTTCCAAGAACTCAAGCCTGTTTATTGTAAACGGTCAGTTGTATGTATACAACAGCGGAAAACTGCAAATTTCAAAAATATTTTTTAACGGACGAAATTTTACTCTCAGAACTTTAAGTTATTCCGATGTTACAACATTGTTTCCGGGAATTGAAATTATAAACATTGACTCATACTCAAATTACAATATTTATCTTGAAAAAATAAATAAAAGTTCTAATTTTATTATTCTTTCCAGATATTCCCAGGGATATGAAGGCTATGTTTTATCAAGCTTAAAGGGTGATTTTACAAAACTTACACTGCCTGTTATGTTCGGCATAAATTCTTCCGATGATGTTGTGCTGTCTTTTCATAGCAGTTCAATTGATCCTAACAGAACATCAGAAGCAAGTCCGACATATAAATTTATAATTCATACAAAAGGTCAAAAACAAGCGGGTACAGATGATGCGTATTATTCGCAGTATGATGAAAAGACTGCAAATGACAGTGAAAACTCCGAAACATATCATCCTAATATTATGCCTAAGCTCAATAACAATGATGTTGAAAAAGAAAATGAAAAAATTAATGAGAATTTACTTACTCCTGCACCATCACGCTTGATAGAAGATGACAAAAGCGAAAGTGATAACGACTAATTTTTACATCTAATTGATTTTATAACTATTAAGTTTTGTAACAATGCAAACGGTATAGAGCAAATATTTAATGTATATATACTTTATATATATGTAAGACAAATTAAAAAAAACAGTCTTACATATTACCCCTAACCATTCCCTTTTACCATTTACCCGATAACATTAACTTTAAGCCTTTTTGAAAAGGCTTTTTTATTGTTTAAAATCAGTTATACCTTATATCTTGATTTATTTCATTTTGGTATGTTTGAGTATCATCCTGTTCGTAATATTCTTTTGTAAATTCCTGTTTTTCAACTTTTGCATCGGCAAGAAGCTCCATAAATTTAACGTAATCAAGGCATTTTTTACCTTTTATGCCTACTGTTTCCATTTTTATTTCGCCGTTTGGCAGAAGTTTAATTTTTAACTGCTTTTTTGCCATAATTATTCCTAATCTAAATTTACGGTTATAACTATTGTATCGTCTTCAAAAACTTCTTCGTTTTCAATTTGCATATTTTTTTCTTCAAGTCGTTCCTTAATTTTGTTATACGATACTTCTTGAGCATTTATCGAATATTCGCTATTTATATCGTTCAGTAAGCCTGTTGCGGTATTGTTTATAAATTCTTCAGCCGAATAACTTCCGTTATTTTCAATTTTTACTGTATAAGGTGTAGTTGAATTAGTATTTTCTTTATAAAATTCAAGCTCTAAATTTTCAAGAGTGCATTTAATGCAATTTCCCACTTCTTTTTCTATAACACATCCGTGTTCCAAAAGGGTTTTAACTAGTGTATCCCTGTCAACCAAGTTAGTTTTGAGCTCCCTATTAAATATTTCAGGGGTTTCAATATGCAATTGTTGGATATTGCTTGTTTTTGCATTATTTAGCTCTGCTGATACCTCGGATGCAACAGTAGTTATAGATGAGCCTAATGCTTGTATGCCGGGTATTATTGCGCTAAGTAATGCAATAGGTACCAAAGAAACAGTTACTGACATTATATATCCAATCTCCTTCCTCCTCTTGATAGTGTTATATCATTATCAGAATCCGAGTTATTTGTATAATTTTCCGTATTTTCTTTTGAAGAAGCACTTACCGCCCTTATATTTGCCCATTCTCTAAGTGCAACTATCTGCTCTTTTTGAGTTTTTGAAAGAGGAACAGTATTTTCTATTGCTTTTACAAAATCCTGAAATTCCAATGCTCTGTTTTCAAAAAATGCATCACATAAAGCAGTAATAACAACCTGCTCTATTTCCGAACCGATAAAACCCTCGGTATGTTCAGCAAGATACCTGATTAAATTTTCATCATCAGGTTTAATATCTCTTGTAACTTCTTCGTCTTTTAATCTTTTTTTAAGGTGAACGGAAAATATTTCTTTTCTTTCGTTAAATGTTGGCAAATCAACAAAAAATATTTCATCAAAACGCCCTTTCCGAAGAAGCTCAGGGGGTAATTTTGAAATATTGTTGGCTGTTGCTATAACAAACACAGGTGCTGTTTTTTCCTGCATCCATGTTAAAAATGCACCGAAAATTCTGGTTGAAACACCTCCGTCATTAGAAGAAGTTGCTCCGCTTAAACCTTTTTCTATTTCATCAACCCAAAGAATGGATGGAGATACAGCTTCAACTGTTTTTATTGCTTTTCTGAGGTTTTCTTCCGAACTTCCTACTATTCCCGAAAATATTTTTCCCAAATCCAGTCTTAAGAGAGGTAAATTCCAAATAGCGCTCATTGCTTTTGCTGTTAAACTTTTACCGCAACCAGGAACTCCTGTTACAAGGACGCCTTTTGGGGACGGTATGCAGTATTTTTTTGCTTTTTCGCTCCAGGAGTTGTTTCTTTTTAGGAGCCATTTTTTAAGATTATCCAAACCTCCTATATCATCAATATCCAAATCTGTTTGAACATATTCAAGAAGCCCGTTTTTTCTTATGACCTGCATTTTTTCTTCCAAAACTACTTTTATATCTTTGGCATTTAATTTCCCGTCATTAACCATTGCAAGGGCAAATGCATTTTCTGTTTCCTGCATAGTTAGGCCAAGTGCGGCTTTGCATAATTTATCTTTATCTTCTTCGCTTAAATTTGAGGAATCAACTTTAGTATTTATTGATATCATCCTGTTTAAGCTGTCTTTTATCTGTTCTAAATTCGGAAGATTGAAATCATAAATTACAATATCCTTTTCAAGCGTCTGAGGAATGTTTAATTCGGGTGAAACAAAAATTACGGTTTTTCTTGCCTCGCTTCTTTTTATGTACGGTATCAAGTCGCGGAGTTGTCTTATTGTTTCATTATCCCCTGCTCTGTGGTTGTTTCCGAAAAATACATGGAAATCAAACAGTATAAAAATTGCATTTTGTTCGTATTTTTTTATAAATTCAAGTATTTGACCCGGAGATTTTGTATTGGATATAAGTTTATTCCTGTTTTTTAATCCCGATGATTGACTCCAAACGAGTATTTCTCTTGATGTTTTGAGCTGGTTATTAAGTATATTCTCAATATGTTTTACTACTCTGTCTTCTTCGTAACTTTCGATATAAATATAAGGAAATCTTGCTTTAATAAAGCTTGTAAGTTTATCTTGTTTTTCCATACTATCCTCGAATAAATACTTTCACAATAATTATATTTGCTGTTATTATTTTTTACATGTAACTTGCGTATGAATTTTTAAATTTTTTACTAGTTTGTTAAAATCACCCATACCGTTTATAAATATTGCCCCGTTCTTTTTAATATTAATTTCAATCTTGTTTTTATATTCTTTGATTATTTCTTCTTTATATCTGTCGGAAAGAAAATAGTAATTTTGGTTAGAAGAACCCACCCATGGACGCGAAAAATCCTTATTTTTTTCTTCAAATCCGCCATCAATCAATAAATCAAGATAAGGTAAAATTTTTGAATATTTTTCTTTTATCTCACTATAATTTTTACCCGTAAAACACAATGTGCCAAGGTTGTTATTATGAACCGCATGAGCTATTTCAAATAATGCATCAAATTGTTCAAACGGTTCTCCGCCAAGAAATGTTACACCTTCAATGTTTTTAGTATTTAAAATATCGTTTATAATGTTTTCAGTAGTGTATTTAATTCCTTTGTTTATATCCCAAGTATCTTTTGCCCAGCATCCGGGACAGTGTTTTGAACATCCTTGAAACCAGATACAGTACCTTGTATCAGGGCCCTCAACTTTTGTATTTTTCAGTATATGATGTACTTTAAATTCCATTTATAAATCAATTATTCTTTCGTTCGTATTTGCATCCGAGTTTGAGTTTGAAAAATAATCATTTATTTCTATAAGCTCTTCAATTTGTTTTAAAAAATGTTCTTTTAATTTTAAAAGCTGCATAAATTCTTCTTTTGTTTTAAAGCCGCCTTTCAAATCCCTCTTTTGGATAATTTTTTTGGCGTTAACTATGTTTATTCCCGGTAAATTTGCAAGTTCTTTTTCTGATGCAGAATTGACGTCAACTTTTTTTGAATTAAATTTTAGTACGGGTTTTTTTAGTTTGTCTTTATTTGTATTGGTTTCATCTTTTATAACATAGCACACTTTAATGGAATTCAGATAATTAACTATGTCATTAAAATTGATATCATAATTAAATGAGTGCATTAATCTGTCGAATACGTCCAGTGTTGTAATAATGGACGGGTTATAGAATCTTTGAAAAAATAGTTTTCTTAAATTATTATCCAGTTCATAACATTTTATTGTGGTACTCACTTTTTCATAAATAATAAGAATATTTTTATTATATAAACGATACTGATTATGGACATTTTTGGAAAAATCTTTATGTCTTAGCATATAGATATTTCTTAAAACAGTTCTGACAAGTTTTCTCAAAAAACGATTTCGTTTAGCAGTCACTTTGAAACTATCATATGATGTTCCGTAATAAGAATAATCCGATCTGTTTATATCGTTTGAAATTACTGCCATTAGTATAAAAAAAATCATTACAAGAGTCATAATGTCTCTTGTAAAATATCTTAAAAAAGTTGATATTATATCAATAAGCATGATTTAAAATTATACATTAATCGGATACCTAAAGAATGATTTTTTTATAGGAATTATGTTTAATAAGTTCTGTAAAATTGATAGATAAACCAATACAAATTGTATTATAATTTTATATAATAAGATATATTGATTTAGAGTTTTAAAAGAGGGTAAATGTATTTTTTACATACATATTATGGTTTTATACCGATAATTAGTATAATTAGTGCAGTTGCTTTTCTTGCGGTTATTTTTAATTTTTTATTTTTCGGAAAAAAATTAAAAATAAAAGATGTTATATGCATTCCTGTTTTTTTATTTGGTGTATATATGATTATTCCTTTTTCTCTTGTTTGCAGAGGAATTTCCAATAAAAACCCGGATTTATTAAATAAAGCTTTAAAGTTATCAATATCTCCTTTAGAAAAAAACGAAGTATATTATCAGTTGGGAAGAGCTTACGATACATTCAGAGGAAAGTTTGACGGAAATTTGGCAATAAAATACTATGAATTAGCTATCAAGGGCAAATATGAGAAAAATAAGAAAGTATCAGAGTTGCTGTTAAAACTATATTTTTACAAAGGCGACTATAATAAAGTAGCTGAAATTACTTCAAGGACAAATACGAAGAATAAAATTTGGTTAACATTTTCCTATATTATGCAAAAAAAATACAGAAAAGCGCTTGAAGTGTGTCCGACATTAAACGTTCGGGATGAATTTATTATTGCCGATTTATACAGACTAACAGATCAGAATGAACTTGCTCAAAAGCACTATAAAATAGCCTTGGAAAAATACCATAAGACATACCCGAAAAAAACTGATTTATCCAAAGATAGGGCTTTTTTAAGTTCAATTGGTAGTATGGTAGAAGAAATACATAAAAATAAAATAATGTATAAATTTAAATAAAAGAAACTTTTTGTAAAATGTTTTAGGCTAAAAAATAAATAGCAGTATATAAAATGGAAAAGATATATAAAATAAATGTTTGAAGAACTGGAAGATGTTAAAAAGCAATGTTTAAATTGTACTTCATGCGCGCTTTCAAAGACAAGAACCAATATTGTATTTTCGGATGGTAAACCAAATAATAAACTTGTACTTGTTGGCGAAGCTCCCGGATATTGGGAAGATATGAAAGGCAGACCTTTTGTCGGGCGGGCAGGACAACTTCTTGATAAAATTTTTGAAAGCGTTGGTTTATCAAGAGAACGTGATGTATATATTTGCAATACAATAAAATGCAGACCGCCTGATAACAGAAATCCTCTGCCCGATGAAAAGATTGCCTGCAGAAAATTTTTGGATATGCAGCTCGAAATTTTAAAACCGAAAATAATTTTAATATGCGGTTCGGTTGCTCTTAATTCTCTTTTGCCTGAAGAAAGAGGAATAACAAGCGTTAGAGGAAGATGGTTTGATGGAAGATACGGAAAAATGATGCCTATTTTTCATCCTTCTTATCTCTTGAGGAATGACTCAAGGGAAAAAGGAAGCCCAAAATGGTTGATGTGGCAGGATATAAAGGAAATCAAAAGAGCTTATGATAATTTAAGGGACTAAAAAAGACGGGAAAATATTTTCCCGTCTTTTCTATATTTAATAATTTAGTTTTCCAATTTTTCAATTACGATTTTTTCGTCCCTGTAATCCATTTTAAGCTTGTCGTTTGCTTTGTAGTTTCCGCTTAAAATTTCTTCGGCAAGGACATCCTCTACTTTCTTTTGAATTACCCTGCGAAGAGGTCTTGCACCATATGTCTCTGAGTATCCTTCTTTTGCAAGATAATCTTTAGCAGCATCTGTCACTTCAATAGTTAATTCTCTTTCGGACAAACGTTTGAATAAATCTTTTAACATCAATTCAACAATTTGTCTGATTTCTTCCTGATTTAAGTGAGCAAATACGATTATATCATCTACCCTGTTTAAAAACTCGGGTCTGAAAGCTTTTTTAAGTTCTTCATTAACCGTGTCTTTTAGTTTTTCATATCTGTCTTTTTTATCATCTCCGGATATTGAGAAACCGAGTTTTTGAGTATTTGTTATCATGCTTGCACCGACATTCGATGTCATTATGATAATTGTATTTTTAAAGTTTATATGACGACCTTTGGAATCCGTCAATCTTCCGTCATCGAGTATTTGAAGCATAATATTAAACACGTCCGGGTGAGCTTTTTCAATTTCATCAAAAAGCACAACCGAATATGGTTTCTTTCTTATGGTTTCGCAGATGTTTCCGCCGTCATCATATCCTACATATCCCGGAGGCGAGCCAATTAATTTTGAAGTTGAATGCTTTTCCATAAATTCTGACATATCAACTCTGACCATATTGTCTTCCGAGCCAAAAACAGCTTCAGCTAACGCTTTAGCTAATTCGGTTTTACCTACGCCGGTAGGACCTGAGAATATGAAGCTTCCTATTGGTCTGTTCGGAGCTTTTAATCCTACACGGGCACGCCTTATTGATTTAGCTAAAGAGATAACCGCATCAGATTGACCAATTACTCTATTATGGAGCGTTTCTTCCAATTTAAGAAGCTTTTCGGATTCTTCTTCGGTTATCTTTGTAACAGGAATGCCCGTAATGGTTGCAATTACCGATGCTACTTCTTCTACACCGACAACAGGTTTGTTTTCATCCTGTGTTTCTCTCCATTCTTCCGAGATTTCATGGATTTTATCTTTTAAATCCGCTTCATCATCCCTGAGGTCTGATGCTCTTTCAAATTCCTGATTTCTTATTGCCTCTTCTTTTTCTTTTATAATTGCTTTTAATTGTTTATCAAGTTCTTTGCCTTCCGGCGGTAATGTCGAAACATTAAGTCTTACTTTTGAAGCCGCTTCATCAATGATATCAATTGCTTTATCGGGTAAAAATCTTTCGGTTATAAATTTACTTGATAATTCAGTTGCCGCAACAATTGCTTCATCAGAAATAATTAATTTATGGTGTTCTTCATATTTTGATTTCAACCCTTTGATTATTTGAATAGTTTCTTCAATAGAAGGCTGTTCCACAATAACCGTTTGGAATCGACGTTCAAGAGCAGAATCTTTTTCAATATATTTTCTGTATTCGTCAAGTGTTGTAGCACCTATAACTTGAATTTCTCCGCGTGACAGAGCGGGTTTTAAGATATTAGCCGCATCAATTGCACCTTCTGCAGCACCCGCACCGATTAGGGTGTGCATTTCATCAATTACAAGAATAACATTTCCCGCTTGACGAATTTCATCCATAATCTTCTTAAGACGTTCTTCAAATTCGCCTCTGTACTTAGTTCCTGCAATTAAAAGCCCCATATCAAGCTGAATTATTTTTTTATTTTCAAGTATATCAGGTACTTCGCCGTCAACAATTTTTTGTGCCAGTCCGTTAGCAATAGCTGTTTTGCCGACTCCGGGTTCGCCAAGTAATACCGGATTGTTTTTTGTACGACGTGCAAGAATTTGAATAACTCTTTCAATTTCTTTTTCACGACCTACAACAGGATCAAGCCTTTGTTCTTGCGCAGCAAGAGTTAAATCCGTACCGAACTCATCCAATGACGGGGTTTTTGCTTTTGATTGAGAAACCCCCGGAGTTAAGAGCTGTGAACCTGATGAGGATGATGACGATGTTTTTGTTTCGCCAAGCATTTTAATTATATTTGAACGGCATTTGTTTAAATCGACTCCCAGATTTTCCAGAACTTTAGCTGCAACTCCTTCGCCCTCTCTTATTAAGCCGAGAAGAAGATGTTCTGTGCCTATATAATTATGTCCGAGTTGTCTTGCTTCATCCCATGATAATTCAAGAACTTTTTTTGCTCTCGGTGTGAATGGAATTTCTACTGCTACAAATCCGCATCCTCTTCCTATTATTTTTTCTACTTCTTCTCTTGCTTCTTTAATATTAACACCCATTGATTTAAGTGTTTTGGAAGCAACGCCTGTTCCTTCCGCTATTAAGCCGAGAAGAAGCTGTTCCGTTCCGACAAAATTATGTCCTAATCGTCTTGATTCCTCTTGAGCAAGCATTATAACTCTTATTGCTTTTTCCGTAAATCTCTCAAACATTGAAAACTTCCTTATATAAAAGGTTAACTATCATCCAATAAAATTTTACAATGAAAAAACTATTAATACAAGATAAATAATTAACAGTCTTTTGTAATTTTATTCATCAATCATATCAATTCTTTTTTGATGTCTTTCTCCTTGAAAAACTGAATTTATCCATGTTTCAAGAATTTCTACGGCAAGCCCCTCTCCTAAAACCCTTTGACCGAGGCATAAAATATTTGAATTGTTGTGTTCAACAGACATTCTTGCACAATAGCAATTATTCGGACAAACTGCTCTTATCCCTTTAAATCGATTGGCTGTTATTTGCATTCCGATTCCCGTTCCGCAAACAAGAATTCCTTTTTTAAATTCTTCTGATAAAACGGCATTAGCTACTTGTTTCGCATAATAAGGATAGTCGCAGGAGCTTTTATCGTATGTTCCAAAGTCTTTAATTTCAAAGTTTTTAGATTTCAAATAATCAATTATTTTGTTTTTTAGTTCAAAACCGCCATGGTCGGATGCTATTGCAAAATTAATGTTTCTGTTCATTATTAAATCCTCGCTGAATATATAGAAAATTATAGTATAATCTTATTGTATTATATATTTTTTAATATTAAAATATTTAAACAAGTAAACCGGGTCGGAATTAAAAAACTTACCGGTAAGTTAATATAAATTAAGGAGAAAAAGATGACACTTAAAGACTTTTTGTTTACGTCGGAATCTGTAACAGAGGGACACCCCGATAAAGTTTGCGATCAGATTTCAGACGCTATTTTGGATGAATTTTTAACAAAAGATTCAAAATCAAGAGTAGCGGCAGAAACCACGGTAACAACTGGTATGGCTCTTGTTTGCGGAGAAATTACTTCAAATTGTTATGTCGATATTCCGTCAGTTGTAAGAAACACTATAAAATCCATAGGATACAACGGTGAAGAAGGCGGCGGTTTTGATTATAAAACATGTGCGGTTTTAACTTCAATAGATGAGCAATCAGCTGATATTGCAGGCGGTGTTAACAAGGCTCTTGAAACAAGAACTGATAATTCGGATACTTCAAAAGATGAAACACTTGATATCGGTGCAGGGGATCAAGGTATAATGTTCGGATTTGCTTGTACCGAAACACGGGAACTTATGCCTCTTCCTATAGCACTTGCTCATAAACTTGCATATAGATTATCTGAAGTCAGAAAACAAAGAGTTGTAA
Source organism: uncultured bacterium (assembly GCA_902796305.1). GTDB lineage: Bacteria > Cyanobacteriota > Vampirovibrionia > Gastranaerophilales > Gastranaerophilaceae > RUG14156. The sequence goes on along the minus strand of CADBOJ010000008.1, from coordinate 3,937 downwards.
ACTATTTAAGACCTGATGGTAAAAGTCAGGTTACGGTTGAATATAAAGATGGAAAACCGGTAAGAATTGATACAATAGTTATTTCAACCCAGCATGACCCTGTTGTAAACGGAATAGAAGATAATCAAAAAATTCAGGAAATTATAAGAAATGATATGATAGAACATGTCATTAAGCCTGTTTTTGAAAATTATGATGTAAAACCTGATGAAACAACAAAATATCTTATCAATCCGTCGGGAAGATTTGTTATAGGCGGACCTCAAGGAGATGCCGGTTTAACAGGCAGAAAAATAATCGTTGATACATACGGCGGATATGCTCGTCACGGCGGCGGTGCATTTTCCGGAAAAGACCCGACCAAAGTTGATAGATCTGCAGCATATGCTGCCCGTTGGGTTGCAAAAAATATAGTTAAGGCCGGACTTGCAGAAAAATGTGAAATAGAACTTGCTTATGCAATAGGAAAATCTCAACCGGTATCTGTTCTGGTTGATACGTTTTCAACGGGAAAACTCCCTGATGAAATTTTATCAAAAATTGTAACGGATACGTTTGATTTAAGACCTGCTGCTATTATTAAACAATTTGATTTAAGAAATCTCCCTGCTAAAAACGGCGGAAAATTCTATCAAAAACTTGCGGCATACGGACATGTAGGAAGAGAAGACTTCTTTGTCCCATGGGAAGAAACTCAAATGGTTCAAACTCTTTTAGATAAAGCAAAAACTTATATGGCAGGTGTATAGGATAAGTAATTCAATTTAAAACAAAACAGACAGGAGTATCAAATGCCCTGTCTGTTTTATAAAATATGTGAATTGTATTTAAAAAATGAAAAAAATAAGCAAAGAACAAACTATATCGGAACTTCTTAATTCAAGTGTTTTTGGTGAAAACATTTCAAAAGAAAAAATGAATATAATGATTAAACACTCAACTATTTTTTCTTTTTGGAATGATATATGCGGTAAACGCTTTTCTTTGTTGAGTAAACCTTATGCAATAAAATCTTCTGTTATATATATAAGTACAAAAAGTTCTGTTGTTGCAAACGAATTAAATTTATACAAAAAGAAGTTAATTGAAAAGATTAATTCTTATTCCATGCCGCTTGGTGTTGAAATTAAAGACATATATTTTAATTACAAAAATTTTAACGATAATAATAATAAAGAAGAAGATTTTATCGAAGACAAACCGATTCATCTGACGAATAAAACGGTGTCCGATGCTAAAATAAGTGAAACCGAAGAAAAAATGATAACGGAATGCATAGAAAAAATAAATTTTTTATCGGACGAGCAGAAAAATAATTTTTTAAAGAAGATAATACAATCTAATAAAGCAAAAAGTTTAAGAGAATATAAAATATAAAAAAGGCGATAAAATATCGCCTTTTTTAATGTCTGCTATTTTTCATCAAGAACAAGTTCTTTTAAGTTTTCCCAAATCTCGCCTATGGGTTTATCTGCATCAAGCTCTTTTAATATTCCCATTTGCTTATAATAGTCATATAAAGGAGCTGTTTCTTTTTCATAAGTTTTAAAGCGCAGTAATGCAGTTTCTTCGTTATCATCATCTCTTGTGATTAATTTTGTATCGCATATGTCGCAATAGTCCATAATCTTAGGAGGATTTGATACGAGATTATATATGGTTCCGCATTTCGGACAACTTCTTCTGTTTACGAGTCTGTGGATAAGTGCATCCGTTTTGATGTCAAAATAAATTGCAAGACCGTTATCTTTCAAGTTAAATTTGGTAACCGTCATAATATTGTTAAGTGCATCCGCCTGCTCAATAGAGCGTGGAAAACCGTCAAGAATAAAACCGTCTTTGCAATCTTCTTTTGAAATTCTCTCTTTTATAACTTCAGATACCACGCTAATCGGAACAAGCTGACCTTTATCAATAAAGCTTTTTGCTATCAATCCTTGTTCTGTTGCATCCTGAATACTTTTTCTTAAAAGAGAGCCGGTGTCAATGTGCGGAATCGATAACTTATCCGATAATCTTGAAGTTTGTGTACCCTTACCCGAACCCGGAGGCCCTAAAAATATAAATACTTTCTTCATTATTCTTTCCTTTAGCGCTGTTGTAAGAAGCTTTCATAATTCTTTGCAAGCAGGTGTGTTTTGATTTGGTTGATAAAATCAAGAGCAACACCGACAAGAATTATAAGGCTCGTAGCGCCGATACCTTGAAAAGTCTTAATTTCCGTAATTTCTGATGCAAATGTAGGAATAAGTGCTATTATACCGAGAGCAAGAGCGCCTATAAGAGTAATTCTGGTCAGAATTTCATTTAATTTATCGGCGGTAGGTTTGCCCGGTTTTACGCCCGGAATTGCAGAACCGTATTTTTTCAGGTTGTTTGCAATTTCTTTAGGCTGCATGGATGGAATAATAGAAGCATAGAAAAACGTGAGTGCTACAACCAAAAGAAAATATATTGTGTAGTAATACGGCGATCCTGTACTGAATAAGAGATTTAATTTATCAAAAATTGCCGCAATGATAACATTATTAATTTTCATCTGGTGTACGACACTGATTACCGTAGCCGGAAATAGTAAAATTGCAATAGCAAAGATTATGGGCATTACACCGCTCGGATTGAGTTTAAACGGAATATTTGTATTCTGTCCGCCGTATATTTTATTGCCCACCTGACGCCTTGCAGATACAATCGGAACTTTTCTTGCAGCTTCATGTAAGATTACAATGAATACCATTGTTGCTAAAAATATTGCAATCAACAGAATTAAGTTTAACTGCAGAGAGGGAGAATTATGAACGAGTTCATATGTACTATTGCAGTATTTTGGAATTCCCGTAATAATACCGACAAAAATCAATAGCGAAGCACCATTGCCCACGCCTTTTTCTGTTATTAATTCACCCAGCCACATTACAATTATGGCACCCGCCGTTAAGCTTACGGTAGAACCTACAAAGAACATCATAGGATTAATCCCGGGGTAAATAGAACCGGGAATTTTATAAAGCGCAATTGCAAAAATTACGGATTGGAATAATGCCAGAAATACTGCACCTATCCTTGTGTACTGTTGAATTTTGCGTCTGCCTGCTTCCCCGTCTTCTTTTTGAGCTTTTTCAAGTGCGGGAATAATAACAGCCATCAACTGCATAATAATCGATGAAGTAATATACGGGCCAATACCTAATGCAAATATTGAAACCTTACCTAATGCGCCCCCTGAAAACATATCAAGGAAGCCGATAAGATTGTTTCCGCCTGCCATCTGCATAAACGCCGTATTATTAATGCCAAAAATAGGAAGTTGCGCACCAAATCTAAACAATGCAATAATTGCAAAGGTGAAAAGCAGCTTATTTTTTAAGCCGCTTTCTCTCCAACTTGCTTTTAGATTTTGCACAACTTTTTCTGTATCAACACGTTGTTGCATTATACTAATTCTGCCTTTCCGCCTGCTTTTTCAATCTTTTCTTTTGCGCTTGCGCTGAAATAAGTAGCTTTAACGGTAATTGCTTTTTTGATTTCACCGTTACCGAGTACTCTTAAAGCAACAGCATTTGAAGCAGCTTTTTTATTTTCTTGTAAATATGCTAAATCAACAGTTTCAGTGTCTAATTCAGCTAATCTTGAAACGTTTATTTCAGCAGAAACTTCTCTGAATTTATTTTTAAAGCCTTTTAATTTCGGCATTTGTCTGTATGAGGGCATTTGTCCGCCTTCAAAACCACGTTTGTGAGAATTTCCGGATCTTTGTCCTTCACCGTTATTGCCACGGCATGATGTCTTACCGCAACCCGATGCTATTCCTCTGCCTTTGCGTTTTTTAGAGTGAGTTGCACCTTCATTAGGTCTTATATCTTCTAAATTTAACATTATATCTTACCTTCCTATTATTCAACAATTTGTACAATGTGAGGAACTTTATTTACCATAC
>CADBOJ010000007.1 GCA_902796305.1 uncultured bacterium | reverse complement strand
TAAAATACTGATAATTATTGAGTTTTAGGCATAAATTCTATGATTTAACTGTTAATAGATTGACTATAGCAAAAAGAGTGGAAACTGCTTTCCACTCTATATTTTAACCTTTTTATATACTTAAAAACTCCCCAGGTTGGACTCGAACCAACAACCCTTCGGTTAACAGCCGAATGCTCTGCCATTGAGCTACTGAGGATCAATTAACATGTTTAAAATATTTAACTCTCAATGGCGGGGATATTAACAAAAATAATATCGATACCATCAAAAGTGCGCCGTAACTGAGGCACTTATTAATTATAACAAATATATTTTTTTAATCAAGCACTTTTTATCAAATTCTTTCTTAAACTTTTTGCTACTTTAAAGTTTATAAAAAAAATGTTATAATCGTCTACAAGTAAAAAAGGAGAAAATATGTGTAAAAACAATGATGATTCTTTCGGTTTTGCAATCGGAATACTGGCAGGAATGGTAGGCGGTGTTATAGCCGGTGTCCTTTTTGCGCCAAAATCGGGTGAAGAATCAAGAAAGGAACTTAAGGAAGCTGTTGAAAATATCTATGAAAAATACTCTCCTGAAGTTATAAAAGCTAAAGAACAGGCACTTGAAGCCATTAAATCTTCAAAAGATAAAATTGAAGATGCATATAAAAGTTTTAATGACTACTTAAAAGCCCGTCAGCTTGCAAAAGCAAAAAATAACGAAACTAATGTTGATGAAATGTAGGTAAAAATGTTAAGTGTGTACATAAGTTTATCTTTGTTCTTAATTGTCAGCACTGTATGTCTTATTGTACTGTCCTGTTACATTTGCAAACTGGTAAAGAGTGTAAAAACTTTATCCGATAATGCAAATATTGTTACATTAAGTGTGCAAAAAGAAATTGAACCGACTTTAAAAGAACTCAAGGAAGCAGCAACTTCAATCAATTCAATTGCAAATTCCGCTGATGAAAAGTTTAAAGATGCCAAATCAGGCGTTGCAACTCTGCTTGGCGCAACAACACTTCTTGGCGGAAAACTAAAAAGTTTTACGGGAGGTATTTTAAAAGGAATATCTTTCGGATTGGGATTGTTTAAAAAGTAAAGTAAAGTAAAGAAAGGAAAATATATGTCAGCAGGAAAATTTATTGCAGGTTTTGTTGTAGGTGGTATAGTTGGAGCTGTTGCAGGAGTTTTATTAGCTCCGCAATCCGGCGAAGAAACAAGAGAACAAATTAAAGAAGCATCTCAAAAGGCTTATGACAAAGCTTCGGAAACCGTTAAAGAAATTCAGGAAAAAGCCGAAACCTTAAAATCCGACATGGCTCAAAAAGGTGAAGAATTAATCGGCAAAATTCAAGGAATGATTGATAAACAAAAACAAGCATAACACCCCGAAACAAGCGAGCTTAGCGACAGCTTAGCAAGCGAAGTTGAGGGCAAAGGTTAAGTCAGTTCTTAACGAACAAAGTGAGTTATTAGAAATGACTTATGCGCAGGCAACATTCCAAATCCATGCCTTATAAAAAGAAAATTAAAATGCAAAATTTTGCAAATAAAAAAACGGGCTTTTGCCCGTTTTTTAAACTGTTTCTTCTTCCTGTCTTTTTTTATAACATTCTTTACAGAAAACTTCTTTACCTTCTTTTGGTTTAAACGGAACTTTTGTTTCAGCTCCGCATGCGGAACAAACTGCGCTGTACATTTTCTTTCTTGATTTTTGTCTGCGCAATTTACGACAATCCGGACATCTCTTTGGAGTGTTGGATAATCCCTTTTCAGCATAAAATTCTTGTTCTCCGGCAGTAAAAATAAATTCCTTACCGCAATCTTCACAAACCAGAGTTTGATCCTGATACATCTTTCTCTCTCCTTAATTTATTAATGTTACTATCAGACTACCAAAGGGATTTAACCGCTTAAGAATAGTTGATTACTAATAACTATTATACCTTTTTTTATGATTATTGCAATATTTTCTATTTATTTATCCAAAATATCTTTAATTTCTTTAATCGCAGATGGTACTGAAAAAATAATCATATTTTCATGTTTTTCAAGTTCGTAAAAACAACATTTAACGGAATTTGATATTGAATTATCAACAATGATAAGGCATGGATTTATGCCCGCATATTTTAATCTCAGCGCCATATCGTCGCATCTTGTTCCGCACACATATATCTTATTTTCAAAGCCTGAAAGAGAATTAAAATTTGAATCCCAAATCCAGCTTGTATCAATACCATCTTCAGGTTTATCATTAAGACAGAACACAATTTTTGTTCTTTTTTCAAGAAGCAGTTCTCTTAAGGCTTCCGATAGAGAAACAGGGTTTTTTACTGTTTTTAATTTAATATCTTTTCCTCTATACCTTATTATTTCATCCCTTGCGGTAATTCCTGCATAATTTTCAAAAGATTTTGTGATTGTTTTTCTTTCGATATTCAGGGCGATTGCAAGAGAAATTGCACCAAGAGCGTTATATGCGTTATAAACCCCGCCTAGAGGAAGTTTAAAAACATATTTATTTTCTTTAAAATAAACATTTAAAAATGAATAATTACCAAAGATTTTTGCATCTGCCGAAATGTCAAGTTTCGGGCGTTTAAAACCGCATTCGCAGTCATATTGACCGATATGAGAATAAAACCTTTTAACATAATCCAGCTTGCAACCGCAAACAGGACAGCGAACAACATCATTTGCCTGAATTAAGCTATCATCATCCGCAATTTCTATATTATTAAACCCGAAATACAGTTTATTTAGTTTTTTTCCGATGAGTAAATCGTTTTTTATGTCGTCAATTTCATGAAATACGGGTTCATCCGCATTAATTATAAGATTACAGTTAGAATTCAAGACAATTGCATCCTGAATTTTTCTTCTTTTATCTTCAAGGGTATAGTAGCTTTTCTGGTCCTGAAATAAGTTGTTTAAAAGCAGATAATCAAATTTCATTGAATTAAAATATCCTGCAATTTCATACTCATCAAGTGCCATTGTATAATAATCTTTCATTATATCGTCACTAAATATATCGCCGTCTGATAATCCGAGAATTATTGATGTTAGAACGGGAAGTGATTCGGCCTTTTCCGTAACATTTGTTATAAATGTCTGATTATTTGCACTTAAAATTTGATTTAAAAGATTTACCGTTGTTTTCTTTCCGTTGGTTGAACACACGGCTATTTTTGAATTTGAAGCATAGGTTTGTAATCTGGATGTTATTTCGGGCAAATTTGTATCAATAAAAGCATCAAGAGAAATAAAACCGTCAAGGTTCAGCTTTTGAAGTATTTTATATATTTTTCCCGACCAGGTGATTGCTTTATTGAAATTCATTTTGACCTTTAAATAATCCGCTTTGCGTATAGAGTATTTTACTATAATTTATTATAATACATTTATGTTAAATTTAACTTCAATTCTTATTATAT
>CADBOJ010000006.1 GCA_902796305.1 uncultured bacterium | reverse complement strand
TTTTTAAAATTACTTTATAAATAATTGTAGTTAAATATTGTTTAAGTTAGTCTTTAAATCATGATATCAGAATTTTTTTAAGGTAATCTTATTATTATGTATGAAAATGAATTTTTTGTCGTAGATATGGCATCTTGCACGTCTACAGGTGAAATTATTAACAGCCTATCACTAGCGTTAGAAACTTTAAATCATTCGGGAAAGAAAATCGTTTTAAAATTAAATGATAACTACTTAAATCAATCTCAAATGCTTAGCATACAGTCGCTTATAACGAGCTATGGCTGTATTCTTGACACAATAGAAACCGTAAATAACGAAACGGCTGCCATTGCGGAAAATATGAACATTCTTGTTCAAGAACCGATTGAAAAGAGAATTGAAGAGAAGTATGGAAGCGATATAAATAACGAAATTGTGTCCCCGGTTAATATAGATGATGATAAAATAGCCGTCAAGGAAGTGACAGGACTTCATTTTGAAGCGGATTTGGATGCTATACAAAAACAGCAGGACAGTATTGATGTAGCTTCAGAATTAAGACAGGCAGGTATTTCAAGAGAAAGCAATTTTGAAGAAATCGAGCAAGCTATTTCAAATAAATATCAGCTTCCGCAGGAAACCAAGGATATTGTTGAAGAATTTACAAAATATACTCCGACAATAGAAAGTCCTCTGCAAAATATTGATGCAATATCGGATGAAGTTAAAACGGAACAGCCGAATGTTGAGCTTAAAAGCAATATTAATGAAATTGAAGCTGAAAAAAATTCAATAGGTGTATATAAAAAAGCATACGATGAGTATGAAAGCAATAATGATGAGTGGGAAGAAGTTGATTTTTACGAAACCCCCACAAACGAGCCGGTTATATCGGATACAAAAGTTACTGTTTATATTAATCAAACGCTCCGTTCAGGACAAATTATCGAATCGGAAGGAAATGTATTGATAATCGGCGATTGCCACCCCGGAAGCGAAATTCGTGCCGTGGGTGATATTACCGTATGGGGTATACTGTCAGGAATAGCGCACGCCGGATGTAAAGGGAATACCAATGCAACAATAAGAGCGCTCAAAATGAATGCGGTTCAATTGAGAATTGCAAACTGCTATTCAAGACGACCCGATGCAACAAACATCCCGTATATAATTAAATCATCCGTATTTACGCCCGAAGAGGCAAGATTGGTTGATAACGAAATAATGTTATTTAAGATAAATCAAAATTAAAGGAGCATATAAAATGTCAGGTTCTGTTATTGTAGTAACGTCAGGTAAGGGCGGAGTAGGAAAAACAACTACTTCTGCAAATATCGGTACGGCTTTGGCGCACTTAGGAAATAAAGTCGTATTAATTGATACGGATATAGGACTTAGAAATCTTGATTTATTGCTTGGTCTTGAAAACAGAATTGTATATACCATAGTTGACGTTGTGGAAGAGCGCTGTAAGTTGAAGCAGGCACTTGTTAAAGATAAGAAAAACCCCGATTTATGTCTTCTTGCTGCTGCTCAAACGCGTGATAAATCGGCGGTTGATTCGGATCAATTAAAAGATATTTGTGAAGAATTAAAGAAAGATTTTGATTATGTAATTGTCGACTGTCCAGCAGGAATTGAGCAGGGATTTCAAAATGCTGTTGCGGGCGCAAATGAAGCAATAGTTGTTACAACTCCCGAAATGAGTGCAATCAGAGATGCCGACAGGATTATAGGTCTTCTGGAATCAAAAGAAGGAGTTGAAAAATACAGACTGCTTGTAAATCGTGTTCGCCCGAATCTTGTTAAAACAAATGATATGATGGGTGTTGACGATGTTGTTGATATTTTATCCTGCGAGTTAATCGGAGTAATTCCGGAGGATATGAATATAATTACATCTACAAACAAAGGCGAACCTGTTGTTAATGACGAAAAATCTCTTGCAGGTATTGCATATATGAATGTTGCAAGACGTATTATGGGAGAAGACGTTCCGCTTCTTGATATTGATGAACCGAATAATTGGATAGAAAGAATTAAAAAGTTTTTTGCTAAGAAAGCGCAGGGGTAAACATGAAAGATATTTTTTCCGATATTTATGACAAGGTTTTGAGTTTTTTTACCGCTCAAAATGAGGATGAATCTAAAATAGTTGCCAAAAGCAGGCTTCGTTCCGTTCTGATGCAGGATAGGGTCGGTTTTTCGGAACGTGCTATGCAGATGTTGAAAGACGATTTGCTTGATTCAATTTCCAGATACCTTGAAATAAATGTTGATTCTTTTGATTTGAGTATTGATGCAACCGAAGATGCAACAATTTTAAATTTAAGCATACCGGTTTTAAGACCTAAAACTGATGATGAAATTGATGAAGCTTTATCAATTCAGGAAAAAGTAAAAATAGAAAAAACAGAAGAAATAGTAGGTGAGCTGGAAGTTCTTGTTAAAGAAAAAGCTCAAGCTCTGGCGCAAAGTATGGCAGAAGAGCCGAAAGAAGAAGTAAAGGAAGAGAATAAAGAAGCAAAAGAAGAAGCAAAAGAAGAACAAGAAGAAAAAAAAGAAGAAGTAAAAACAAAAACTTCGCAGGCTGTAACAGACACTGTTAAGGCAGAAAAGAGCGAAGAAGTCAAAAAAACAAAAAAGAAAAACACTAATAATGTGTAAATGACTTGAAAATAATATATGTTTTAAATATCATTATGTTTAGCTCATCACAATAAATAAGGAGAAAAATAATGCAGGTTATATTAAAAAAAGATGTACAAAATATAGGTGAAGTAGGCGATTTAGTTAACGTAAAAGACGGATACGCAAGAAACTATCTTATCCCTAATTCTTTAGCCGAAATTGCAACAAAAGGTGCATTGGCTGAAAGAGAAAGAAATATTGCAAGAATTAAAGCAAAAGCTGAAAAATTACATCAGGAAGCACTTAAAACAAAAGAAATTATTGAAAAAGCTGAAGTTATTAAATTAAGTGCAAAAGCAGGTGAATCAGGAAAATTATTCGGTACAATTACAACTAAAAAATTATCCGAAGAAATTCTT
>CADBOJ010000005.1 GCA_902796305.1 uncultured bacterium | reverse complement strand
ATGCTTCTTGAAAAATATCTCCTGATTAATTATACTCTTAGTTATGCAAAGTCTGTCAAGTAAAGAAAATTTTTTTATAGGTTTATCTCTTTCCAATTCGTCAAATTGCGACAGTTCTGTTTGCGTTTTAGACAGAAATTCAAAAATTGTTTTTCTTGACAAATTTTACTTTGCGCAGGATATTGAATACTTTTTTGATAATTCGCCCTATGTTTCTTCATCCGTTGTTGCATCAAGCGTTCCTTATGATAACAGTATGCTTGACGGCAAATGGAGAATACATTCAAAAAATTACAAGGCACTTTTTGATTATTTTAAAGTAAACAGAAACAACTGGACAAACAGAGTTTCAAAAAGATGTCAGGAATTATTTAACAAGCTTAAATCAAAAAATATCAAAGTCGTAAGATGTGATATTAACCAATTAAGACAATCATACGGATTATATTCGCATTTTTTGTCAAGGACTTCAATCGACTGTAAGAACCTGCAAACTTCCTTAAAAATAAAATACAATTTTTCTCAGCTTCCGGAAAATATGCTTCCCGCATCATCTCTTGAGGCAATTATAATTGCAATGTTTGCAATGGAATATGTTAATAATATTGAAACCAGTAAAATGTTTGATATAGATAACATTCCGGTATTATCAAGAAAGATGAATTCTTAAACTTTTCCTGTCAGCGAGTCGATTTTTTCTTTGTAAAAAGCAACATTGATATTTAATTTTTTCCCGATTTCAACAAAATCCAGAAGTAATTTCCTTAATTCGTTCGGTGTATGTTTCTTTCTTAATTTTTCAACGAAGTTTTCAAAATCAGAGCAGAATAAATCATAAAATACATTTTGAGATTCCGAAATTTCAAGCTCTGTTTTAAGCTTTTCCATTAAATCAAAAAAGTTTAAAAGTTCTCTTGTATTTTTGCCGTTTGGTGCTTCTTTAAGTTTGGCGGTAAGTTGTAAAAGATTGTCCGATAATATTTTCATTACCGCATGTTTGTTTAATTTAATATGGAATTTATCCGTTAGTTCTTTGATTTTAATGAGCTTTTCCGATTTTTTCTTATCCGTGTAGGTTGTAATTGAACTTAACTCTTTTTTAAAGCTTTTTACAAGAGTATATTTTGCGCATACTCTAAAACTTTCCGGAATATCCATACCGATATCGTTTAAATAGCTTATAGGCTTCAACAGGCTTTCATACAGTTCTTTATATGTTTCTGCAGCTTTTTCAAGTTTATTTACAACAAGCCCTTTTAATATACTTTTTCTTCTGTCTATCGGAATATCAATTAAACCGTATGATTTCGAGCCGTAATACAATTTAATTGTTTTTAAAATATTCGTAATATCTTCAGTTTTAAATTCTTTTAATATTTCATCTTTTTCGATATTATAGTCATCCTGACAGTTAAAATCTTTGATAAAACAATAGAAATCATAATGGTGCGTCTGAAGCATCACATAAGATAACTCTCTTTTTTCTAACGTGATTTTTGATGCTATTTCAAATTTTCCTATCGTTAATGTCCCGATTGAATTTGAAGTTTTTTTAGAAGTGTGTTTTTTAATTTCATAGCAATATAAATCAAAAATCTCATTATTTTTATTGGCGTCAAATTCTGATTCTATTGCAAATTGCGCACCGACTTTGTATACGCTTACAACAGAAGTTTTTACCCATTTATTGTATATTTCTTTTCCGCTTCCAAATTCGTGTATATTACTTTTTGCTTTTTGTAATATTGAAAGATAATGCTTTTCAAAATTTGTATCGGAAAATTCCTTTGCAAGTTCTATTGCCCGTGCTGCGTATTTCATTATCTGCGTTGTTTCAATACCCGAAATATCAGCAAAAAACCAACCGCAGCTTGTATACATGAGCTGGCAGAAGCGCTGTATTTCCATCAGTTTAATGGCTTGGACTTTATTTTTACTTGAAAGATTTTTTCTTGTATTTTCAAGCAGGAACTTTTCAATGCTTGTTTTTGATCTTGAAATAATTACATCTATATAATTATTTCTTGCTTCCCAGAAGTTTTTATAATATTTAGCCCCTTCTTGTGTGCAGAGTTTAATCATCTCATCTCTAAGATAGTCCATTGCCTGCCTTAGGGGTTTTCTCCATGCCTGATTCCAATGGGGCTGTGCTCCGGTTGAACATCCGCAATTATCCTGCCATCTTCCTATTCCATGGCAACAGCTCCAAGCAGAAACAGGCTTTATATCAACTTCATATTCGGGCGGATACTTTTCGAGAAATTCTCCGTAATTTGTAATTGTAAAGCCCAGATTTTTAGCACCCACTCTCAAAATATAGGCTAATGCCATATCTCCGAATTTTGTGTGATGTCCGTAACTTTCTCCGTCGGTTGCAATATTTATTATTTGCGGGTGATGCCTGTCTTCAACGTAACCGTCGTTTAATCTGTGTGCAAATCTGACACCGTCGCACAACAGATTATCAAATGCTACCGATTTCGATATTGAACCGTCATAAAAGAATAAATCAATATATTTTTCTTTATTTGTTCCGTCAACATAATATCTGTATGCTCTTGACGGGTCAATTGTTCCCCAGGAAACATCCTGCCAATTTTTTTCACCTATTTTATTAACGCATTTTGCCTGATGAGGAGATAAAATCGTAAACTTAACACCGCAATCTATAAGAACTTCAAGAGTCTGAGCATCAACTGCGGTTTCCGCCAGCCAAATTCCCTCTGAATTTCTGTTAAACCTTTTTTGAAAATCTTTTAAGCCCCATAAGACCTGAGTTATTTTATCGTTTCTGTTTGCAAGAGGCATAATTATATGGTTATACACTTGTGCTATGGCGTTACCGTGTCCGTTATGTTCGGATATTGAAAGCTTATCGGCTTCAAGTATTTTATGATATGCGTTTGTGTCATATTTTTCAAGCCAGCTTAATAAAGTTGCCCCGAAATTAAAACTCATATATCTGTAATTATTTGATATTTCAACTATTGAATTGTTTCCGTCGACAATTCTTGAACTTCCGTTCGGTCTGTAACATTGCCAGGAAATTTTTTCATTCCAATCGTGTTGAGGATGCGCACTTTCCTGCAACTCTATTTCTTCTATCCATGGATTTTCTCTCGGCGGTTGATAAAAGTGACCGTGAACAGTTAAATATTTTTTATTTTCGTTCATACTTCCCTTGAAATACTATTCTTCTTTATCTTCCTGCTTTGCAACTTTTTTAATTACCGTTAGCTCTTTAACATCAAGCCACGGATCATTCAGAGCGGTTGAAAACTCTTGAGCAGTTATTTCAATCTTATCTCCGGTATCTAAATCAATATGCTTTTCAGCCAATTCTTTTGTTAAAAATAATTTCATCTCAGAAAGCGGAATATTATGATCTGTTATATCATCTCTTTGAATAAGTATTCCTATATATTTTGCACTCGGGCGGAGTGCTTTATTATAGTCAAGTCCGAGTGTCGAGAATTTATCAAATGTTGCTTGTATTTTAACCGTTTTATTTAAAAATTTGGACGGATTATTAACGATATTCAGTGAAGTTGTATTTATAACAACATCATGTTGTGCGGGTTTTTGTGCTTTTGGCTTAACATAATTTTGTACATTCTGATTTTGAGCGATACCGTAGCCTCCCGATAATACTCCGCAAATAATTATTCCTGTTATTATAATAAATTTTTTATTCATTTTTCCTCTTTAATGTTATTTTGTTATCTTAAATAACAGTCTATCACATTTTTTATTTCAATAAAATATCAATTTCGTCTTTTTTTAGTTTAAGATAATCCGTCTGATTATTAAAAGCCATAAGATTAATATCCTCTGCGGTTAAAATATTTTTTTCAAGCAGATTATTACATATAAAATTAAGGGTTTGATTTGAGCCTGCAAGAGTTCCTGTTGAATCTTTTCCGAATTTATCAATTTTTTTACCGCAAAAAATTATATCTTGATTTGAATTGCTCGAAGGTAAACTGTCGCTTACAAGAAGTATTTTATTTTTATCTTTGGTCTTTAAAATCAATTTTATAATATCTTCGCTTAAGTGGATTAAATCCGCAATAATTTCAATATAAATATCGTCCCGAATTAAACCCTCAAGGGTAACAGACGGGTTTCTGTGATGAATGGGGTTCATTGCATTAAAATGATGTGTTGTTGCTTTGCAATTTTTTATTTTTTCTCCTGCGGTATGACCTGCCTGAGTTAAAATATTTTTATCGTTAAGATAATCTATAAGTCCTGCATCTTCTTCCGGAGCTATTGTTACTATTTTTACAACATCTTCAAAATCTCCGGTGAGTGCCTTAAAATTTTCAATATTCGGCTTTAAAAATACGCTTTTGTCTTGTATTCCGGATTTATTCGGACTTAAAAAACTCCCCTCGAGATGTACTCCTATAACAAATGCTTCTTTGTCTTTATTTTTCAGTTGTTCTTCTTTTATTTTCTTAAAGCAAGAAAGCTGTTTTAAGATATTTTCTTTTGTATCCCCGACAAGAGTCGGACATATGCCTCTGATATTAAGCTTATAAAGTTCTTTTAAAACATATTTGATTTCATCATAATTTGCATAATTAAAATTTATTCCGAAAGACCCGTGGATGTGGTTATCAATAAATAAAAAATCCTTGAACATTTTGACTTTTTCCCGATTTTCATTAAAAGAAATACAATTATATTATAGCAGGCTGTGTGTAATATGTTAACAATTGTAACAAAAAATAAGATAAAACTAAAGTTATTTTCAAAAGTTGCCGTTATTCATTTCGGAAATACAAGAAAGAGGATGACATTATGGGATTAGCAGCAAGTCAAGCTCGCTTCCTTGGTTTAACCGCAAGGAAGAGCAACGTTGAATATAAAGGTCAACAAATAAATCAGGCAAGGACAGCCTTATCAAATGAAGTAAACGGACTTTACAACGAATACAATAAATTAAAAGTACCTACTCCTCCGGTTAAACAGGATTACGTTAAAACAAAATATGTTCTTAATACCGAAAATCAAAACGTATCGATAGGGACTTTTTCAAAAATTAATTCAGGTAAATATGCGGGATATTATAATGTGACGCTTCAATTTGATGACAGCGTACCGGTTATTTATACTTACAATTCCAAAAATTCAATTATCACTGCAAAAAAAGATGCAAACAACAGTTACTCATACCTGAATATTAAAATGGGAACCGAAAAATATACTTATGACTCAACCAATGAAGAAGAGTCCGATATTAAAAAAATAGAAGTAACCGAAGCTAATTATGATGAAATAATAACAAAATATACGGGCCTTGAAGAATATATGAAAAAGAATAAATTTAATTCGGGCACTTTTTATATGTTTGTAAGAAATAATATGCCGTATTTTACATCCGATGCTGATTTAAATGCTACAAGCTTTGAACATAACGAGGATGAAGATACATATAATTATCATGGAAATTACAGTTTTGATTATCAGTCAAATAAGTCGGTTACTCATAATGCTCAAGTAATTGCAGCAATCGGAAAAGCTTCTTCGGGAAGACTTACGACAATTGATATAATAGAAACCGAAGATGAAAAAGCACAGGCTCTTAAAGGAAATGTGTATTCCATTAGAACAAGTGCGGACGACAATGAAGAAGCTTATGAAGATGCAATGAACCAATATAACTATAATCAGGCAATTTACGAAAAAGAAGTTGAAAGAATTAATTTAAAGACTAAATTACTTCAAAAAGAAGACAGGTCGCTTGAACTTCAGTTAAATCAATTGGATACCGAACAAAACGCAATAAAAACCGAAATGGAATCCGTATCTAAAGTTATTGAGGATACAATCCAAAAAGTATTCAAGACGTATAACTCTAGTAGCTCATAAAATATTTATTGTATTTCCCGCCTTTCAGCTTTGAAAGGCGATTTTTTTATTTGATTTTTAATATGAATTAAAAAACCTTTCGGATGTTCCACCCTCACCGATTTTAATTTTTATTTGCTTCATACATTTTGGGCAAAACCCTGTATAGTGCGTGCCTGCTTTATTTTTGTATATTCTTCCGTATACATTGCAGCAATTAAACATTACACCTAAAAATTTTCTCGGTTCGTTTTTTTCCATTTTATTACCTGTCTTATTTTCTAATAATAATATATAATTTAAAAACTAAATCAATTTTTTATTTGAATTATTTTGCAATTTAGCAAAAAAAGATGTAAAATGGAGCAAAGTAGTATTATGAGGGAGTTTGTCCGATGGGATTTCACATGCAGGTTATGATAGCAATCTTACTTGGTTTTAAAAGAAACTGGCATATATTTGCCGGATTAGTTTTCGGTGTTCTGGTCGGCATATTTTTCCCGAAGACTATGTATGCGGAAGTTTATAAAATTCTTGACTTTATAGGTCAGGGCTTTATTAATATTATTCAAATGGTTGTTTTACCTCTTGTTATAAGTGCAATTATAATCGGCATATCAAACATAGGAGATAGCAGACAATTATCCAAACTCGGCGGAAAAATGCTTATATATTACGGTATTATTACCTGTCTTGCCGTTTCAATAGCATCGGTAATCGCTATAATTCTTCAACCCGGTATAAATGCGCAAAATTTGGTTAACCCCGATATTATTAAAGATACGCAAGGTTTTGTACAGGATGCAATTAAATTCCAACAGGAAAATCTTGCTCAAATATTTTTGGATATCATTCCGAAAAATCCTTTCAATGCTCTTGCTGAGGGAAAAATGATACCTATTATATTATTTGTTACATTATTTTCGATTGCACTTACCAAAGCTGGTGAAATATCAAGACCTCTTGTTTCATTTTTTGAAAGCATATTTGCAGCAACAATGAAAGTAACCGATTGGATTATGTATCTTGCAGCTCCCGGTATTTTTGCACTTACCGCAACATCGGTTTCAAGCTTCGGACTGGGCGTATTTAATGATATTGCTCAATACGTTACTGCAATAATGCTTGCTCTTGGTATACAATTCTTCTTTGTGTACCCCATGATGTTAAAAATATTTTCTAAAGTTCCCGTGCTTAAATTATACAGCGCTGTATCGGAAGCCATGATGGTGGCATTCGGAACGGCATCCTCTTCGGCAACACTGCCGTTAACCATTACCTGTTGTGAAAAAAGAGGAATTTCAAACAGAGTTTGCTCCTTTGTTTTACCTCTCGGTGCTACGTTGAATATGGACGGAACTGCAATAGTTCAAACAATTGCGGTTATATTTCTTGCCCAAATGTATGGTATAACTTTAACACCTTTGCTTATAGCTGAAATTGCCTTTCTTGCAATTATAGCTTCGTCAACTTCCGCAGGAATTCCGGGCGCAGGTTTAATTACAATTGCACTTGTGCTGAACGGTATCGGCTTAACTCCCGAACAGCTTGTTGAAGGGTTTGCATTACTGTTTACCCTTGAAAGATTTGTTGATATGCTAAGAACGGTATGCAACGTAACTTCTGATACCGTAGTTGCCGCTATTATTGCAGATAATGAGGGTGAACTAAACTACGAATTACTTGGTGATAATTCACCCGTTCAAAAAGCATAAAAAAGGTTGAAGTTTGAACATAAAAATAGTATTAGAGGGAAAATTAAGGGAAAGCTATTTTAAAGAGGGTGTTTTTGAGTATCAAAAGCGCCTTTCCGGCAGATTGGAAATAATTGAAACTTCAAGCATAATAGAGTATATTAAAAATAAGAAAAATGCTTATATTATCACTCTTGAAATAGAGGGAAAGCAACTTTCAAGCAGAGAATTTGCATATAAAATACAGGGAATAGAAAACAGCGGGCTTGCAAATGAAATATTATTTCTCATAGGTGGTGCAGATGGTTTATCTCAGGATGTCAGAGCACTTTCAAATTTTAAATTTTCAATGTCAAAACTTACATTTCTACATCAGGAAGCTGTTTTAATATTAACCGAACAAATATACAGAGCTTATAAAATACTAAATAATGAACCGTATCACAAATAACTGTCAAAAGGATATAAAATAATGAGAGCTGTTGATTTAATTCAAAAGAAAAAAGAAAATAAAGAACACACACAGGAAGAAATAGATTTTCTTGTAAACGGATATATGGACGGCACAATTGAAGACTATCAGATGTCTGCGTGGCTTATGGCGGTATATTTCAACGGTTTAACCGATAAAGAAACGGCATATTTAACTAAAGCGTTTGTAAATTCAGGTGATATCCTTGATTTTTCGGAAATTTCGGAATTTATTGCAGATAAACATTCAACGGGCGGAGTTGGTGACAAAGTAACTTTATGCTTGATACCGATACTTGGCGCACTTGACATATATACAGCGAAACTATCCGGGCGTGGCTTAGGTTTTACAGGCGGAACAATCGATAAACTGGAATCAATCCCCGGATTTAAATGTGAGCTTGATAACAATACTTTTTATAACCAAATCAAAACCATAAAAGCTGCTATATCATCTCAAAGTCCGAATTTAACACCTGCTGACGGTAAAATATACGCACTTCGTGATGTTACGGCAACGGTTGATAACAAATCACTAATATGCGCTTCTGTTGTTTCAAAAAAAATAGCTTCAGGTGCAACCTCAATCGTACTGGATGTTAAATTCGGATCGGGAGCATTTTTAAAAACACCGGAAGAAGCATCCGAACTTGCTCAATTAATGGTAAAAACAGGTAAATTACTTGACAGAAACATTGATACGGTCATAAGTTCAATGGAACAGCCTCTCGGTACAAGCGTTGGTAATTCCCTTGAAGTTATTGAAGCAATCGATTTTCTTAAAGGCAGTTATGCTGATGATTTATATGAAATAACACTGGCACTTGCAGGTAAAACACTTATGAATTGTGCTAAAATTATCAATCCGAAACATGCTAAAACCCTTGTAGACAAGGTTATAAAAAACGGAAGCGCACTTGAAAAATTCAAAGAAATTATTATTGCTCAAGGCGGTAATCCTGATGTTCTTGAAAACTACTCTTTATTTAATAAAGGTAAAAATGTTATTGAAATCAAATCGCTTGACACAGGGTATATATCAAAACTAACGGCTCTTGATGTTGCCCATGCGGCTAAACTTCTGGGTGCGGGCAGAGATAAAAAAAGTGACAGTATAGATTTTGGAGCGGGGATTATAATAAAATCCAAAGTCGGAGATTTTGTTAACAGAGGGGATGTTGTACTTGAACTTTATTACAATAATGTTGAAAAGTCACGGCTTGATGAAGCGGTTAAAATTGCAAGAGAATCTTTTGCAACTTCAACAATAAAAGTAAATAAACCGAAATTGATATACTAATTCTTATTTCGCTTATTTCCGGTTTGTCCGACCTCGCGCCTGTCGCATTCAAGAACTTTATTCAAATGCTCTTCAAGTTCCTTTGAATGGTATTTTATTGCATGTTCCGATTTATGGTGAATATCAATAAGGTGATAATGCATTGCCATTTCAACCTGAATTAAAGATATATTGTAGTCATAAAGACTTCCGACATATAAATTAAGTGCGCCTATGTAGTCTTCTCTTGCATCCTGAAGTGATGTATAGTCAATTCCGTATGAATTATATGCTTTTTCTACAAATACCAGATTATCGTACGCAATTTCAATTTCATTTTTTGATTCTTGAACTTGATTTTTAGCCTTTTCTACGTTGTTAAATGCTCTTTTTACTTCATAATATAAATTTTTCTTAAAGAGTTTTATTTCATTTTCTGCAAGATTAAGTTCATTGTTTGCTCTTGAAATATTGTATTTTACCTCCATTGGATTAACATCCGCATCCAAGCTTACTCCGGTTTGAAAACTGTTATTTGAAGCAAAATTAGTGTTATTGAATTGATATCCCGCATTAATGTTTAAGTCCGGCAAATATGATTTTTTTGCATATTTTAACGATTCTTTCATGGCATCTTTTATTGCAACAAGCACTTGCAGGTCAGGGCTTGTTTCATAAGCCATTTCAACCGCCTTATCTTTTTCAAAAGGAAATACATAGGGTTCAAAACTGCCGTTTTTAATCTTTCCGTTTGTGTATAAATAGTTGGTATCATATGCAAATGTTTTGGTATTTACTATATCATATTCGGGCTCGTTATCGATATACATTGAATTTGCAAGATCAGTTTTTGCATTATTATAATTATTTTTTGCTTCCAAATATCTTATTTTTGCATCCGACAAATTGATTTTTGCTGTATTCTTATCTGCATCAAATTTTGTGTGAGCAATTTTTACAAATTTTTCATTTATTTTAACATCATTTTCCGCTATATTTAACAAGGCTTTTGCTTTAAGAAGATTATAGTATTTTTGCTTTATATCAAACAGGGTTTCGCATAAGCTGTCCATAAATTCATATTCGGATGCTATTTTATAAAATTCATGCATCTTTATATGAGCAGTTGTTTTGCCGAAATTCCAAATCAGCTTGTTTACCTGTAATCTGACCGAGGGTAAATCTCTGTATTTTTTATCATAATATATCGAATTAGTATTTCTTTCAAAGTTTATTCCCGTACCTAAATTAAATACGGGAAAATATTGCGATTTTGCAATTCCAGTTTCGCTTTTTGCAATATTAAGTTCATACATTGCTCTTCTTATTTTCGGACTGTTTTGAAAAGCAAGACCGACACATTTAATTATATCCAGATTAATACCGTCATAAATTTTAACCGGTCTGTATAATTTATCATGTTCATCCTCATCTTCTATTGCAAAACATTGTAATGAGAAAATAACTGTTATTAATAATATAAGAATTTTTTTCATTTTTCGGTTTTAAAAATCGCTCCAGAAAAAACTGAAGCGATTTATTATGATTAATATAACTACATTGCACCTTTAATCAGTTCAACAAAACTATCTGCTTTTAACGATGCTCCGCCGATTAAGCCTCCGTCAATTTCGGGTTGTGCCATTTGTTCAACAATTGTTGAAGGTTTAACCGAACCGCCGTATAAAATTCTGATTTTATCTGCTACATCCTGATTGTATAATTTTGCTATAACTTTTCTGATTTCACCTATCGTTCTGTTTGCTTCAACAGCATCACATGATTTTCCAGTTCCGATTGCCCAGATTGGTTCATAGGCTATAACCGATTTAACAGCATCAGCTTCCGAGATATTATTAAATGCTTTTGTAATTTGAGATGCAAGGTGGGCATCAGTTACTCCCTGTTCTCTTTGCTCAAGAGTTTCTCCGCAGCAGATAATCGGTGTTAAGCCTGCATTTAATATAGCAAGAGCCTTTTGATTAATAAATTCATCGCTTTCATTAAACATTTGTCTGCGTTCAGAGTGACCTATGATTACGAATTTAACGTTAAAATCCGCAAGCATTTCAAGGGAAACTTCACCCGTATATGCTCCTGATGGATTAGGATTAACATTTTGAGCCGCGAGAGCTACTTTAGGTTCGTTTTTAATAAGGTCATAAGCCTGCCATAAAGCGGTATATGTCGGCGCTATAACAACTTCGGGCATTTTAGCCGCATCGAGAGGTAAAATACCTTTTAAAATTCCGTCAACAAGTTCGCGTGCCGCTGCTTTGTTGTTATTCATTTTCCAGTTTCCAGCAATAATTGGTCTTCTTGCCATATCTAACTCCTTAATTAAATTTCTTACATTTTTTATATTAACATAAATATTTATTTTAAATTTGCGCAATTATCTGTTTTTAATTGTAAATAATTGTAAACACAACACCAGAAATACTAAAGTTTTTAAAAAAAACCAACGATATATACGGTGTATATAAATTTTAGATATCAAGGGGTATGTTATGACAGAATATAAATTGATAACTTGTACCAGAGGAGTCTCTCCTAAAGTAATTAAAACAGTTGAGGCAAATAGTGAAGATGAAGCAAAAGCTCTATTTAAACCGGAAATAGAAGCAAATAAAAGAAAATATAATACAAATGGAACACCGTTTGTTGAAAACTATAAGACAAATAAAGGAACAAATGGCACTGCGAATAATGTAACAAGTGCTAAAACGAGCAAAACAACAAATGGCACAGTAAACGGTACAAACGGCTATACGGTTAATAACAACGGGGGTAGCAAAAATAATCAAACGGATGCAAAAATAAAACAACAACAATACGATGATTATATGAATGCTCAAGCAGAGCAAAATAAGATTATATATAACTCAGGCAATAAAAAAAATCATAGATACACAGATGTGACTAATGTGAGACAAAATTATACCAACAACAAACCGAACGGCACCTATACAATTACTACTGCAGACGGGCAGGAAGTTAAAAATGCTAAATATTCACAATATGCAGATAGTTTTTATGTACCTAATAAAAAGACCAATTCGCAAGCAAATCAAGATGATAGTACTGCTACACCTAAGGAAGAAACTCCGGCTACTACTACACCTAAAGAAGAAACTCCGGCTGCCGATACGCCATCCGGCATTATAGGGGACGTTAATGGTGATGGCGAAGTTAATGTAATGGATGTACTTCGTCTGCAAAAATCATTATCCGGATGGGATGTTACTATTGATGCAAAAAATGCGGATATTAACGGTGACGGCGAAGTTAATGTAATGGATGTGATTCGATTGGAAAAAATGGTACATGGCTTGGATACAACGTCGGAAGAAGCCGAAGTAACTGGAAGTAAAGAAGAACAACGAGGAGAAATTCCAACTAAACCTGTAAAGGATGCTAACGGAAACACGGTTTATACACCACCTATAAATGTTGAAGATTCATCCGAACACACAGGTGTAAAATCGCAAGAATCAAATCCGGACAATATATCCAAAACTAATAAAAATATAACATTTACCGAAAAAGTAAGTTTGGATTCTGATACTGCAAATGATTTTGGATTAAATTCTGATGATCTTAATACCCTAAGAAGAAATTACTCCAAAGCTGAAATTACCATAAGAAACAATAAAATACATATTATAACTGCCGATGGACGTCAAATTCCTCTCAATAATGCACTTGCAAGTGCAAGACAAGCAGAACAAGCAGAACAAGAAGAGCAAGAAGAACAAGTAAAAGAAGAACAAGAACAGCAACAAGGAAAAACTCTAACCGAACCTGTACCTAACCCTAACAGAGCAAAAAGACCGGAAGCTCTTGAAGAGTAAATGTAAAAAAGTATTTTTTAAATAAAACCTTCAAAATTCTTATAAATAAAAGGATATTGGAGGTTTTATTTTTTTTGGTTAACGTAGCAATTCCGCAATTTTGTAAAAACTCAAGAGTTTGCAATAAACGTATTTATTATTGTCAAGACGCAAAAAAAACAGATGCTAAAAACAATTAATATCACTTATTTTAAAAAATCATTCAATAAAACGAGTTTTAATAAAAAAAATAAATCTTTATAAAAAAAACAGTTGCCATGAATACTAAAATGATATATCATACATTTAAGCGGAGAAAATCATTCTAAATAGAAAGAGGATACAAAGTATGAGAATTAAAAAAGGTTTCACATTAGCTGAAATTCTAATTGTTTTGATGGTAATCGGTATCATTGCAACGATGACCATTCCGGGATTAATGAAAGGTGTTCAGGAAGCTCAATATAAAACAGCTTAT
>CADBOJ010000004.1 GCA_902796305.1 uncultured bacterium | reverse complement strand
GAGAAATATAAAAATGTTAATGCCTAAAAAAACAAAGTTTCGTAAAAAAATGAAGGGCAATATGAAAGGAACCGAAACCAGAGGTTGCCAACTCGAATTCGGTGAATTCGGTCTTCAGGCACTTGAACCTGCTTGGATAACTTCAAGACAAATCGAAGCTGCACGTCGTGTTATAACAAGAAAGATTAAACGTGGCGGTAATGTTTGGATTAAAATTTTTCCGGATAAACCTATTACGGCAAAACCTGCTGAAACTCGTATGGGTAAAGGTAAAGGTAACCCTGAATATTGGGTAGCTGTTGTTAAACCCGGCAGAATTTTATTTGAAGTTACCTTTGAAGTAAAAGAAGAAGCAATTGAAGCACTTAACTTAGCAGCTCAAAAATTGCCTATTAAATTGAAAGTAGTAGAAAAGTAGCTGGAAGGTAAACAAAAATGAAACTTCAAGAAATTAAAGAAAAAAATATAGATGAATTAAAGGAAGCTATTCTTGATTCAAAAAAAGAATTGTTTACTTTAAGAATGGGACATAACAAACTAAAACAGCTTGAAAATACGGCATCCATTAAAAACAAAAAAAGAGAAATTGCCCGTATGAAAACTGTTTTAAGACAAAAAGAACTCGATAGTGTAAAGGGATAAAAAATGCCTAAAAAAGTAAAACAAGGAACCGTTGTGAGTGACAAAATGGAAAAAGCAATTGTAGTTGAAGTTGCCGAACACAAAGCTCACAAAAAATATAAGAAAACAATGACGTTCACAAAAAACTTCAAAGTTAGAGATGAACAAGGTCAATGCCATGTAGGCGACGTAGTAACAATTGTTGAGTCCAGACCTTTATCAGGTTCAATCAGATGGACTTTAGACAAAGTTGTAAGCGTTGCTAAGTAGTTATTAAGGGTAAGGTAGTAATTATGATACAACAAGAAACAAGATTACAAGTTGCCGATAATACGGGCGCAAAAGAACTTCTTTGCATACGTGTTATGGGTTCAAGTAATAAAAAATATGCAAGTGTCGGCGATGTTATTGTTGCAACAGTTAAAGATGCAACACCTAACATGACAGTAAAAAAATCAGACGTTGTATCGGCTGTTGTTGTTAGAACAAAAGCGGATATCAAACGTAACGATGGATCTGTTATAAGATTTGACGACAATGCGGCAGTAATTATCTCTAAAGACGGTGCTCCGAGAGGAACTCGTGTTTTCGGACCCGTTGCAAGAGAACTCAGAGAAAAGAATTTTATGAAAATTATTTCTCTGGCACCGGAAGTAATATAATAAAAAGTAATAGGAAACAAGTAAAATGACTAAAAACAGTAAGTCCTTAACAACAAATAAAAAACTTCATACAAAAGTCGGCGACCGTGTTATCGTTGTTTCCGGAAAAGACAAAGGTAAACAGGGAAACGTTAAAAAAGTTGACTTAAAAGAAGGTAAAATTTTAGTTGACGGCGTAAATGTTGTTACCAAGGCTCAAAAAGCAAATCCTATGGCAGGCATTCAAGGCGGTTTAAACAAAATTGCAAGACCGATTGATGCTTCTAAGGTTATGATTTGTTGCCCGTCTTGCGAAAAAGCAACAAGAGTCAAAAAAGCCGTAAAAGACGGCAAAAAAGTTCGCATTTGTGCTAAATGCGGTGAAACAATTGATGTATAGACCACGTTAATGTGGGGCATTGAAATTCGACAGGTCGATAAAATTCGACAGATTTTCAAAGGCTTAGAATAAGGAAAAAGGAAATGTCTGAAAAACATATCGGTAATCTTAAAGACCGTTATACAAAAGAAATTAGGGCAAAATTAAAAGAAGAATTTTCATATACCAATGATATGCAAATTCCGAAAATGTCAAAAATTGTTCTTAATATGGGCGTTGGTGAAGCTTCGCACAATTCAAAACTTGCAGAAAATATTGTAAACCAATTAACTAAAATTGCAGGTCAGAAAGCTTTAGCAACAAAAGCGAAAAAATCAATCGCTTCTTACAAATTAAGAGAAGGTATGCCGGTTGGTGCAATGGTTACCCTCAGAGGAGAAAGAATGTATGACTTTTTCCAAAAATTAGTTTGTGTTGTACTTCCCAGAATTCGTGACTTCAGAGGTGTAAGTCCTAAAAGTTTCGACGGCAGAGGTAATTATACATTCGGTTTAAAAGAACAGTCATTATTCCCTGAAATTCATTATGAAGAAGTTGACTTAGTAAAAGGTATGAATGTTTCAATTATCACAACCGCTCGTACCGATGAAGAAGCAAGAGCATTATTAAAACACTTAGGTATGCCCTTTAAAAATAAATAATAAAATAGGAGATAAATAAAAAATGGCTAAAAAAGCAATGATTAATAAAGAACATACGCGCGAAGAATTAGCTGCTAAGGGCAAATACCCGAAAGTAAGACTTCACAATCGTTGTTCTATCTGCGGAAGACCTCACGGTTTCCATAGAGATTTTGGTATCTGCAGAATTTGCCTTAGAAAAATGGCACATCAAGGCTTATTACCCGGTGTAACAAAAGCATCTTGGTAGTTTTCAAAACAAGTATTATAAATAAACGGGGTTATTTTTGTATAACCTCGTTTATTTGTGCGTTTTTATTTTTTTAAATATTTATTCGTAATTTTATCAAGCGAACTGCCTGCCTCGGATGATTTTTTTACATATTCACTGAGTGCAGCTTTGGCTTTTTCCAATTTTTCACTATTTCCAATATCCAATACTCTAAATGATGATTTGCTGCTAACAAATTCATCAACCGCATTTGCAGACTTTCGCAAACTTTTAACCGCTGTCGGTTGAATTTTTTTCACAGCAGCCTGAATTTGTTCACCGGATTTACCTATAATTTTACCGATTTGCCCCAATCCCTTAATTGCCATTTTCACTCCTTTAATAAATTCCGCACTTTATATTATAAAAAACATTTTTTTTATTTTTTTGCACAATTTTATCTGTTTCGATAAAATATTTTACAAAATTGTAAAGTTTTATTTAAAACTTTTTTAATACCGGCAATTAATTTTATTCAGCATACTTATTTTTTTGTTCAAAAGAAAGGAATTAAAATGAAAATAAGTAATGTATCAAATCAGCAATATTTATCCTGGACTTCAAAGGCTTCCAATAATCAACCAAAATATCGTCAAGCAAAAAAATCAAACATAAAAAAAATTCCAAACCAACTAAGAATTACTCTCCCATGTAACATAACAGTAATAAAAGAAGCACATAGGGAAGGAATGAGCCTTGAAGATATAGCAAATAAATTTGATGTAAAGCCGCTCATAGCTGCTTGCATTTTGGCAGATGACAGTCAAATAGATTACAGTATATAATCAAATCCTAAATCTAAAGTTGGTGCTTTCATAACAATAGCGCTTGTTGAAATGATATCAACGCCGGACGAAGCGTATTCTTCAATATTTTCCAATGTTATGCATCCCGATGCTTCAACAATAGCCTGCTTATTTATAATTTTGCAGGCTTCCCTTATTTTATCAGGTGTCATATTGTCCAGCATAATAATATCAACTTTGTTTTTAACGGATTCTTTAACCTGTTCTATGTTGTCGCATTCAATTTCGATTTTATGTGCATGCGACAAATTTTTTCTCACTTCATTTACGGCTTTTGTAATTGAATTATCGTAAAGCGCTATATGATTATCTTTCAGCATAACGCAATCTGATAAATTAAACCTGTGGACGTGATTTCCGCCTACCTTTACCGAATACTTTTCAAAAATTCTGAAATTTGGAGTGTTTTTTCTCGTATCTACAACTTTAACATTGTATTTATCGGCAAGCTTTTGGTATTTTCTTGTATGAGTTGCAATTCCGGACATTTTTTGAACAAAATTAAGCGCCAGCCTTTCGCCTGATAAAATATGTCTTGCATCTCCCTCAATAGAAGCAATTTTATCACCTGCTTTTATTTCATCACCATCGTGAAAATAAAAATCAATTTTAACCGAATTTTTTGCAAGAATTTCAAAAACTTTTTCAAAAACCTGCTTTCCGCAAAGAACACCATCTTCCCTTGTGGTCATATAAACTTTAAACTTTGGGTTTTTGAGATTACAACAAATCGATTCCGAGGTTATATCCCCATAGTACATATCTTCTTTTAGCGCAGATTTTATAAAATCTTCAATCAGAAAATCATCAAGATAAAATTTTGTCATAATTAAATACAATTCCTTTATTTGTTTGTGTTTTTTCTGTTTTTGCTTCGTTAGAATCAGACCTGAAGTGCGCCCCTATTGAGTTTGTTCTTTTAATGGCAGAATCAATTATAAGTTTTGAAACGGTTAAGGCATTCAACAATTCATACTTTAATCTTGATTCCCCGTTTATTTTTTCAATTTTATTTTGAATATCATCCGCTATTTTTTTTGCTTTTGACAGATTTTCAAAATTTCTTTCAATTCCGACATAATCTGTCATTATTTGTTTTAAATTTGAAAACATAGCTCTGATAAACTCAATCTCATTATCTTCAAGCATATTTGTTTCAAAATATTTTTCAAGAATTTTTTGAACCTTTCCATCATGCTTTTTGGGAGGGGTTATTGTATTTTCGTTTAAATGGTTATACAAAGCATCGGCAAAAACAGCACATTCAAGAAGCGAATTTGATGCAAGTCTGTTTGCGCCGTGAAGCCCTGTTGAAGCACATTCTCCTATTGCATAAAGATTTTTTATTGTCGTCTGACCGTTTAAATCTGTTTTAATTCCGCCCATAAAATAATGTTCCGCAGGTACAACAGGAATTAAGCCGTTTGAAATATCAATATTATTCTCTTTACACAATGAAGTTATTGTCGGAAATCTTTGTTTAAATTTTTCAATTCCTATTTGAGAAATATCGAGATTTACATATTCCGAATTTGTTGCTTTAATTCTGTTGGATATTGCTCTTGCAACAATATCTCTGGGAGCCAAATCCCCAAGATGATGATAGTTTTTTGCAAAATAGTTGCCTGTTATATCAACCAATTTCGCCCCCTCGCCTCTTGCGGATTCGGATACAAGCGGTACTACCTGCTTATCTTTGCAATATAATGCGGTCGGATGAAATTGAACAAATTCCATATTTTCCACTTCCGCTCCGGAATTATAAGCAAGTGCGATGCCATCCCCTGTTGAAACTGCAGGATTTGTCGTCAGCTTGTATAATTGACCGATACCGCCTGTAGCAATAACTATATTAGACGAATATATTGCCTCATGGTAATTATTCATATAGTTATATACTACAACCCCTTTGCAGGTATTATTACCGTCGCATAAAAGTTCGACAGCCATTGTATTATTATATATTTCGACATTTGATTTTTCTTTTATTCTTTTTACAAGAGCTTCTTCTATTATTCTTCCGGTTGAATCCCCGCCCGCATGCAAAATTCTCGGGTGTGAATGAGCACCTTCAAGCGTAAAATTGAGGGATTTTTTTTCGTTTTTATCAAATTCAACACCAAATCTAATCAGCTCTTGAGCAATTTTAGATGAATTTTCCGAAACATATTTTACGGTATTAATGTTATTTAAACCGCATCCTGCCGTAAGAGTATCTTTTATATGCGACTCTATGGTATCACCTTTATTTATTTCAGGTATAACGGAAACTATACCGCCTTGAGCAAGAGCAGATGAACCTGAAAACAAATTTTCCTTTGTAACTATTAAAACTCCATCGTTAAAGTTCTTATTTTCGGCAAGCTTATTTGCAAGATATAATCCGCTAATACCGCTTCCTATTATTACAATATTATATTTAGAATATCTCATTTTATTTCCTTACATAAAACATATTATTATAAACAAAGTTTAAATTAAATCCGATTTAATTTGTTTTTTTTCTATGCTAAAATTCTAATAATTATTAGTTATTTAAGAGGTGATTTATGACAAATACTAAAAAAAGAGCCCTGCTTTGTATATTGGACGGATGGGGAGTGTCGCAAGATACAAAATATAATGCCGTATACAGCGCAAATACTCCGAATTTTGATAAATATTTCAATTCCATGGCACATACAACAATTCATGCTGACGGGCTTTCTGTCGGACTTCCCGAAGGACAAATGGGAAACAGTGAAGTTGGACATTTAAATATAGGTGCCGGAAGAATTGTTTATCAAGAGCTTACGAGAATTAATAAGGCAATAGATGAGGGCGATTTCTTTAAAAATGAAGAATTTTTAAATGCCATAAATCATGTCAAAAAGAATAATTCAGCACTTCATATCTGGGGACTTGTTTCTCCCGGAGGAGTCCACAGCTCAATGAAACACCTTAAAGCATTAATTAAAATGGCATCCGAAAACAATTTGAAAGAAGTATACGTTCACAGTTTCTTAGACGGACGCGACACTCCTCCGAAATCTGCAAATATGTACTTAGCTGAAATTGAAGATGAATTAAAAAAATATAATCTTCCTCCGATAGCATCAATTATCGGAAGATACTGGGCAATGGACAGAGATAAGAGATGGGAAAGAGTTCAAAGAGCTTATGACTGTTTAACTCTTGGAGAAGGAATAAAAGAACCTGATTCAAACACTGCTATTTTAAATTCATACAATAATAACGTAACCGATGAATTTGTTGAACCTGCAGTAATTTCATCAAGACGTGTTTGTGATAACGATGCGGTTATTTTCTTTAATTACAGACCCGATAGGGCAAGAGAAATAACAAGAGCATTTAATGAAGCTGATTTTGACGGATTTGAAAGAAAGAAAGTTATCAATAATTTATATTATGTTTGTATGACGCAATATGATGAAACTTTCAGTGTTCCTGTTGCATTCCGTCCGCAAACATTAAAAAATATTCTTGGCGATGTTCTTGATGATAATAATATCAAACAATTCAGAACGGCAGAAACCGAAAAATATGCACACATAACATTCTTCTTTAACGGCGGTGTTGAAAAATCAGGTCGTCTTGAAACCCGTGCACTCGTTAATTCACCAAAAGTTGCAACTTATGACCTAAAGCCCGAAATGAGCGCCTATGAAGTATGTGATAATGTACTAAATGCAATAGATAATCCGGATTACGGTTTTATACTTGTTAATTTTGCTAATCCTGATATGGTTGGACATACAGGAGTAATGGAAGCTGCCATTAAAGCCTGTGAAGCAGTTGATACCTGCATAGGAAAAATTGCCGAACGTGCGCTTGAAAATGATGTAACAATGATTATAACTGCAGACCACGGTAATGCAGAATGGATGTTTAACGAAGAAACCCAACTCCCGCAAACGGCACATACAACAAATCCCGTTCCGTTTATTATTGTTTCAAAAGAAAAATACGAGCTTGAAAACACAGGTGCTTTATGTGATATAGCCCCGACCGTTCTTCAAATTTTAGGAATAAATAAACCTGAAGAAATGACGGGAAAATCAATGATTAAAGTCATGGCAAATATATAAAAAGAAATACTTTTATTTAAATAATTTTAAAAAAGGAAACAAGTGTTAAGCTAAGTCGATGTTTTTCTTCTTAGCTTTATTCTTCTTTCTTTTTATTCTGATGTTTAAGGGAAAAGAAAGAAGAATAAACAGTTTAATAGAAATTAAACAGCCACCTTAACGATAACTTTCTTGATTTCAGTATCATCCTCAACACTCAGCATGGGAGCATGAACATCATTCGGGTAAAATATTACAAAATTTCCCTTTTCAACATTAACGTAATTAAACTTTTCACCTTTTAAAAACTCAATGTCTTTCGTTTCATTATATTCTTCTTCAACCTCGCCAAAATCCCTTAGAATACCATACCCCATGCATTCGGCGCCTTTAATAACATATTGAATATCAATATATTTTCTGTGCGCTTCCCATCTTTTTAATTCTTTTTGTTTTGTTGTGAGAGTTTGGACATTTGCAAAAACTTTATCTTTAATTATTTCATATCTGCCGTCTTCAAGATTTTCAAGATTGCCGTTTTTAATAAAATCAAAACCTGCTTTTAAATTTTTATTTAAGTTTAAATATTGTTCAAAATTATTCAATTCATCAAAAATCATTTGTTCTCCTTAAAGTTTTTTTCTAAAAACATAACTTCTAAAATAAATCTTTCAATATATTTTTCTTTAGCAAAAATAAATCCCCTGTATCCGTCCAAAAAACCAAATTTGAATATGTAATATTTAATAAATTCAAGTATGGGTCTGATAATCGGTGAAGATATAATCTTATCCGAATGTTTTAAA
Organism: uncultured bacterium; assembly: GCA_902796305.1. GTDB lineage: Bacteria > Cyanobacteriota > Vampirovibrionia > Gastranaerophilales > Gastranaerophilaceae > RUG14156. The sequence goes on along the minus strand of CADBOJ010000004.1, from coordinate 4,811 downwards.
ATTTCTCTGTTTTTATCAATTGCACCTGTTAAACATCTTGAAATATCGGCAGAAATATACTTTAAAATATATCCGTTTTTAATTTTACAGGTTTTTCCGCTTATTATTTTTATTGAATTTTTCTTATATGAACAATATTCTTTTTTAAAAAACCTTACAATATTTTTTTCTTTTGCGGATTTAATTTCTTTATTCAAATAAAAAGTTTTTATATCAAAAGCAATCGAAAATCTCTTTTTTTTCGGATTTTTAGAATAATTATCAAGCTCTTGAAGCAAATTTTCGGAAACAGTTTCATTATCTTCAAGCACTAAAATCCAATCGCCTTTTGCTTCTTTAACCGCCTGATTAAAAGCATTTTCATAATCGAATTTATCAAAAAATACGGTCTTTACTTTATATTCGTTTAAAATATCGATGGTATCGTCCGTGCTGTGTCCGTCCAGAGCGATTATTTCACCAAAAGAACAAACCGATTCAAGAGTATTTATTAATGTGTTCTCTGAATTAAATGTTTTTATTATAACCGTAAATTTAGAATCTTCTTTTGACATAAGTAGATTCTATGCAAAATATAATAAAAATTCTATACCGTTATTGCTGTATTTTTATATCGCCCTTAACGTCTTTTGAAATTCCAACCGATTTAAACAGGGATTTTGATAAATCCGCTTCGTTTTCCGCCGTCATAAATTTTCCGCTTGTCACAAGAGCGGTGCATCTTAACTGATTATTAGCTTCTGCATCTTTTATATCAAAAGCTATAACATCGATTAAAACATCGTTCCTTTCTCTCATAAGATTAATGGCATAAGTGCAAGGACTTTCGTCACAATTTTCCCCTCCGTCCGTCAGAAGAATTATATGTTTTTTACCCGTTGTTCCGACAAAGTCATTATTGATAGATTGTTTTAGAGAATATGTAATCGGAGTCCATCCTACTGCACTATTAGAATACATTCCTTGAAGAATTTCTCGGTAATTTCCTGTACTTAAAGGCACAACAAGTTTTGATGCCTGACATCCCTGAAGATATGTAAAACCCGACTTATGTCCGTATACTCTAAGCCCAACTTTGACATCAGAAGGGATTTTGGGAAGAATTTCAGCCATAGTATCCCTTGCCATTTCGAGCTTTGTTTTATTGTTAATAAGTTCGTTCATTGAATTTGAAAAATCAACAATAAAAATTATCTGAGAATCTCCTGTACTGCTTTTAATGCTCTTTGCAATATTATAAGCACTTTCAGGCTTGTGTACTCTGTATGTAAACTCAGGTTCAGCTCTAAGCGGAATTTTCGATACCAGAAAAGTAGCTGATAATAAAAGTATTATAGATGTAAACCAAACTTTTTTACTCATAAAACCCATTATATACTAAATTTAAAATTTTTTATTCCCGATATGTTTATATTTTACAAGCAACATCTAAAGACAATTCTTTTCTTAAATCATCAACCGTTACGGTCATAATCGGAGAAGCATCATCTTTTTTAAGGTATACTTTTTCGATTCCGGATTGAACGATAAATCTTTTGCAAAGTATGCATATAAAATTATGGCCGTATATGTACATACTTGCCTGCTGGCATCTGTCCTGACCGGCTTGTATTATTGCATTTTGCTCCGCATGAATACTTCTGCAAGTTTCATATTGAGTACCCGAAGGAATATTATTTTTTATTCTGAAACATTCTCCAAGCTCCATACAAGAAACAACTTTCGACGGAACTCCGTTATAACCCGTTGCCTTGATTTTCTTATCTTTTCCGACAATAACGGCGCCGACATGTGCTCTTATGCAATTAGAACGCCTCGAGACAGTTTTTGCAATTTCAAGAAAATAATCATTCCATTCAATAGGAGTATCAAATACTTCGCTCATACATAATACCTTTGCAAACTACACTCAATAGAATACAACAAAAGCATGCCCCAAAAAATCAAAAAACGACAGTTATTAAGAAATGTTACACAAAAATTTATTTTAGCAACATGTTAAAACATGCAACATGACATGATTTCAGCATGATTGTTTTTTTAAAAAAATTATCAAAGAAATATTTTTTGCAACATAAAAACAATATTTTATAATTAAAAAGAAGGGTAAATATTTCTTCAAAAGACAAGTTAGGACTTTTAAATGACAGTAAAAGAAAATCTTTCAAAAGTTTTAAATGACGTTGAAAAATATAACCCGAAAATCATAGCAGTAACAAAATACTATGATGAAAATAAAATGATAGAGGCATTTAATTGCGGGTTGAGAGATTTCGGAGAAAGCAGAGTTCCCGAATGTATCAAAAAAATCGGCAAAATAGATGATACGATTAAAAGTCAATCGATATATCATTTTATTGGACATTTACAAACAAATAAGGTCAAATATGTAGTCGGATTTTTTGAATATATCCACTCTGTAGACAGTTTGAAATTGGCTCAGGCAATTAATCTTGAGGCTGAAAAAAAAGGAATAATCCAGAAAATCTTACTTCAAATAAATAATGCCAATGAACCTCAAAAGTTTGGAATTCCAAAACAGCAAATTGAAAATTTAATCGAAGAAGTTTCAATGTTGAAATCCCTCAGCCTTGAAGGCTTTATGAATATAGCGCCTTTAACGGATGACACATCGGAACTTACAAGGCTTTTCTCGGAAATGTTTAAATTGAAAGAACAATACAATTTAAAAGAACTGTCAATGGGAATGAGCCACGATTACAAAATCGCCGTTGAGAACGGCGCAACAATGATTAGATTAGGAAGAATTTTATTTGAATAATTAAAGGAGAAATGATGGCACTTTCAGAAAAAATCAAAGAAATAATAGGGGCTTTAACAGATTCGCTCAATCCTATGAGTGAGGAAGTATACGAAGATGAAATAGAAAACGGATACGACTCGGAATACCCTGTTGAACGTAATGCAGCTCTTCAACCGAGTTTTACCGAAACTAATCCGATTAGAAAAAACAGATCAAACCTGAGAGTATTGCCTCAAGCAAAATCCGGTGCTCACGAAGTTGTTGTTATTGAACCAAAAGCATACAACGAATCAGTTTCCATTGTTGAAGCACTAAAAGAAAAGAAAACCGTTATTTTAAATCTTCAATTATTAGACAGAGAACAATCACAGAGAATAGTTGACTTTTTATGCGGATGCACTCACGCACTTGACGGAAGTCAAAGAAAAATCGGTGAAAATGTGTTTATCTTTACTCCTTCCAATATAAACATTTCTCAAGAATTTATGAATTCAAAATTATCAACAGACGCAATGTGGACTAAAGCCTAAGTGGCGGATAGACGCATTACGGGTTTATAGAGATAACTAAAAAAATTTTAAAAGACGCATACTTTGCGTCTTTTTATTTTTATATTACTGTACTATTTAAAAATTTAAAATATGAATATATAATAATTTTGAAAAAGGGGATAAAAAATGAAAGAAAGATTTCTAAAAGTTTTAAAATGGTTTTTTATAATACTCGGCATTATATTTTTTATACAGATACTTTTTATTCTTTTAATTTCAGCAGGTTTTATGGCTCAAGAAAAAATGAGTTTTAATAAAATCAACAATTTTTCCCCGTCAAAAAATACCTATGGCAAAATTCAACCGATAATAAATTATGCCGAAGAATACAGAAACGCTAACGACAAATACCCTGATAAAATTAGCGATGACGTTAAAGTAAACAAAAAACTTGATTACAAATATGAAGTTTCAAAAAACGGAACATGCTACACAATAACCGTAAACAAGGATAAATCGGATAAGTTTTCACAATATCAGCATTGTAAAGATGCTTCCGAAAATTCTTCATCAAGTTCTGAAAGTTACATAGAGTATTCTAAGTAGTCTGATAAGATACGTTTCTTAAATATCCCGTGTATTCAAGTTTTAAATCTTCAATATGCAGTTTTTTCGAGGCTTCTTTTGTTGCATCGTTAATGCTTGTGTTTTTATCTTTTTTAACCAAATCTTCAACGTATTCGTTTAATTTTCTTTGCGCTTTCTTAACTGCAATTGTATCCTGCTGTTCTGCTATTTGCATTCTTCTTAATGTTCTTTTTTCAGATGCATCAGAACCGCCGGTTTGATTATTGTTATTATTTATATAGCTTCCGTTTTGTGATTTAGAATTTGCCGAGTTAACTGTGCCGTTTAAACTGTCAAGTCCGCCAACCGTTCCTGAGCCTCCGGCACCGTCTGATTTTCCTCTGTATCCTGATCCACCGTTTGTTCCGGCTTTAATTCCGCTTGAAACACCAAGTTTAGACAATTCATCATTGCTCAATCTTGCCATCTTTTGAATTGCCGCCCATTCTTCTTCATTAAAATCAAGGTTTGAAATTATATCGTAACCCATTGTATCTAACAGAGCGGAACAGTTTAATTCAGCCCTTTGAGCAACTCCGTCAGGTATCATTATATCTCTTTTTTGAACCTGAGCAAGGCAACCGTTTTCATCCTGTATTACATTTCCGTCATTATCAACAAGTGACACCTGAAAACATCCGATTGCGGTTTGAACTATCGATATATTATATTCATTCAGTAATCTGGTGGCATAATGTTTCATAATGTAGTCCCAGTTGAATGTAAATCCGCCGTTTTCAAAATCACGACCCGTTTTTTCGCAAAATTCCCTTTCAAAAGTATCCATTGCTTCTTTAAATCTTTCATCAAGGACAACGTCTAAAACAGAGTCATAGCTTGCTGCCATCTGGTCATAATAAGGGTCGCTTTTTCCCGAACCATGACCAATCATTGCATTTATTTCCTGAACAAAATCGGTATGTTCCGAG
>CADBOJ010000003.1 GCA_902796305.1 uncultured bacterium | reverse complement strand
CCCGGCGCGATTCGAACGCGCGACCCTCTGCTTAGAAGGCAGATGCTCTATCCAGCTGAGCTACGGACGCATATCTGTTGTTTATTTAATTGTCAATGCGGTACGGTTCCGCACTTGTCACCAAGCTCTTCGCTTGTTGACTGCGTGCATCCACACACCTTATGCCCTCAAAGTATTCGCCTGACTATTGTCGGCTCATAACTTTTCGGGTTCTGAGCTACGGACGCATATCTGTTGTTTATTTAATTGTCAATGCGGTACGGTTCCGCACTTGCTACACTAACTATACCAAATCAAGACTTTCTTGCAAGTAATTTTTTAAAATTTTTGCAATTATTTTTGTTTCAATAAATCGGGCTCGCCTGAAACGTTTAAAGTTAATTCATTGTTATTTATATCAACTATTGCCCAGCGGACAGGGTTTATACCATTTTTAATTATCTCATCTTCTATAAAAGAAACTTTTGGCGGCATAGTTTCGGATGTTATTTTTATTGTTTTTGATATTATTTTGTTCATTTTAAAATAAAATTCCCGCCATGGCTGCTGAAATGTAGCTTACAAATGTACCGCAAATAAGAGCTTTTATGCCCAATCTTGCAAGGTTTTTCCTCTGGTTTGGAGCAAGCTCTCCTATACCTCCGATTTGAACTGCTATTGTCGAAAAATTAGCAAATCCGCAGCAGGCAAATGTTGCAATCAAAATACTTTTTTCCGTTAAAACGCCTGTGTTAAAATAATTTGCTAAATCAATATATGCTACGGTTTCGTTAATTATAAATTTTTCACCGATTAAAGTTCCGACAGCTTCAATATTTCCCCATGTTGCACCCATCAGAGCCGAAAAAGCCGCAAATAATTTTCCGACAATAAGCTGAATTGAAAGGTTTTCAAGGTCAATACCGACTGCGGACAAATTAATATGACATGTTGAAAACAGAAACAATCCTATTCTTGCTAAAATTTCATTACAAAAAGTAATTAAGGCAACAAGTGCAATTAAAACGGCTATGACGTTAATTGATACTCTCATACCTTCGCTTGCACCTTTTGATATTGCGGCAAGCAAATTTACATCAGTTCTTCTTCTCATTATTTTAAAGTCTTTTTTTGTTTGAGGTTCCAGCGTTTCGGGATAAACTATTTTTGATACAACAAAAGACCCCGGAATTGCCATAACGGATGCTGCCAGAAGATATTCCGTACTTATTCCGAACCCTGTGTACATTGCAATACAGCTTGCGGAAATACAAGCGGTTGAACCCGTCATAACGGCAAGCATTTCGGAACGGGTTAAATTCGGAAGATAATGTTTTATCATTGATTGAGCGGCAATATTTCCGACAAAAGGGCTTGCGCAGTTTGAAAGTGCCTCTGCTCCGCTTACTCCCAATACTTTATTCATTATTTTTCCGAGGAAAAGAATAACCCTTTGCATAATACCGTAATAATAAAGAATATTAACAAGCACCATAATAAATATCATTGTAGTCATTAAAATTATGGCAAAAATAAAATCTTTATTCGGAAATAATTCGGTAATTTTAGCCGGAGAATTGGTTAACCAGCCGAAAACAAAATTTGAGCCTGAAATTGAAGCCTCTAAAATTTTATTTATGACTTTAGCGAAAAATTCAAAAAACTTAACTCCGACAGGTATTTTCATAATAAAAACGGCAAGCAGAAATTGAAGCAATAGTCCAACCCCTACCGTTTTATAATTAATTTTCTTTTTGTTGTTGGACATTAAAAAACAAATTCCAAGAATTACCAAAATTCCTATTATTCCGATTAATCTTTCCAAAACATTATCACCCTTAATTACCTGAACAAAATTATTCTACAATACTAAGGAAGTAATGTAAAATAAGCCTGTTCATAATTTAATTTATGTAAAGTTTTTTTCTTTATATTAAATAATTTTTATGTTATTTTTGCAGTAACGATATAATATATTAGGGGTTGATAATGAAAAGTAATATTAAAAAAACAACTGTTTTAATTGTTCTCATTTTAGCAATTTTATCTTTTGGCGTGTATTTATATGATTTTTATTTCTTCAAGTATACAAATAAAGCTGAAATAATAACAAATAAAATCGATATTGTATCTGAAATTACAGGCAAGGTATCGGAATTAAATGTTGAAGAAAATGCTGAAGTTAATGCGGGTGAAATCCTTGTTCAGTTTGATTCGAGCGAATATGCAAGTAAAGTTCTTGAACTTGAACAGAAACTTGAAAATATTCAAATAAAAGAAGATAAAAATAATAAAAATTTAAAAGATAAACTAAAATATATGCGTCAGCAGGAAAAAAACGCAAAGTTGAAGCTTGAAGAAGCAAACAGCGATTATGTAAGGTATAAAAATGCATATAAAGACGGCTCTGTTACAAAAAAAGACCTTGATAAAGCCGTTAAAAATTTAGAAACTGCAAGAAGCAGGTATATTACAGCTCAAAACAATTTAAAATCAGAAGAGAAAAAATATAACTCTTTACTAAACGGAGAAAGTTCAAAAAACGGCGAAATAAAAGAACTTGCAGATGAACTTGACCGATTAAAACAAAAGCTCTTGAAAACCACAATAATAGCACCTGTCAGCGGAATAATTAAAAATAAAAATATTGAAGCGGGAAAAGATGTTGCAGAGGGGAACAGACTTTTTACGATTGTTCCTAAAGAAATTTATATAAATGCCGAATTTAGTGAAAATCAAATTTCAAAAATAAAACCCGAACAAAATGCTAAAATCAAAATCGGAAACAAAAAATTAAACGGAATTGTCGAAGATAAAGACAATTCATCGGTTAAAATCAAGATTGTTTCCGAAAATTTTGATTTCAACAATGCTTTAAAGGCAAAAGTCAGGATAAAAGTAAAATAAATTTACTTTGCGCCGACCTCATTAGTTATATCGTCTTTGTAATTTTCAAGGATGTATTTTGATGCGCCGACTCCCGCAATAGCGCCATCCGCAACGGCTGTAATAACCTGTCTTAAGGGGGTGTTTCTGATATCACCGATTGCAAAAACTCCGTCTTGACTTGTTTTCATAGAATTATCGGTAATAATAAATCCGTTTTCATCCTGTTTAATTTGACCCGAAAAATATTCAGAATTCGGTTCAAGCCCGATATAGGGGAATATTCCGTCTGTATTCAGCTCGATTTCAGAAAAATCAACGGTATTTTTTAATTTTATTTTTTCAACTTTACCCTCTCCTGATATTTCAACGGGCGAATAATTTAATATGAGTTCAATTTTATAGTTATTTTTTACTCTTTCCTGAATGATTTTATCGGCTCTGAATTCGCTTCTTCTATGTATTAAATAAACCTTTTTTGCAAATCTTGTTAAATATAGTGCTTCTTCAAGTGCCGAGTTCCCTCCTCCGATTACGGAAACAATTTTATTCTTGTAGAAAGCTCCGTCGCAAACCGCACAATAACTTACCCCGTGGCCTATATTTTCTTTTTCACCTTTAATATTAAGTTTTCTTGGCTTTGCTCCGGTCGCAATGATTACGGTTTTACTTGAAAATTCTTTATCCGCAGTAACAATTTTTTTGGTATTTGATACAAGGTCAATTTTTTTAATTTCTTCGTAAGGGAATTTTTGAACTTCAAACTTATCGACATGTTCTTCAAATCGTTCGCACAACTCCCATCCGTTGATTTTGTTGAAGCCTAAATAATTTTCGATTTCGCAGTAGTTTGATGGTGTTCCGCCGATAGCGGATATATCAATAATTGCACAGCTTAAATTTGCTCGTCTTGCGTAAAGTGCGCTTGAAAGACCGGCGGGGCCTCCGCCTAAAATAATACAATCAAAACTCTCTTCTTGCATTTTATTCAACCCTCTTAAATTTTAATTAAATCCTCCTAATCTAATGACGCAAAAAAGAGGATTATGTTCCCTCAAAAAGTTATAATTTTTTTATCATATTTTTAATTAATGTGCATAATTTCAGACCCGCCGTTTTTCCCGTTTCAAGAACTTCTTTATGCGAAAGTTTTGCGTTTGAAATACCTGCCGCATAGTTTGTTAAAAGGCTGAATGCTATAACATCCATTTTTAAATAACCAGCAACTATTGCTTCAGGTGCACTTGACATTCCTACAGCATCTGCTCCGAGTATTGAATATGCTTTTATTTCGGCTTTTGTTTCGTAGCTCGGACCTGATGTTGCAATATAAACACCCTCTTTTAAATCAATATCGAGTTCTTTTGCCGTATTATAAGCAAGATTTGAAAGATATGGTGTATAAATTTCGCTCATATCGGGAAATCTTTCTCCCATAGTGTCATCATTTTTTCCTATGAGCGGATTATCGCCTATTAAATTAATGTGATCGGAAAACATCATAATATCGCCGACTTTAAATGTTTTATTGATTGCACCTGCGGCATTTGTAATAAAAAGAGTTTTTACGCCGAGTTTTTTAAAAACTTTAATCGGATATGTGCAGATTTCAAGCGGATTTCCCTCGTAATAATGAAATCTTCCCTGCATTATAACCGCTTTTTTATTTCCGATTTCACAAAAAAGAAGCTCTCCTTTGTGACCCTCAATACTCGATATGCCGAAATTCGGAATATCGGAATATTTAATTGAAATACCTTTTAAATCATTGCAAAAAACGCCCAATCCCGAACCCAATATAACAGCAATCTCAGGTTTGAAAGAAGCTGTCATTTTGTTCAAATAATTAAGCGTTTCTTCAAGTTTTTCCATTTATTTAAGACAAGAACCTAACCAACAAGTCCTTCGTTATCAATTTCTGATGCTTTAACCATAATAGCGTGTTGAACGGGTTTTTCCTTTTTAACACCCGAATCAAATGTCATATCAACATCATATCCGAAATCATCTCTCGGTTTTTTCATTTGAGATTCGTCAACCAATTTTTTAGCAAGTTCAATTAATTCATAAACCAGTTGATATCTGTTTGGTGCTTTTTCGTTTAAATCCCACGCAATTTTTGTGATTTGACTCATAATTATCTCCTTAATTTTATCTTACAATGAGAAGATTTTACATGCAAGGTTTAGTATAAAAAATAATTTAAGGAGTAATTATTGAAGTGATGTTATTAATAACTTTCTCCGATTGTATCAATAGCTTCAACTCTTATATCCGTAATTAATTCCGAATAAGATATTACAACAATTGTAGGAATATGTCTTTCAAGCATTTGATAAAGAGGAAGTCTTATTCTCGGGGAACAAAGTATAACAGGCTGAACACCGACGGTTTGTTGTGAACGCATTAAAGTATTTGCGGTTGATTCGATTAATTCCTGTACCTGCATGGGGTTTAAAAGGAACATTGTACCGAGTTCTGTTCTCTGGCAACTGTCATCAAGAATTTTTTCCCATTCGGAAGAAAGTGTCAAGGCATATAAAACCTTGTCTTTATTGGAATTTGAAAGACAAATTTGTCTGCCGAGCGCTGCACGAAGTCTTTCCGACAGTATATCCGGTTCTTTTGAAAATCTTGCATAGTCGCAAAGTCTTTCAAAAATAAATATAATATCTTTAATTGAAACTTTTTCTCTGATTAAATTAACAAAAATCTTTCTTAAATCCGATGTTGAAATAATTGTGGGGACAAGGTCATTAACCAGTGTCGGGTCTTGTGATTTAACAAGTTCCATAAGTTTTAAGACATCGGTTTTTGTCATAATCTCATCAACATATTTTCTTACACACTCCTGCAGGTGCGTTACAATAACGTCAACCGCATCAACAGCTTGAATATTGTCATTTTTTCCTATATGTTGAGGATTTAACCAGTATGCCTGAGATTGGAAAGTAGGCTCAACCGAAACAATGGCATTTTCGGGTAACTTCTTTCCAAGAGCGTCATACTGATCAGATATAACCATAAGTTTTCCCGGGTATACGGTACCGGTTGCAACGGGGTTGCCTCTTATCGAAATAAGATATTCGTTATCTCCGATAGCAGAAGAGTCCATAATTCTTATATTCGGGATAATGTAGCCGAGGTCATCGGTTATTCTTTGACGAAGTGCTGCTATTTTAGCTAATAATTGTCCGTCCTGTTCCGGGTCTGCGATAATTAAAAGAGCCGCACCAACCTGTAAAGATAAAACATCAACGCCGAGTCTTTCATACATTTTATTCGGATTTACAAGGTCTTGCATGTTTTGTTTGACCGCATCTAATTGACCCAACTGCTGTTGAACATCCTGATTAACAAGAACGGATAAACCGCCCAAGATTAAAATTACCGAAAATACGATAAAAGGAAACCATGGTAAACCTGTAATCGGAGAAGTTAAAGCAATTAAAATCAAAAATCCGGATGCTAAAAATAAACTTGTAGGTTTTGATAAAATTTGAACAGCCAAATCAGAACCTAATGCAGCTCCGCCCCCTGTTGCACGTGTCATCACTATACCTGATGATATAGCCATCAGAAGAGAAGGAACTTGAGAAGCCAGACCGTCGCCGATTGTAAGCACCGTATATTTATTAACCGCATCTTCGGGAGACATCCCGTTTAATAAAATACCTATAATTAATCCGCCGATAATATTAATCAAGGTGATAATTATACCCGCTATGGTATCACCTTTAACAAATTTCATTGCACCATCCATTGAACCGTATAAACTTGATTCTCTTTGTAAATCTTCACGACGTTTAACGGCTTCTTCAGGAGAAATCAAACCCGCATTAAAGTCGGCATCAATCGTCATTTGCTTACCCGGCATGGCATCAAGTGCAAATCTGGCGGAAACTTCGGCTATACGTTCCGCACCTTTGGTTATAACCATAAACTGTACAACGGTTATAATCAGGAATATAACTCCGCCTACAACCATGTTTCCGCCCGTAACAAAGTTTCCGAACGCTTCTATGACCTGTCCCGCATCGCCCTTTGCAAGAATTAATCTTGTTGAAGCAATTGATAAAACGAGTCTGAATACCGTTCCGATAAGAAGAATAGACGGAAAAGCCGCCAGTTCAAGAGGCTTGTTAACGTATAAAGAAATCATTAAAAGGACAATGCCAAGTGTTATATTAAAGCTTATTGAAAAATTAATAACCCAATTGGGCATTTCAAGAAGCAAGATTAATATTAAAATTATGACAAAACCGGCTAAGGCAATTTCTGATACCGGATTGGAATTTTGTCCGGAGGAAGCCATTTTTATATTCCTCCTTTATATATTCCGAAAGCATTTTGTAAGATTGCAAGCTGGGTTTTAATATCCGCATCAATTACACCGTTGTTTGCTATTAATATGCATCCGCCTTTTTCAACTGTTTCATCCGGAACAACATTAAGCTTTGCATTTATTCCTTTTTCCTGAAGCATTTCAGGCAAAGATGCCGCCGCAAATTCACAATCATCAGGATTTACTTTTACGGTTATTTTTTCTGTATCGGAATTTAGTTCATCCAGTGCCGACATAGTTATTTCTTTTATAACCTCTTTAGAAAGATCTGTTTCTTTCTTAATGATTTTTTTAGCTGTTTCTATAGCTATTTCCATTATGTGAGGATAAAATTCATTATACATTTCATTTTTCATGGCAAGAAATTCAATAAGATTTTCTTTAATCTCCTGAATTTCTTTCGATGCTTTTTTAAGCCCGTTTTGATAACCTTCACGTGCTGCCAGTTCTTTAATCGAGTTTGCTTCGGATTGCGCACGGGATACAAGCGAGCGTTCATCTATTCTTCTGTAACCCCTGCGCCTGTCCCCTCTTCTTCTTTCAATTCTTTCTTTAAATTCAATACTTGAAATGTCTATTTTTTCAAAAGCTTCTTTTTCAATATCAATTTTCTTCTTTTCTTCTTTTGGCAATTTTTTTTCAGTAGAAATCAAGTCCTCTTTTTTGATAACATTTCCTTTGGGCTGGATTATATTTTTGGAGGACGATTCTTTATTATTTGTTTTGATATTTTTTTTTCTGATAATCATGAAACATTTTCTTCTAAAAACTTAGATACCGTATCTGCAATCATCGGAGGCAGTTTCACTTTTTTGTTAGCATAGCATGATAAAACAAACTCACGAATAACAGGTCTTTCGTTTTTTATCATATCTAAAATTTCGTTTTTATCCGAATTTTTTACAATTTTACACATTTTTTTATATGTTTTGTCGTAATTTATTGTGATATTTTCAGGCAATGCGCTTTTTATTTCATCAAAACATTTCATGGTTGCTTTCATGTCAAGTTTATCCTCTAAATCCGGCATTTTAAGATATTTCAATAAAACATCCCTTTCGGGTTTATTGAATTTTGAAAGAATTGTTTTTATTTTTTCCATAGGGAAATTTTTAATCAGAATTGCAAATGAGGCAAGTTTAATTATCTTTGAGTCACTCATTTCGGCTATTTCGTTTTTGGTATCCGACTCAACCTGTTCAACCGCCATAGCATCAATGTTAGATTGGGTTAAAGCATCTTCAGACCTTGCTTTATCAATAATTCCTTTTGTTGTTAAATCTTGAATGGCTTTAGTAAAGGATTTTTTAACCTGCGCTTCAACAAGTTCAATCAGCTGTTCCTGCGGAAGTTCATTTTCAACGGCTCTTTTTGCAATATCAAAAACGGTGAATGCAACTTTTTGCAGTATTCCCTCTCTTAATTTCGGGTCAATTTTTGCACGAATTAAGTCTATCGATTTATGAAAAATCCATTCCCCTATAAATTGAACAACAAGACTGGCTTCATCTGCCGTGAGTTTGGAATTTTCTTCTTTAACAAGAGCATCCCCTGCCATTTGGCAAAAGCGGTAAATGATTTCGATTACAAAACTTCCGTCAGGCTTGCTTATATCAGGCGGAACAACTTGACTTGCCTGACTTGCAAGGTCTTTTGCAAACGCCTCATATTTAAAAGTTTTTATATCCGTTTCAGCCATCTTACAAAAAATTATATCATTATATTTATAATGCGCAAAAAATTTATATATATTTTATTAATGAATACTTTCGTTAATTCAATTATTCGTATCTTAATGCATCAATAGGATTTAGCAAAGATGCTTTATAAGCGGGATAATATCCGAAACCTATTCCCACAAGTCCCGAAAATCCGAAAGATAATAAAATCGGAGAAATTGTAATCAACACGGGTGTATCAAATAATGCTCCGACCGTCAGAGCAATTACTATTCCGACTATAACTCCGATTAAACCACCGATTAATGATAAAATTAACGCTTCAATTAAAAACTGCATTCTGATATCAATTGCCCTTGCACCTATTGCCATACGGATACCGATTTCCTTTGTTCTTTCGGTAACGGATACAAGCATAATGTTCATAATGCCGATACCTCCGACAATAAGAGAAACCGAGGCAATAGAAGCAAGCAAAATTGCAAAAGTCTGCACCGTTGATTTCATTTTTTCCTGAAATTCCGCACTATTCCTTATTTCAAAATCATTTTCCTGTGTTTTTCCGAGATTATGTCTTTTTCTTAAGATTTCTTCAATGTCCTTTTGTGCTATATCCGTTTCTTCAATCCCCAGAGCCTTTACTATGATTTGATTAACCGATCCCGGGAAATCCGTGCCGAAAACTTTTCTTTGAGCGGTTGTTATCGGAATAAAAATTAAATCATCCTGATCCATAGGTCCCATTTGCCCTTTGGACTTAAGAGTTCCTATTACTTTAAAGGGGACATTGCCTACCCTTATTGTTTTTCCGATAGAGTTAACATCTCCGAACAGCTCCGTTTCAACGGTTGAACCTATAATTGCAATTTTTGCGGCATTTCTCTCATCTTCAAAGTTAAATGCACGTCCCATATTTATTTCATAATTTTTTACATATAAATACGGTAAAGTAATACCGTAAACGGTTGTTGACCAGTTCTGGTTTCCGTACATAACCTGTTTGCCCGAGCTTAAAACAGGTGCAACAGCATCAACCCCTCTTGCATTTTTCTTGATAGCTTCGGCATCTTTAAGGTTTAAAGTCGGCTTTGTTCCCATCCCCATTGAAACCCCGCCCGATTTTGCGGATGCGGAGCGAATGGTTAAAAGATTGGAACCCATTGATTCCATATTTTCCTGAACTTTTTTATTTGCGCCCGAGCCGATTGCAAGCATTATAATAACAGCGCTCACACCTATAATAATACCGAGAGAAGTAAGTGCGGAGCGCATCTTATTAACTTTCAGAGAATTTAGCGCAATTTTAAGCGTTGATTTTAAATCTATCATATTCTATTTTCAATTAGTATTTTTTAAATAACACTGATGCGTTATGTCCGCCAAATCCGAAAGAATTTGTAAGAGCATAATCAACTTTACCCTCTATCGCTTTATTTGGAACATAGTTTAAATTTGCAACTTCGGGGTCCTGATTATCCAGATTAATTGTCGGCGGGATTATACCCTCGTTTATTACTTTAATGCAGACAATTGACTCGGCAGCACCAGTTGCACCAATCATATGTCCGTGCATTGATTTTGTGGAGGACACTTTAAGGTCTTTATTTGTTGATAAATCACCAAAAACTTTTTTAATTGCAAGTGATTCCGCTATATCTCCCAAATGTGTTGAAGTTCCGTGAGCATTTATATATCCGACTTCCTCGGGTTTAATATTTGCATCTTTTACTGCAAGTTCCATAGCTTTAGCACCGCCTGCTCCCGTCGGGTCGGGGGCAACCATATCATAAGCATCCGATGTTTGACCGTAGCCTACGACTTCGGCATATATTTTTGCACCTCTTTTAAGGGCATGCTCTAATTCTTCAATAATAAGACAAGCCCCGCCTTCACCCATAACAAAACCGTCTCTGTCGATATCGTAGGGTCTTGATGCTTTTTGCGGTTCGTCATTTCTTCTTGAAAGGGTTCTTGCGGTAGAAAATGCACCCATTCCAAGAGTAGTCATGACTGCTTCCGAACCGCCCGCAACAATAACATCCGCATCGCCGTATTGAATTGCGCGCATGGCATCTCCTATTGCATGGGCGCTTGTAGCGCATGCCGTTGTAATTGATTTACTTAAACCCTTTATTCCGAGTCTTATTGAAATGCGTCCGCATGCCATATTTGAAATCAGCATGGGAATTGTAAACGGTGAACATTTCGTCGGGCCTCTTTGAATCATTGCTATATGCTGTTTTTCAAATGTATCAAAACCGCCGGCACCCGAGCCGAATATTACACCTACTCTGTAAGGGTCTTCTTTTGTCATATCTAATTTTGAATCTTTTACGGCTTCGTCTGCAGCTACACAGCCAAATTGCGTAAATCTGTCCATGCGCTTCATTTCTTTCGGCTCTAATAGCTGTTTTTCTGTTACTTCCTGTTCAAATGACGTAGCTTCTGCGCCGAATGTTACTACCTGTCCGTCTTTAGGTATTCTTGTATAAGTTTTTACTCCGGATTTTCCTTGAATCAGTGAATTCCAAAATTTATCCACCCCGCATCCCCATGGGCTGACAATCCCCATGCCGGTAACGACTGCCCGTCTTTTTTCCATATTTAATCCTCGACTGTCTGAAAACTGATTTTAAAAAGACTGCAAACAGAAAAACAATTCCATAGCAGTCTTCTTAAATTATTTTTTAAAAAAGTATTTAAATACAAATTAAGCTTGTAATTAGCCCATGTGAGCTTCAATATAATTAACTGCATCCTGAACTGTTGCAATTTTTTCAGCATCTTCATCGGGAATTTCACAGCCGAATGCTTCTTCAAAAGCCATAACAAGTTCAACAGTATCCAATGAATCAGCACCAAGGTCAGCAGTGAAAGAAGCTTGAGGAGTTACAAGACTTTCATCAACGCTTAATTGGTCTATTACTACTTTTTTTACTTTTTCTAAAATTTCTGTACTCATTTTTACCTCAATTAAATAATACTAACATTACATGCTCAATTATAAGAGGCTGAATATATTTTTGCAAATTAATTAACAATTATTTAAAAATGATTAACATAAATTAAAGGTATATAAAAAACAAGCAGGAAATTATCTGCTTCCTGCTTGTTTTTAATTTTATTAATCAGTTTTATCTTTTGCGTTTTTTAATAATTTGATTTGTTTTTGCATTAAATTTTACGTCAAATTCAATTCCGAGTTTTTCTATTTGCTTTCTTATAACGTATTTGCTTAAGAAATCTATTTTTTCCGGAGATACATTTATAAATTCAAAAGCATACCTTTTTGATTTTTTGCCTGCCTCCTGCCGAACATATCTTGCTTCAAGTTTTATTACCTTATCGGGTTCAAGAACAATAACTATATTATAGGCTTTATATTCGTTCGGATAAATAACATTTCTGCTTCCGTCCACTACAGGCTCAAGCCCGTTTAATAAGATACCGCCTGCGGATAAATTTATCGATTTTGCAATAAAGGAATTTTCCGAGCCTGTTATATTTGTTGCAACGAGCATGCAAAGACGTCTTAAAACAATTCTGTAAAATCTTCTGCGCTGTTTAAGTTTTAGAACAGCAGGAGCTTTAACATTGAAATATACTTTCGAAGCTTTTATTCCGATGCCTTTAAGTTCCGTTTTTGCAACATATAAAAGGTCATCTATTACAAACTTAAGTACAACTTCCTGAGGGCAATTTGCGCTGTATTTTTTCTTTTCCTCTTCTTCCAGTTCTTTTTGTTTCTTAAGATTTTCTTCTTCTTTTCTTTTTTCTTCTTCCAGTTCTTCTTTTGACTTTTCGTATTCTTCCGATTTTTTAAGTTCAATATTTTCCTGTTTTAATTCGGCTAATTTTTTATAATATTCACTGAAATTTCCCGTGATACCGATTTTATCTTTTGCCGCTTTTATTTCGGCTATTTTTTTCAGGTATTCTTCAAAATCTAATCTTCCGGATTCCGCTAAATCTTTATCGTTTTTTAAAATTTTAATTTCGTCTTTTTCTTCTTTTTCTTCCGCAGTGTTGCCTTTTTCTTTTACCGCATAGAGAGAAAGAAAATTATCACTCATAAAGTTTATTTCGGTTACAATTTCACGGGTTTGACCGCTTGAATCGAGATAAAGTATTTTAATATACTTTAATTCCGAAAAATCCGCCTGTTTGTAATCTATTGTTTCTGCGCCTCTGTATTTAAGTTCCGCCATAATTATTCATTTCTTTTGTAATATTACTATTGTATTAGATTATTCTATCTTTGTAAACAGGTTAGGGTATTTTGCCCTAACCTGTTAATTAATTTATCCTATATTGCTGTAATTTACCCCTTGATATACTTCAATAAGGCTTGCTATATCGTCTGCATTATTTGCCGCTACAACCTCTGCAACCGAAGAATAATCGTTATTTGCACGGAGCCAGTTACCTACTGCTTCTGTTATAGCGTTATACCAAGCATTAGCGTTAACAGAGTCAGTATACCAGCTTCCTATATGTTCTATACCGCCTGTGTTAGCTGCATTTGTTGATTTATCCAAGATATTTACGCCAACGGTATCTACTAATTCAGCCGATGTTGCTGCAGCTAATGTTTCAGCTGTTATATGGTCTTTATCAACAAATATAGTATGGTTTCTATAACCGTTATAAACTTTCACAAGTTCACCTGAAGCATCGACAACGTTAAATATAATACCTAAACTGTCGTAATTAAATTCGGTATTATAATCGGAAGCAAATTGTATTCTGTCGTTTCCGCCGTTTTCTTCAACCAGCAGGTGAGATGTTGTATCAGCAAGGTATCTGTCGTTGGTTGCCGATTTTGTAACAACGGTACTGTGGCAAGTTTCACCCGATTGAGTTATGTTTGCTGCTATTCCGCCTTCGGTATAAACGAAATTATGCGATTTTCCGCTCATATTAAATGATACATCTTCATTGTAACCGGGATGGTTCATGTCTACTTGAAGTGTTGTCATTGTTGTTTTCTCCCATATTCTGTTTTTCTTTATCGTTTAACTTAATATCCGTAATTTGACATGGTTAATTTTCCTGATTACAATTTCGATTGTTCAGGTTTTGAATAAAAGCGCCGATTGATACAGTCTAAAAATAATACTGATGATTTAATTATTAATCTGTTTTTTAGGGAAAACTTGCTTTTATCGCTTATTTTCTCTTTATATTCCATTATTTTGCTCCAAAATATACTTAGGCGCTGCCTTGGCATAATTTTACACGTTTTGCAATTTTGTAAAATTATTCAAATGGTGTATTTATTTTGATTTTACGCTTGAAAACGGTTTTATTTTAAGAAAACATGATTAAAATATTAAAATCAGAAATTATACAGAGCTTGTAAAGGATGTTCGGTCGTACTCATTTGAATAAATGATTTGCTCATATGTTCGTTCTGGTAGTATGTATATAATTTAAAAGGAATTTTATATGATTTTTTCAAAATACATAAATACTTCAAGAGCATTTACACTTTCCGAAATTTTAATTGCTCTTGTTGTTATCGGTGTGATTTCTGCGATAACCGTGCCGACTATAGTAATAGGAACAAATGATGCCAATTACAAAAGAGGATATAAAAAAGCATATACTATTATTAAAAATGTTGCAGATGTAATGAAATCAGAAAGCGCTCTTCCGAATACCAGTACTCCAGAGGCAGGATTTGAAGTTTTTAGTGCTTTAGTTGCAAATCTTGATGTTAAAGGGTTTGCTAACTCGGGAACTTCGGAAGGTAATGTTCTTAATAGAAATAAACCGTATGATGCCGGTGCAATAAAAGCGGGAGTTATATATAACGGAGTATCATTTGGAGTTGGAGGAGAAGCGGGAACATTTCCTCTCGGAACAACGAATATGCATTGGAGTCCATGGATTGTTACAGAAGATAATATGGCATATTCCGTTAAAGGTACCAACGGAACATGCAGCTCTGTTGCAAAAATGAGTGCTACGGGGGTAACAGAGCATATGGCGTGGCTCGATAGCTGTGTTCTTATTGCAGTCGATGTAAACGGTTTAACAAAAGGGCCGAACATGATAGAGCCCCAAGTTCAAAAGACAACTATAACCGAAAAAACTAAATTGGATAAATTGACAGGTGACATATATTTTATATATTTGGGTAAAGACGGTGCAACTCCGGGAGGCAATAAGGCTCTTGCGGGATGCCCGAGAATTATTGCGGATATGAATTAATTGGAAGCAAATTTTGTTATTTATCTAATTTGTAAATATGACTTTAATCTGCCTCCATTAGATTGATAATCAGGGTTGTAAAAAGTTTGGAATTTTTTCATAAAGTTTTATAAAATACCTTAAATTTATACAAACTCTGCAACAAATCCTTGTAAAAAATGTTTTTTCATAATTTCGTATCATTCAGACCTGCATTTTTAATATATTCCAATAAATCAAATTTTCTTTTTATTGAATTATAATTCATTCTGCGGATTTTTCCCGTTACGGGATAATCAATAAATGCTCTATCGTGAAGTCCTGCTATTGCCCATAAAATCCCGACATATCCATTAGCGGACGGCGCATCATAAGCATATTTATCATTTAAATACATTGCTGTTTTTAGTGCAATATCGGCTGTTGGAGTCCATTCTGTTATCTTTTTTGCCCAATACATTCTTAGATATCCGTGGATAACGCCTTTTTTTAATAATTGAATTTGCGTTGCATTCCATAATCTATCGTGAGTTTTAGCATTTTCTAATTCTTTAAGAGAATAAATATATGGTCTTATATCTTGTTTATGTTTTTCAAGCGACATTTTTGCCCAAGTTGGAACATTTAAAAAACTTTTAAAATTTTTAGAATACAGGCAAAAATTATCGGCAAGCTCTTTTCTTATAAGCAGTTCTTCTAAAAATGTTTCCTTATTAATATCTGATGCGTTTGATTTTACAACTTCCAGAGCAACCTTTTGACTTGAAATAAATCCCAAATTCAAGTATTTAGATAAACCCGATAGAATATTTTTTGTCGGGTCATTTTTAAATTCAGCATAATTATCTAATTTATTCTTAATAAAATCTTCTAAAATATAATCCGCTTCTGTTTTTTCATTTATTAAATTCTCAAATTCAGTTAAAAAAGGATAAATATTAAAATAAATCTTTCTTCTTAAAGTTAAAGCAGAATATTCCTGTTTATCGGATACAAATCTTGCGGGAATTATATTATGTCCGTCAACTTCATATATTTTATAGTCAGCATTTTTTAAATATTCTCTTTTTAAAATCGGATTAAAATCAATAATTAATAGTGCCGGTTTTATTTCATTTATAATTTCCGAAGCATCTCTATTTATAATTTGAAAATCCAAACCAATTTTTTTAAAAAGATTTCCTGCTTGAAAGATTTGTCTATCGATAAAATTTTGTTTCGGTTTATAATCATAATTTGTTTTAGGATGAATTATTTTAAGGGGCAGATTTAATTCTTTGCTTTTTTGAATTGCAAATAAAAGTGCAAAATTATCTTTTGCTCTGATTTCTCTTTCCATAAAATAAACAATAGCACCTTTTTTAAGTGAATTATTATTTAATTCAAAAATCCTTGCAGGATTTATATTATTTTCTGTTTTAAAATTATTTCGGATATAGTTTAAAAGAGTATTTTTAACAATTCTCGGCATTTAAGAATTTTAAAATACCAAATTGAAAAATTCATTCGCCAACCTTCCGACTAAAATATCAAACTTGCGTTCTTTTATGTCAAAATCCCTGAGAATAAATAGTCTAAAATGCAATAAAAAAGCCACTTTTTAAAAAGTGGCTTTTTGGTGGGAAGTAGGAAACGAAATCCTAACTACTTATGCTTACGATATCTACGAAATGAAGCCATATCTTATTGATATTTTAAATATAGGCGCTAGTTTCAACAGGCAATAAGACAGGGAACTCGATATTTGTTATAACTTTATTTTATATACATAAAAATAAACTATACCAGAGGCTAATTTTTTGTGCTATAATAACTAAATAATTAGGAGGAGTGAGGACTATGGACTCTCAAGAAATAAATATATACTGCGATGAAAGCTGTCATTTATTAAATGATAATTCAAATATTATGGTAATAGGTGGGATTTCTTGTCCTAGTACAAAAAGACAAACAATATATAGAGAAATTAGAAAAATCAAAACAAGATATGGATTATCGCAATATGCTGAAATTAAGTGGACTAAGGTTTCTAATTCAAAACAAAAATTTTATTTAGACCTAGTTAATTATTTTTTTGACAACCCACATCTTGGATTTAGAGCAATTTTTTTAGAAAAAACTGACCTAAACCATACGAAATACAACCAAACCCCTGATGAATTTTATTATAAAATGTATTATTTAATGCTAAAGGGCATTTTTGAATCAAACTATCAATATAATATATATCTTGATATAAAAGACACTCTTGGCTATAACAAAATCAACCTTTTAAAAGATATATGCAATAAATTACAAAAAAGAAAAGAATATTCTCATGAGTTAGTTAAAAAAATTCAAGAAGTACGATCACACGAAGTTGAGCTCATTCAGCTTGCGGATTTATTAATTGGAGCAGTAGGTTATGTAAACCGAAAGTTAAATTCAAATCAAGCAAAGTTAAATATTATTAACTACATAAAACAACGAAGCGGTTACTCTTTAACAACATCAACATTTTTAAAAGAAAGTAAATTTAATTTATTTCATTGGGAACCCAAAAGAGAGGCTATGATATGGGATTAAAACTACCTCCTTTGGTAAAGTATGAAAATTTTGAATCGGACGAAGAATTTTTAGATGCCTTATATGAATATTTTAAACAAGATTTTGTTTACAATAAACCCAAATATAAGGGTACTCAATTAAGGTTAAAAAGAATACCCTTGAGAAGTGGTAGAGAAGCTACATTTTACCATATTACAACCAAAGGAAAGGATGAAAATAATAGGCAAATTGATGTCCCTAGGGCAGAGAGAATTCGTTGGATAAAGCCTATAATTGAATCAAACGATAAGTCTCTAATGATATGGGAAAACAATAGAAAAAAGGAAGAAAATATAGTAATTTTACATGATAAGGAAAATTTTGTTATTGTTTTAAGAAAAAGAACTAATGGACTAATGTTTTGGACATCTTACTTTGTTGATAAGTGCTATAAAAAGAAGTTAGTTAAAGAGCACAATAACTATCATAAAAAACTGAAAACGCCCTTTTTGCAAAGGACGTAATCGTTTCTCTTTCTACAACATGGTAGATGAGCTATCTTTATTATGACATATAAAAGATTAAAAGTAAATACTTTTACAAATATTTCTTGTAATAATTCTTAATAAACTATTGACAGATTTATAAAAAATATGTATCATGCGCTCAAATCATGAAGATACAAATATTCTAGGTGTTCTTTATATCTATTTGGGGACTTATACTTCTTTTTAAAATTAATTGCTTTCTGTATTAGAGCTTTCAATGCGTTCAGGATATTCGCATAAACATGTCATATCATCCTTGAAAATATCTTGGCAGGTTTCAATTACACTTGGACTTGAATATCCACCTATCAGAACAGTTGCTTTTTGTCCGTTTGGCTTAAAAAATGACAGTTGAAAGAGGTCTTGCATTTGTTAGTGTCCTTTCTTTTATAGGTTTAACTCGTTAACCGCAAGGTCAACACTCTCTTGCGTTAGTCCTATGTAACGCATGGTTACTGCTATTGAACTGTGATTAAGCGCATGCATAACTAACACAATATCTTTTGTTTGTTTATATAGCCAAAATCCAAAGGTCTTGCGGAGCGTGTGCGTTGATATATGTAATTCGGGAGCAACTTTTTTAATTGTTTCCCTTAATTTGCGATATGCTTGGGATTGGTCTATATGTTGACTATTTTTTGTTTTATCGGCTTTATTTGTGAAAAATAAATAATCATCATCTTTTAGTTGAAATTCTTTGATATAATTATCCAGTACAGCTTTAAGACTGTCATTTATTGGAAATTGTTTGTATTTACCTGTTTTTGTTTCTTTAGTTCGGACATATCCGCTTTTTACATCAATTACTTTAAGTTGTAAAAGGTCGGAAATACGCAAGCCAACATTAATCCCTGTGCAAAACAAAGCATAGTATTTTCTTGTTTTTTTCGTGTTTAGCTCTGTTTTAATTTCTTCAATTATAGCCCTGTCTTTAATAGGTTCGGATGCGGTCGCTGTCTTTATTTCGCTGATTTTATTTGTTTTTTCGTTAAATCTTTCAAATGTTTCTTTTTTCTTCATTTCTTTTTTTCCTTTTTGCCCCATAGGGGCATAGCCCCTATGCAATTGAGAAACGTTTGCTTTGAACTTGTCTAGTGAACAGGGAATAAAGGTCTTTGTGGAGTTTCTTAAAAGCAGTTGTATCAAAACGATTTGAAAGAATTGAAGTAAATCTCACAATTACATTTCCGAGGTCGATCATGTCAACCTCTCTTGATTCCATTTCGTCCTTTATCAATGCTTCTCTTTCAATTATTGCAGCTTTTAAAACGTCTGCTTGTGCATATAAGTCTTGAAGTTCTGCAACGGTGTTTCTAATTTCTTGATTTTTCATTTTTTTTAATCCTTTTTTAAATTTTCTCTCGTACTTATATAATGCCCTAAAAACTCCAAAACTTAACACAAAACCATGACTTTTTTAATATTTGTTAACAATTTGTTTTTGATAAATTCGGTTCTTTTATAGTCATAATGCAGGATATGGGCATAAAACAAAAACTCATTAAAATTATAAAAGGATGAGTTTTTGAAAAAATATTGAAAAATTCTCAAAGAATAATTGCTTGAACTATTATTTATAAATAGAGGTCTGAATCTTTTATTTTATGTTTTAATTTAAAATCTAAGATATTCATAAATTCAGCTATTTCTATATCTGTGAGATTACACGCCATCAAGCCTAAATTAACCAAATTTTTACCGTTTTCTTTGTAATCTACTTTTTTTCTTTTGCTCGGATTGATTGTCAGTAAATCAATAACATTATTATATGTAAATCCTAATGAATAAGCTATTTTTAGTATAACGTCAAAATGAACCATATATTTATATTTTTCTATATCATTTATTGTTGAAGTGGAAACACCTGCCAGTTTAGATAATGACGCCATAGATAATTTTAATTCTGTCCGCCGTGTTTTAAATGCTTTAGCAATGTTTTTAGTTGGTTGTTTCAAATCGCTTAAAACATTTTTTGCTATTTGCTCCGAAATTGTATTTTTACTTTTTTTCTCTCTCATAAAAAAATTTTAGCACAAAAAATTAAATAAAAATATACGGTACAGAAATATGTTTTTATACAGTAAGATAAATTGACAAATTGAATTGTCGGTGATATTGTTGAATTACAAAGATAATAAAATTTACAGAAAGGAAGAAAATTATGGAAAATTTCGGTTTAATTTCTCTTGCTGAATTAGCAAAAAAATTAGGGAAGAAGGAAAGTACAGTAAGAACATGGAAATTACGTGGCAAAATTCCCAAAGAGTGCTTTAAAACAATAGGAAGTTCAATTTTTGTAAAGTGTGATGAATTTGAAAAATTTATTAAAGACACAGGGATAGGCAATGGCGGTTTATCGGAAGAATAATGGCAAGTATTACTGTCAATTTCAAATCAATGGCGAACGCATACACCGTTTGTGTGTCGGTGCAACAACAATAAAAGAAGCTGAAAAAATTGAAAATGCTTTAAAGTATAAGTTACAACAGCAACAAAATGGAATTATTCCAAGAGAACCGAAAAAAATTAAACTTAAGACAATAATTCAGCTTTATGACGAGTATGCAAAAATAAATAAAAAATCGTATGGTAGGGATGCGTTTACGAAATATATTGGTGAATATTTCGGACGTGGAACATATACAAATGAAATTACAATAGAAAAAATTGAAAAGTTTAAGGAATGGTTGAAAACTGAAAGGGAAAGCACTAATTCTACAATTAACAAGTATTTAGCCGCTTTGAGTAAAATGTTTAATTTAGGAATTAATAATAAACTTTTAAAAGAAAATCCAGTAAGTAAAGTCAAAAAGTTTAAGGAAGATAATCACAGGATTAGATACCTTACGAAAGATGAAGAAAAAAGATTATTTAAAAATATTGATGAATTATATCCATATTTAAGACCACTTGTAGTCTGTGCCTTGCAGACTGGCATGCGAAGGGGTGAAATTTTTAAGCTAAAATGGAGCAATATTGATTTTGACTACAATTTTATTGAACTTTTAGAAACAAAGTCGGGAAAATCAAGAAAAATTCCTATTTCAGATACTTTAATGGAAATTTTAAACAAGCAGTCAAGGACAAATGAATATGTATTTATTAATCAGGAAACAGGAAAACCGTATGTTGATATAAAAAATAGTTTTCATACAGTTTTAGAAAAAGCAAATATTGAAAATTTTAAATTTCATGATCTTCGACATACGGTCGGTACAAGGTTAGTTGAAAAAGGTACGCCTTTGCCAGTTGTACAGGAATTATTAGGACACGCAAAAATTTCAACTACCATGCGATATGTACATTCAAATTCAAAGCAAAAACAAGAAGCAATTTCTATACTTAATTCATATAATTAATGTTTAATTCAAAATAAAAAATACCCACAGAATACACATAGCTATAAAAGCAAAAAATAAAGACAAGGCTAAAAACCTTGTCTTTATTGGTGGAGAATAGGAGACTCGAACTCCTAACCCCCTGCGTGCAAAGCAGGTGCTCTACCAATTGAGCTAATTCCCCATATTCAATTT
>CADBOJ010000002.1 GCA_902796305.1 uncultured bacterium | reverse complement strand
CCCATAATTAATATTAAGAATAATTTTATTTTCATAATATAAATTTTACAATTAAAAATTATTAATGTAAAATAAATGTGTTTGACGCATACGGAGGAATAAAATGTCTTCAGAAGATAATTTAAGAAAATTTAGTTCAATGCAGCTGTTGAATTTTTGTATCGGATTTTTTGGGCTTCAGTTTGCATGGCAAATGAGAATAATTTTATCGGGGCCATTAACCGAATCTTTGGGTGCAAGTCCTTTGCTGTATGGTCTTATTTGGCTTGCAGGCCCTGTAACAGGTATAGTTGTTCAACCGATTATCGGCGCATTATCAGATAATACATTTACCAGATTTGGAAGAAGAGTTCCGTATTTGTTTTTTGGGGCATTATTTGGTGCATTAGGTCTTGTTTTGCTTCCAAAAAGTGAAATTATAAGCAACTATTTCGGAAATAATCATCCGGCATGGCTTGCTCTTTTTATTGCCGCATTGTTTATTTGGATGATAGATGCTTGTGTTAATGCGGCGCAAGGTCCGTACAGAGCCTTAATTCCGGATAATATTCAAAAAAACCAGCATGCCATTGCAAATTCTTTCTTAAGTTTTGCAATAGGTTTGGGTTCTGTTGTTGCGGCAGGTGCTGCTCCTTTTATGAAATGGGCGTTTAATTATCAGATGTCGGTTGATGCTCAATTTACAATGGCAGGTGTAGCATTTATTCTTGGCATGCTATGGACATGTTTTACATTCAGAGAAAATAAAATAAGTAAAGAAATGCTTTCCGAAAAGAAGCTTGAAGCAAAGAAGACCGCATCAAAATCATTTATACAAAATGTTAAAGAATTTTTAAACACATCTCCCGAAGTGGGTAAAATTTGTATTATTCAATTCTTTACTTGGATTGGTTTGATGAGCTTATTAATATTCTTTACTCAGTATGTTGTTCATATTTTATATCAGGTTCCGAATATGAATGGTGCAGCAAGTCTTGTTATAGAGTCATTTGCTCCTTTACAGGCTGATGCTCAAAATTTTGCTTCCATTTGTTTTGCGTTCTTTAATTTAATATGCTTTATAATAGCTATTCCGATTGCAAAAATGGCTGAAGCCAGAGGAAATAAAAGAGTACATGCGGGTTCTTTATTGTTTATGGCGCTGGCTTATTTTTTAATGGCATTTGTTCCAAATAAAGTTACGGTATTTGCATCGATGGGCTTAGCCGGTATTGGCTGGGCGTCAACTTTATCGCTTCCTTTTGCAATGTTATCAAAATATATTAAAGAGGGAACTGAAGGTTCTGCCATGGGTATATTTAATATATTTATCTCTGCTCCGCAGGTATTAGTTTGCACATTACTTGCATGGTTTATAAACATTTCAACATTTACTTCGGAAGGCGGTTATACAAATAATCATTGGGATTATGCATTTTTGTTCGGTGCTGCAATGCTTATTATTTCAGCATTTATCACTTTAACAATTAAAGAAGAGCAAGAATAATATTAAAAGTTATACAAAAAAGAACTGTCCCTGTGACAGTTCTTTTTTGATTTAAAAAGTATATTAAAGTGCATCTATCACTTTTTTTACAACATTATAAACAGTATCAACAACTTTACCTATGAATGATTTAATTGCATTTTTTGTATTATTTTGCGGTTTGTCATTTGATTGATTATTGCTGTTATCCGCTGTTGAGCTACCGTTAGTACTTGTATTATCCCGTTTATTTTCCGCAGGAACTTCTGTGCCGGTGTCTGTTTCGGTAACGGTATCGGTTTGTTTGTCATTATCAACTGCAGAGTCTTTGGCTTTTCCCGTACCGTCGGTTTCTTCTGCCGAACCTTTATTGTCTTTAGGAGAAGCACCGTTTGTTCCGCTTCCGCCTGAAACCGAATTTCCGCCACCACCGGCAACAGTACCGCCCGAACCTCCGCCTGAATTATCGGACGGAGATACTCTTCCGGAATTGTCACCGTTGCTTCTTCTGTTTGGATTTACAGTTCTTCCGTCAGTCATATCAACTATATTGTCTGCTTTTTTTGTAGTGCTTAAATTTGATGAACTCATAAATCCTATATTGAGTTTTGCAAATTCTTTCCAGGTCATCGTATATTTTATGCTTGTATTCCATGGATTTACAAAAGTAACCGTATCTTTTGTAATATCTGTTATTGCAAGAGCATGTCCTCCTGCTCCTATATCAAGCCTGAATGTTTCTCCGTTTGTTAATTTTGCACTGTGTCCGTTGCCGTACACGCCAAAACTCAAACAACGATTTCCTGATTTATAGGCTTCATTTAAAATTTGAAGTACCTGATTTTCGCCGAGAGGGCTCATATCTTCATTATAATATTCTTGTGAATCAACACCGGTGAGATAATATACAAGCTGGTCGGGCAACCCGCCGTCACCTATACCGCCTGCCATAGCAAACTGTGTTAACAGAGGATTTTTTGAATTAACCTGTACTCTTCCGGTTTGAATATCTTCCATTAACAATTCTGTTGCAATTTCCATTGCAAGAACATCGTCTTCCGCTCCGTTTGAATACGAGTCGCTTAAATTATTATCGGTATTATATGCTTGAAGCTGTTCTCTCGTTATTGTGTAACTTACACCGAGTCCTGCAAAAGTTACCGTTACACTATTGTCGGAATTTACCGTTATGGCATCTTTGATTATTTGTTTGCCCTCTTCCGTTGAACTCATGGAATAAAGTGCTGCAATCAGCCAGCAGTCCCCTGTATTCCCTTGGGTAACTTCGCTGTCAATTTTTCCGTTGATGTTCAGATTTGAACTTCCTCCGGTATCACCGCCGAGTTTTTTCACCCCGTTTGTTTTTATTGAGGGTTTTAAATTCCAAGTAGAAACTGATTTGTTAAAATCATCCCAATCAAAATTTTTCGGATGAACCAGTTGACTGTTGTAGTCGTTTTTAATTCTGTATACATCAAGCGTTGCGCCTTTGTATTCATATCTTGAATACCCTTGCGGAATTTCGGCATCTTTAGGAATTACAAAGGAATGATTTTCGTTTTCATCAAACTGTATTCCTCCGAGATAACTTTCTTCGCTTGTGGTGATGTAATTTTTGATGTTACCGCCCGAATTGGCTTGAACGGTTTTTCCGTCACCAATATTAAGCATGGCGGGATTTTGGACGTCAAGTCCTTTTTCGCTCAAATTAAATTTAGTAAACACCTTTTGCCACCCCTTTATTACTGTTACTTTTAAATTCACGACACACATCGGAAAATTCTTTAGCGAAAAAACGCAAATATTAAGAAATATTTACAATTTTTTATTATTTTAGCAATGATTAACAAAAAAAATTTTTTATTTATATATACAGTTTATATATATGTTGAATAAATTGTATGCATAAAAAGAGAATGCTATGGAATTTTCGGAAATAAAAATCAGCTTTTTACAATATTTGCGGGAGGTGAAAAAGACTTCCGATAAACGTTTTGACGATTTAGATGTTTCTGAAATCAATATTTTTAAATATGCTGATGAATTTAAAGATTTTTTAAAAGACAAAATGAATATCAATGACTTTAAACTCATGACGATGTCTGTTGCCGATGTTTTAAATATGGAAATAGCTGACGGCAAGAATATTTTAGAAATTCTAAATGATGATAAAGTTGATGATAAGGATAGCGATAAAGAAACAGATAAAGCCGAAGAAACAGATAAAGCCGAAGAAACCGAAGAAACAGATAAAGCCGAAGAAACCGAAGAAACAGATAAAACTGAAGAAACCGAAGAAACAGATAAAACTGAAGAAACAGAAAGTACTGATGAAGTTACGGAAGAACAAGAAACCGCCGAAACCAAGGATGATGAAGAAAAGAGTAAAGAAGATAAAGAAAACGAGCTTATCGGCGAGCTTTTAAACGAATTATTTGAAGATGAAAAATTTAAAGATTCGGTAGATGATGATAAAAACGGAAAAATAGATGAAAAAGAACTTACGGATTTTCTGAATTATATTAAAGATTTAGACGGTAACCTTGATGACGTATCTCTTGAGGATATTTTTAAAACAATTGAAGCCATAAAAGACGGCACATTTAATATTAAAGATTCTTCCGATGCAGATACCGATAAAGATACCGATACTGATAAAGATAAAAATAAAAAGGATGATTCTTCAAATTCCGTATCCGGCGGAGGCGGTTCTTCCGGCGGTTCCGGCGGGGTTTCAGGCGGAGGCGGTGCAGGAAGCTATAGTAATTACAATCCCACAACTCCGACAACTCCTACAACTCCGACAAATGATGATAATCAGCCAAAAACCCTTGATAATATGTCGAAAAGCGAGCTTGAAAGCGAACTTACAACCGCTAAAGGCGAACTAACGGAAAAACAAACGAAATTAAATTCAGCTCTTGACGGTTCATCTGATGAACTTAAAGCACTAAAAGAAAAATCAGATAAGGCTTATGAAGCATATCAAAATTCTTTAAAAGAAGCTGACAGTGAATTAGCGGAAAAAATTAATACAGTAACCGAGCAAATTACGGCAAAAGAGCAGGAAATAAGCGCAAAAGAAGCTGAAATTGCATCTATGGAAAACGAAATATTTGATGCAAAACAATCGTATAATACAGCCGAATCAAATGTTCAAGCGCTTGAAAGTATTTTAAACGAGTTAAGTAAAGATTCTTCCGATTCAAAAAGCGCAGAATTGAAAAGCAGTGCCGAAGCTAAGCTTGCAGAAGCAAAAGCGCAAAGAGATGAAGCTAAAAATGCGCTTGATGAAAAAGAAAATAATAAAACAAAACTTCAGGAAGAACTTGAAAAATTAAAAACAGGTGACGGCGGACTTGAAAGTTTGAAAAAAGAAAAAGAAGAACTCGAACAAAAAGTAGCGGAAAACCCCGAACTTAAAAAATTAATGGATGACTATAATGAAGCTAAAAAAGAATATGATACAACTAAAGAAAAACTTGTATCCGATGCCAGAAGTGAAGTGGAAAAAGCAAGAAGCAGAGTTGAAGAAATTAATACACATATTCAAACGGCAAATACCAAAGAGCTTGAAAAAGAATTTAAACCCGGTTTAACCGTAGAAGATTTATTTGATCCCAGTATTAAATTAACAAAAACAGTAATAAACAAAGGCGGAATGCCATATCTTTTAATTGCGCCCGAGGGGGTTGACCCTAATGAAGAACTTCCTGTCCTTGTATATCTCCATGGTTCAGGCGAATGCGGAAGTGACCCGAGTACGCTTGCAAACAATTCATTCTGTCCCGGCGGAATAATGAATAATTGGGGATTAAATAATTTCAGAGGATATATAATTTGTCCTCAAATTACGGGCGGAAATTGGAAAAATGATACAGTAGAAGCTAATCTTAATAAATTATTGACTGATTTTTGTTCAACCCATAATGTAAATAAAGGAAAAATTGCTTTAGCAGGAGCAAGCCTTGGCGGAGACGGGGCGGTTTATCTTGCAGGAAGAATGGGAACAAATGATGTTAAGCAGGTGGGTAAAAACGGAAAATGGTTCACAAGAGCAGCTGCAATGAGCGCTTTTGGTTCTCCGATTTCACCGAGCAAAGTATCTATTCCTTTAATCGGATATCTGGGAGCTTCAGATAAAGATGGAGCTATAACTTATATGTCTCAAACTTTTAATACCGAAAACGCAAACGGAGAAATGGTACGGCTGATTAAAGCTACGGGTGCAGAACATGGCCAAGTTCCGAGAGTTTCGTTTTCTTCTGATAAAAACGATAACGATCATTGTTCAGACTTATTGGAATGGTTGTTTGTTGACGGATATGTTTTAAATGTTAATGCGACATAAAATTGATAAATCCTCAAAAACTATTATAATAGCATTATGATAGCTCCTGATTGCAATTTAATTTCTTATGAATTTTATAAAAATCAATTTACTCCAAAATCGGTTTATCCGAGCGGAGAAAGAGATGAAAATAAGTCAATTAATAAATATAAACTTGTTGATACTCCGACAAGCGCAGTTTTAATTCTTGAAGATGACTTGATTAATAATGAGGGGTACGGGTTAAAAAAGGGGTTTTATAATGTATTGCCCGATAAATATATGGATTTTTTGCTTATTTATCAATCGGGAAAACTTGTTGCCAAAATTCCCGTTGTCAAAATGAAAGTTAATGAAACAACAAACCCGATTCAGCCAAAAGTGAAAAAAATGTCCCAGAGAGCATTTAAAAAGCAACAGGAAAAAGAATACAGAAAATATTTAAAGGGGGAAAATCCTAACGATATAGAATTTACTGAAGCTAAAATACACTATATTGATGAGGAAAAAGGAAGAGTATTAATATACAATTCTAACAATATCGAATTAGTCGGCGTAATAAAATTTTAATCTCAACCAAAAGGTTGATTTATTATCAAGGCTTATATGATAGCTTCATAATGTAGGATAAACAACGTAGAAGAAAAGGAAAAAGAAAGGCGAAAAAAATGCAAAAAATTTCCCCCCTAAGGTCTAGCATCGAAGCTTTTAATAAATTTAAAGCGATGAGAGCTAACAAAGCAAACAAAAATGAAACAACTAAAGCTAATGAAACAGCATCCACTAATCCTTTTGGAATTACATTCCGCGGAACGGTAATTCAAATGGATGTATTTGAAAAAACCGATAAAACAGGAACATCTGCAGGTTCAACAACATCCTTAAAGGAAAAATTACAAAATACCGGAAAACTTCTTGCAAGTGCATGGGTTGGTACTATTAACAAAATTTCTTCTTTAAAAACAAATGCAATAGCATTCGGAAATAAAATTAAAGATACAACGGTTTCTACAGTAAATAAAATAAGAGAAATCGCAAACAAAGAAGTTACTTTTGATGTATTTAAGTACAATGTTTCCAACTTACAGAAACGACCCGTTAGTGAATTAAGATCACTGTTATCCAGCGAATTACAAGGAGTTAACAATGAACAATAGAAGAGTAAAAAATATTATTGAAGCACTCGGAAAACACAACGATAGCGAATCAATTCATGTATTAAATGAACTCGGAACCAATTGTCCGATTGATGAAATAAGAGAATTAACAAGCAAAGCTTTAATCAGAAAAAATACTCATGATGCACTCGAAATCATGATTGTAAACAAAGGTAAAGGCATAAATGATTTATCTGCAAGAGTTGCAATGTGTGCAATAAATGAATTGCTTGCTCTAAAAGATAAACAGGAAGCAATTAAAATTCTTGATGATACAATCAATATGCACAGCGAAAAGGAAGTTCAAGACACTGCCCGCTCTGTTAAAGCATTAATGTCTTTCAGTTCATAAAAGAATATTTTCTTTTACTAAGCAGTTTATCCAAAAAAGAGACTGATAAATATTCAGTCTCTTTTTTAATTTCATGGTTGAAATTTTAAATAGTTTTTAATATTATATTGAGTAGTTTGGGTTTGTAGCTCAGTTGGTAGAGCAGTTGACTCTTAATCAATTGGTCGAGGGTTCGAGCCCCTCCGGACCCAAAGTTTATAAAGGATTTCCGTAACAGGAAGTCCTTTATAGGTTTTCAGGACAGTTGCAATGGGAGTTTTATCGTAAGTTTGCCTAATTTTAGGGCGAAAGAGGCAGATTTATAGTGTAGAGATTTGCCGGACTATTCTTGCACTTTTATCCTGATTTTTGCACTATTTTGCACTATTTTGCGCTAATATTCAGTCATGCTGAACTTGTTTCAGGGTCTATCCCGCTTTGTATTTGATTTTTAGCGAGTGCAAATAAGTGCAACATTGTACAAAAAATAATTTATCTTTTAGTTTGATATGTGTCAAAATGTCTCTTTATATGAGATTTAGGACTTGATGTTTCTGCGAAACAGAGACATTAATGTATTAGTTCTTGTTCATAGCTGAATCTGTTGATTTCTTCTGCGACAGGCTTTAGCGCCCAATAACCAATAAGTAATTCTAAAAACATAATTTTATCCTTTTTCTTTTATTTTAAAATGCTACTGTGTCATATATGGACATAATGATTTTGAAATGATATAATTTTCTAAAAAAGGAGAGAGTTATGGCGCGCGGTGATGATATAAGGCAGATACTTAATCTTGCAAAAAATATGAGAGATTCTTACCAGGGGTATTCTATTCAAATGATTGAAGAAGAATGTGGTGTTTCAAGAAGAACCGCAACAAGAATAAAGGAAATTATAACGGATATTTTTGAAACGGAGGAAGTGTTTAACCCCAATTCAAGAATTAAAAAATGGCGCTTAAAAAGAGGAACGCTTGATAGAATTACCGCTTTTTCGGCTGATGAAATAGCAACGCTAGAAAACTGTCAAAATTATATGAAAACCCAAAATTGCACTAATGGGTGCGACTTGTTACCTGAAATAATTAAAAAAATGAAATTTACAACTTCAAACGCTATTCAAAATGATGTTGACGCTCTTTTAGAGCTTCAAGGATATGCCGTTCATCAAGCTCCCAAAATTAAACTAGATAAAGAGGTTTTAGAAAAAATATCTTATGCAATGCTTGCGCAAAAATACCTTACTTTTAACTATAAAAATAAAAAAGGCGAAGAAAAAACAAGGCGTGTTGCACCCTACGCAATAATTTATAGCGAATACACTTATCTTGTAGCTAAAGGCGATGAGGACAAATTCCCGAAACATTTTCATTTGTACAAAATGAAAGATGTTAGAGTAATTGATGAATATTTTGAAAAAGATGAAAACTTTGACTTAAAGGAGCATTTAGCAAAATCCTTTGGTGCTTATCAAGACTTAGTGCCGATGAATGTAAAACTATTATTTTCAAAAGAAGTCAAAGAAGCGGTTGAAAATTATAGTTTCCACCCGAATCAGAAACTAACCTTTAATGATGACGGCACAACGACGGTAGAATTTACCGCAGGCGGAGCTTATGAAATCTGCTGGTTTTTATTCCGCTGGGGTAAACACGTCAAAATCCTTGAACCAAAAGAATTAAAAGATACTTATAAAATGCTTTTAAAGGAAGCATTAGGGCAGGTATAGGGAATATAAAGCGCGTGTTTAATATATTGTCAATTTTAATCTGTAACATTCGCAAGGATTTAAATTATAGAAAAAGATATTAAAAAGGCGAAATTGTAATTTATACAAGCGAAGATGGATCCGTATCGCTTGATACCAAGCTTGAAAATGAAACCATTTGGCTGACTCAAAAGCAAATGGCGGAGCTTTTTGGCGTAAAAACTCCTGCTATAAGCAAACATCTAAAAAATATTTTTAACGAAGGAGAGCTAAAAGAAGAGGTGGTTATTTCCATTTTGGAAACAACCATAAAACATGGTGCTATCAAGGGAAAGACTCAAAAATCCACGACACAATTTTATAATCTTGATGCAATAATTTCTGTTGGATATAGGGTAAATTCTACAAGAGCTACATAATTTCGTATTTGGGCAACAGATGTTTTGAAAAAATATATAACACAAGGTTATGCTTTAAATAATAAATTGTTATCAGTACAACAAACAAAAATCGCTAATTTGCAACAGATGTATTTGCAATTCCAAAAGATAAAAGTTTTGCAAGCTCCATAAATCAAATATATCAAACCTATGACGGTAAGGATTGCTATCCGACGTTAGAAGAAAAAGCAGCGATGCTTTTATATTTGATTACAAAAAATCATTCTTTTTCAGACGGCAACAAACGTATTGCAGCAAGTTGTTTTCTTTATTTCTTAGATAAAAATAATATGCTTTATAGAAACGATATTCCAATTATTGATAACGGAACTCTTTTCGCTTTGACCCTGCTTATTGCCGAAAGCAAACCGGAAGAAATGGATATTATGAAACAGATTGTTGTGAGCGTGCTAAATAAAGTCTAACTGATTTTATATAAACTACCACAAAATATTGCTTTTTAGGAACAAAAAATTAATTTTTTGTTAAATTTAAATTCAATCCGGATTTTCAATACTATAATTAACTCATGTTAGATTATCAAATTAGAATTTAGCTTTCGAAATGTAGAATTCTAATATTTCAATTTTAGCAAATAAGGAAAAAATGAATAAAATATTTGCAATAATGCCATTTGGAACTCAGGCTTCATATAAAAATAAAAAAGTCAAAATCGATTTTGATTCAATATATTATAAGGCCATTAAACCAGCTTGCGAAGAAGTGGGCTTAAAAGTAATTCGTGCAGACGAAGAAATCACTGGCGGAATCATACATTCCTTAATGTTTGAACGGTTAGTTTGTGCAAACATTGCAATTGTTGATGTAAGCAACCAAAATGCAAACGTGTGTTATGAATTAGGTTTCAGGCACTGCGCAAGGGAATCCCACACTATAATTATATTTGATCAAGATTCAAAACTGCCTTTTGATTTTGCTTTTGAAAGGGCAATTCCATACAAATTAAACAAAGGTGTTATATCAAATGAAAACGCAGAAGCATTAAAAGATAAGTTAAAACAAAGATTAAACGATATAAAAATATCAAAAAATATAAAAGATAGTCCAGCTTTTGAGTTAATTGATAATTTTCCAGTAACAAAACTAGATGAAAAAAAATTAAAAATTTATGCGAAAAAACAACTTTTTTACGAGGAAATGAAAGATAAATTAAGTAATTGTTCTGATACACAAGAAATAGAAACCTGTATAGAAAAAATCAAAAAATCGGATTTGTCTTTAAAAATTCTAGCATACTATATAGTTGAAAAACTTAAAGAAATGAAAGCATGGAGCAAGATAATAGATTTTTTAAGTAACGAAACAAAAGAAGATATTAATAATTCTGTTTATTATATGCAACAGCTATCAATTGCGTATAACAAAAGAGGAGGAAGTGACGATAAACAAAAGGCAATAAACATTTTGGCAAAATTATTGCAAGAATATGGAGAATCATCAGAAACCTATAGCCTATTAGGTAGCATATATAAAACTATGTATAAAGACGAGTCCAACAACATCACAAGACAGTACTATTTAGATCTATCTATAGCCAATTACCAAAAGGGATTTGATTCGGATATCACGGATTATTATCCTGGTATTAATCTTGCTACTTTGTTATTTGAAAAATATTTTTTAACTAGTAATAAAAATTTATTAATCGATATGCAAGATGTGCTGGCTGTTGTTAAATACGACTTGAAAATATTAAACACTTGTGATTATTGGCATTTTGCGACATTATTTGAAGCTTCGGTACTGCTTAAAAATTATAGTGAGTTAGATAAAATTATCAATGATTTATGTATGCTTAATATACAAAATAAAATTCCAGATTGGAAAAAAGAAACAACCCTCAAAAACCTATTAGTTATAAAAAATATATATGAAAATAATGACGAGCGTACGGATTGGTATGAAAAGTTTAAAAATAAGCTAGAAATAAAGGAGGTATCTAATGTCTAATACAAGAAATATTTTTATATCGCACCGCTGGTACAGCAATGAATATGATAAAATTAAAGAATGGCTAGAAAATGCACCATATTATAAATTTTCAGATTATAGCATTACTGTAGAAAAAAGACTTGAAGAGCTAAGCGATAAGGAGCTTGAAGAAAAAATAGCAGAGCGTATAAAAAGATGTTCTGTTTTTATTGTTCCGACCTCTATGAGAATTTATCATAGTAAATGGATGCAATTTGAGATAGATACTGCTGTTAAAGCAGAAAAACCAATTGTTGCAGTAACTCCAAACGGACAAGAACGCGAAGCAATTTATGTGACAAGAAATGCGACAACAAAGGTAGGTTGGAGAAGTGACAGTGTTTTAAATGCCGTTATTGAATTAACAAAATCGTAATCTCCATCTCATAGTTAATTACATCTTGTTCTGTATGTTAAATTACATCCTTTTTTAATGTGTCCGTTCGGGGCGCAATCGCTTCGCTTTTGCCCTCTAAAAATCCGCACAATATATAGTACGAGAAATATCTCGATTATTTTCAATGTCTGCTTTGCTATAAAAATATAAAATAATATATTTTCAAATTCCTATCATTTTCTATGTTTTCCAAAAATACAATCTGACATTTTAAAAGTTTTAAAATATTGTTATTCAAAAGTTTTGTTCGTTTTAAAGTTATAGCTTAAACAGTTGTTTATTTTGTTTTAAATTATTACATAATTTTAAAAAAAACATTTTTCGTATAAAATATAGATATGATTGAATTCAATAAGACAATAACTTTTAATCTCTTTTTGATTTTAAAAGAACAGTTGACGGAGTTTTTGTTTACACTTGGAGGAGCCGGAAAGGTTTTTTCGGAAGTCATTTCAGGTCTTTTAAAACTAAAAATCAAATATAGCGAAGTTGTAATTCAATCTAAAAGATTTGCATATGACAGTTTACCGATTAGTCTTGCAATTGTCGGCATGACTTCGACAATTATTGCAATGCAGCTCGCACCTGAATTGGCTAAGCAGGGCGGGGGTGATTATACCGGAACTCTGTCTGCTTTGGTTATGATAAGAGAACTGGCTGTTGTTATGAGTGGGTTTGCAATTATATCAATGGTAGGTTCATCATTTGCTTCCGAAATTGCTTCAATGGCGGTAACAGAACAGATTAACGCAATGAAAGTATTAAAAGTAAATCCTGTTGAATATTTAATTATTCCGAGATTTTTGGCGGGAGTTTTGTTTATGCCTGTCATATTTATAATTTCGGCTGCGTTCGGATTGGTTTGTGCCGGTTATGTTTCTAACTGGACGGCTGATTTAAGTCTTTTAAATTATGTAACATCTTTGTGGCACGGATTATATATTAGAGATATTTCGATAGCAATTTTAAAGGCATCGGTATTTGGAGGAACTATAGCTCTTATCAGTTGTTCCTGCGGATATTACACAACGGGCGGTGCTAAAGAGGTCGGGATTGCTACCACTAAAGCTGTTGTATGGTCATTTCTTGCAATAGCTATCTGGGATTTTATATTTGCATCAATATTCTATCTGTAGGGAAAACAATGAGTTTAGAGGTTAAAAATTTAACAAAATCATTTGAGGGAAGAAAAGTTTTAGACGATATATCGTTTAAAGTAAATAACGGGCAAACACTCGGGATTGTAGGCTTTTCCGGTTCGGGTAAATCAACTTTATTGAAGATTATTTCAGGAATACTTGAAGAAGACTCGGGTAGTATAATTTATCCTGATAATTCGGAAATTGCAATGTCTTTTCAATATTCCGCTTTGTTTGATTTTCTTGATATTTACGACAACATTGCTTTTCCTCTTGTAGAGAGAAAAGAATTCAGACAAAAATATTCCAAAGAAGAGATAACAAAAATTGTTAAAGAAAAGCTAAAGATAGTGGGGCTTGAGGGGATAGAACATCTTTATCCGTCAGAATTATCGGGGGGCATGCAAAAAAGAGTAGGTTTTGCAAGAGCAATTGTAACAAATCCGCAAATTATTTTGTATGATGAACCCACTGCGGGGCTGGATCCTGTTACTTCCACGATAATTGAAGACTATATTGTCCGGCTTAAAAACGAACTCAATGCCTCATGCGTTGTGGTTACGCATCAACTTTCAACTATTAAACGTGCGATAGATTATGTTATAATGTTGTATCAGGGGAAGATTGTTTTTTCCGGAAATGTTGAAGAACTTTTGTCGGGTAAAAACGATTATGCAAGGCAGTTCATTACGGCATCAATTCAAGGGCCGATGAATATTGCAAATAAATAAAAGGTAGAATAAATGAAAAACAGTGAAAAATACGGTTCTTCGGTAAAAGTAGGAATTTTAACCTTAAGCGCAATAGGAATATTGGTATTTACCGTGCTGTGGGTTAAAGGAAGAAGTTTATCCGGCGGAGAAAGGATAAATCTTGCTTTTAACGATGTTAACGGAATAAGAGCAGGGTCCGCCGTTCAAATGATGGGACTTAGAATAGGGCAGATAGAAGATATTACACCTGTTATAAAAGGTGAAGACAGCTATGTTAATTTAAGATTTGTCATAACCGAAAAAGGGGTTAAAATACCGCCTGCTTCTCAAATATCCATCCAGCAATCAGGTATAATCGGAGAACAATTTTTGGAAGTAACTCCTCCGAAACCGCAGATAACATATTACGAAATTAAAAAAGCAAAACCTGATATTAAAGAGAACAGTTCGGTTTATATGATTTTATCCGAGGGAGAAAAAGAAGTCGGTAAAATTATCAAAACCGAAGAATTAGACCTTTCTCAGCTTCCTTATGCATATAAGCAGAAGTATAAATCAAAAAATATTCTAAAAGTTTGGTATATTATAAATCTTCCGGGGCTGGTTATCGGAAAAGATTCCGTTGAAGTGCAGATTAAGAATAATAAAATTTATCTTGAAATGATAGACGGAGAAATTTTAAAAACCCCGAAAGCAGATTTAAAATATACAATAGTTGAACCCGTAAGATTATCAGATTTTATGGATTTAGGTTTCAGAGCAACAAAAGCAATGCTTGAAACAAATGATAAAGTAACCGAAATATTATCCGATGATTTTATAGGCGACTTAAAGACCTCAATTGATAACATAAGAGTACTTACTGCAAATGCCAATACTACTCTTGATAAGGCTTCATTGTTGATAGATTCAAGCAGAAAAGATATAAACAGTTTGATAAATCAGTCGGAAAGTCTTGTTGCAAGCTTAACAAAACTATCCGACAACTTAAATCATATTGTGTCTGATGAAACTCTTAAAAATGATGTTATGGCAAGCATAAAATCCGTCGGAAGAATGTCTGATAATATAAACAAAATACTTGAAGACCCGCAAACGGAAGAAATAATATCCAATACAAATGAAACTATAAGAAACATGAATGACATAACAAACTATGTAAATGAATATACAAAAGACGAAAAACTAAAAGAAGATATAACGGTAATAATCGGTAATTTAACAAACATAACTTCAAGATTGTCGGAATTAATGGATGATTACAATAAACTTGAAGACGGAGAAAAACTTAAACTAAAATCAACGGTTAAAGATGTTTTGACAATTACGAGAAATGTTAAAAAATTCTCCGAAAAATTAAACAAGAGATTTTTACTGTTCAGATTGATGTTTTAGTTATGAAGTTTAATTTGAAAACATATTTTCAGGATATTCATTATTCAAGAGTAAAGCCTAATATTGTACTTAAATTGTGTCTTTATACGGGTGAATTTTTTTACGGAAACGCAATATCTTTAAAAAATCTTTTATACAAAAAAGGTATTTTAAAAGAAAAAAGAGTAGATGCTTATGTGATATGCGTCGGTAATCTTACAACTGGCGGGGTTGGAAAAACACCTATAACAATAAAACTTGCAAATGAATATTCTAAAGATAAAAAAGTTGCCGTAATTTCAAGGGGGTACGGTTCAAAATTAAATACAAAAATTCCACAAATTATTAAAGATTTTGACGGAATTAAATTTCAAAACGGTACGATATGCGGGGATGAACCCTTTGAAACGGCAAAAAAAGTCGGGAACAATACGGTTGTAATTATATGCAAAGACAGATATAAAGCTTGCAAAACCGCAATTGAAAAATATAATTCCGAAATTATTATTATGGATGACGGATTTTCAAACAGAAAAGTAAAAAAAGATAAAACAATACTTGTTTTTGATTCTAAGATGAAATTCGGAAACGGTCATATGCTTCCTTTTGGACCTTTAAGAGAGGACAGGGAAGAGGTTAAAAGATGTGATGAAATATATATTGTTAATAAAGACGATGTTGATATCGGTGCTTCAATTAATGAATTTAAAACATATTCCAAAAAAATGTATGTTTGTGAAATGAAACCGAAAAGAATATATAATTCATTGACTAATGCCGAAGTTAAAATAAATAATGAAGAAAAATCTAAAGTTGTAGCATTTTGTGCAATTGGTCAACCTGTTCAATTTTATAATTTTTTAAAATCATATTACGAGGTTATAACTTACAGTTTTTCAGACCACCATAAATATACAAAAAACGATATAGAACATCTGATTAAACTTGCAAACAAAAATAATACTTCAACATTCGTTACAACTCAAAAAGATGAAACCAAGATTAAAAAGTACATAGCAGACTATACGGGATATTCATTTAATATCCTCGAACTTGAAAGCATTATCAAAGAAGTTTAAGCAAAACTGTTCATTTCTATATATTCGACAGCTTCTTCAATAGTGTCAAATATTCTTATTGAATCATTTAAGAATACATACTCTAAAGCTTTAACAATATCTTCGCACGGTTTAACCAATACAAAAATACCGTCTTTTGCACTTGTTGCTTTATAAACTTCCGAAAACAGCTTTGTATATTTATCGGAAAATATTTTAATGTGTTCCATGTTGAAAATTACGTTATATTTTCCTGTAAGGACATTTGCATTGACTTCTTTGACGATTTTATTAACATAATTTTCATTGTTAACCTTATATAAAGTTAAGGCACAAATATTGTCGTTAATGAAATATCTTGTATATTCTTCGTTTGTAATCTTATCCGAAACATTTGAAATAAATTTAAGAACTTTTTCATGCCATCTCGGAGCTTTTGAAATAAATTCATCAATCTGGAGCTTATATGCTTCCTGTATTACTTTTGGATTATCAGTGCCTGATATTGCAATAATTTTGAAGTCACGATTTTCTTCGTTTTTAATTCTGTTTGCTTCATTAATCAAATCAAAACCGTCTGTATAATCAGGCAAATATAAATCAAGTATCAGAAAATCAAAATTTTTCTTTTTAAATTCAGCATATGCTTCTTCTTTGCTTCTTGCAACATAAACATTCATGCCGATTTTTTGAAGCATTGTTGATAATTGAAATATTGATAATTCAGTGTCATCGACAATTAAAACATTTGTGGTTTCTGCAGTAAAAAAACTTAAAGGAAAACTAAAGTAATTTAATTTTTTTTCAAGTGTGATTAGTGCTCTTGAAAAAAGTTCTCCGGCATCTTCCTGTGTACCTGCGGCTATTTCAATATCAGATAGCCTTAAAAGTTCCTCAAATTGTGCTTTTGTTATTTCGATTTTTTCTTCCATAAGTGAATTATACAATTAATTTAAAAAAAATGCTACTTTTAAATTTTTATTGTATAATTCTCTTAAATTGACTGTTTAAGGAGAGTACCAATGGATAGCGGTATAAACACTAATGCATTCGGCAAAAATGATATAAGGGGAATTTTCCCCGTTGATATAAATTCGGAAATATTTTTTTATGCCGCAAAAGGCTA
The DNA here is from genome assembly GCA_902796305.1 of uncultured bacterium. Classification (GTDB taxonomy): domain Bacteria; phylum Cyanobacteriota; class Vampirovibrionia; order Gastranaerophilales; family Gastranaerophilaceae; genus RUG14156. Next base: position 41,466 of record CADBOJ010000002.1, on the reverse strand, counting down.
TGTCAGCTTTGTTTTAAATGAAATCAAAAAAAATAATCCCGAAAAAACAGTCAGAGATTTATTATTTACGGTATGCTGCGATGCCAGAAATCATTCTCCCGAATTAAAAAGAGCAATAATACAAGGGATTACATCAGCAGGTGCCAATATTCTTGATTTGGGGCTTGCTCCGACGCCTCTGGGGTATTTTTCCGAATTTGCAAAAATAGATAGTGAAATCACTGAAGGAAAAAAAGTTACAGGGGCATTAATTGTAACGGCTTCTCATAATCCGCCTGAATATAACGGATTAAAAATGACATTTAATCATCAAAGTTTAAATGAAGCTCAAATTAAAGAAGTAAAAAGAATAACCGAAGAACTCTATTCCCAAAACACGACATACAGACAAATTATCTCCGGTTTTAATAAGCAGTTTGATATAGTCCCTGAATATCAAAGTAAAATATTCAACATGTTTGGAAGATTGGGCTCGGGAATTAAAGTTGTGGTTGACAGTGCAAATGCCACGGGCGGTATAGTTGCCCCTGAACTATACAGAGATTTAGGATGTGAAGTTGTAGAACTGTTTTCGGAGCCTGATGGGAATTTCCCGAATCATCACCCCAATCCGTCAGACTTAAAGACGCTTGACAAGCTGAAAAAAGAAGTTATTAATTCTAAAGCGGACATCGGAATAGCGTTTGACGGTGATTCCGATAGAATAGGCGTTGTATTGTCCGACGGAGAGATATTAACAGGGGACAAATTGCTGTTAATTTATGCAAAAGATTTAATTAATTCTCTTAAAATACACGGAGAAAAACCAATAATAGTTTCCGAAGTTAAATGTTCGCAGGTTTTATATGACACAATAGACAAACTCGGCGGACAAGCCATTATGACAAAAACAGGGCACGGCTACATTAAATCCAAAATGAAAGAAACGGGTGCTTTGCTTGCGGGCGAAATGTCAGGTCATACATTCTTCAAAGACAGATATTACGGCTATGACGATGCTATATATGCCGGATGCAGGCTAATTGAAATTATTGCAAAAAACAAATACAACAATCCTGAATTTAAGTTAAACGATATGCTTCAGGAGTTCAATAAGGTATATTTGTCTGATGAAGTAAGGCTAAAGTGTCCAAATGAGGTAAAGAAGAAAGTTCTTGTAGCATTAAAAGAAAAAATTGATGACACCCTCTTTAATTCAAAAATTAAAGAAATAATTACACTGGATGGATTAAGAATAATTTTTGAAGACGGCTTTGCGCTGATAAGACAAAGTAATACCGAGCCTGTATTTACTTTGAGGTTTGAAGCAAAGACAAAAACAAAATGTGAAAGTTATAAAAAAGCTCTGGTTGGTTTAACCGAGAGTTTGACGGAAGAATTTTCAACACAAAAAATATAAAAACTAATACTTTAATTCTAATACTTGTATCTAAGAAAAAAATAAAGAAGTGTTGATATAATAGCAATATGAAAATAGACAGACAAAAAATAATATGTTTTGTAACTCTTTTATTCCTTAGCTTTAACGTTTGCACCCCGGCTTTGGATAATTGCGATATTCAAATTTCAAAAATTGAAAAATCAATATGGGGATTTGAGTATTTAAAAGATGATACACAAAAAAGACTCTCAAGAATTGAAAAAAATATATTCGGAACAACATTTCAAAAATCAACCAAAGAAGAAAGAATTAAGAAAATTAACGATGCGATGGGGTTTGAAAGTTTTGAAGACAGCTTAAAGCAAGGCTATGAATTAGCTGAAGCGAAAGAAGAAGAAGGCATAAATTACCCCCAAATTGATGCTCTTGAATATCAAATATTTTCTTCAACATACGAAAAAGAAAATATATACAAAAGGCTTGAAAGGCTTGAAAAAAAGATATTTGGCTCAAAACAGGACGGAAATCTTGCATCCAGAACGGATAGATTAAAAGCATACATAAGAAAAGATATGTTATCTCAAAACAATCCGGCTTATTATACTCAAAAACCTTATAACCCTACAGAAACCGTTGAGCCGTATATGAATTCGCAAGGAAGATATGAAAATTCCGATATCCATATACAACTGGCAGGGCTTGAAACAACTCTTTTTTCAAAAACATTTTCCCAAGACCCCGTAGGTTTGAGGTTAAATAGACTTGAAAGAAAGATTTTTCAAAGAGATTTTTCATCGGATGACGAATATTTGAGGCTTCAAAGGCTTCAAGCCGCAGCGAACGCCAAACAAACGGCAAAATTATACGAAGCAAATAAAATACAAAAATATACTTCAACCGGATTTCAACTCGGTTCGATTATTTTGATGATTCTTGCTTTAATACTATAAATGCAGTTATTATTTTTTGGCTATTGCAAGGACTAATGCAATTGAAGATACGGCATTTTAAATATTCATGTTAATATTTTGCAAGGCTTACAACTTTTAAGCCCGAGGGGAATTTATCCCTGCCTTTTAAATCTTCAAGTTCAATTACAAAAGCAACACCTTTAACAACAGCAACTTTAGAAATAAGCTTTATCGCTGCATTTGCAGTACCGCCGGTTGCAAGTAAATCGTCAACTATCAATACCCTGTCCGATTTTTTAAGAGCATCTTTATGAATTTCTATCTTATCCGAACCGTATTCAAGGTCATATTCTTCCGATATTGTTTCACAGGGGAGCTTATTTGGTTTTCTTACGGGAATAAATCCGCAATTTAATTTATATGCCAAAGGCATGCCGAATATAAATCCTCTGGATTCTATTCCTGCAATATAGTCTATTTCCTCATCCTTAAAAATATCGTATAACACGTCAATTGCAAGCTTTAATGTTTCCGGATTTTTTATAAGAGTGGTAATATCTCTAAATAAAATTCCTTTTTTTGGAAAATCGGGAACCGTTCTTATTGCGTTTTTAATTAAATCAATTTTGTTATCCGTGCTATTCATAATCAATCCTTTTTTTGCCTTAATAATTTTATCAGAAATTTAAAATATAGTAAATTATTTGTAGTAAAATAACTTTATGGCGGATAATTTATTAATTGATGAATTAAAACAAAAATTTATTAAACTAAAAGAGGATTTTGGTTTAATAGAAAGGTGTCTTTGACCCGAAAGCTTTAAATAGAGAATTAACCGATATCGATATAAAATTAAAAGACGAAAGTATCTGGCAAAATCAAAAAGAATCCTCTCTGTATCTAAAAAAACAAAAAGAGATTAAACAAAAACTTGAAAAGTTTGAAAATTGGAACAGAACGTTAGAAGACATTGAAACATCTTTTGAATTTAGTGATGAAACAATATTAAATGAAGCAGGCGAAAATATAAAAAAGCTTGAAAAAGAATTTAATACATTTAACCTTGAAAATACTTTAAGCGGTCAATATGATAAAAATGATGCAATCTTAACACTTACGGCAGGTGCGGGCGGAACTGATGCGCAGGATTGGACTGATATATTATTCAGAATGTATACAAGATGGGCTCAGTTAAAAAACTATTCGGTTGAACTTCTCGATAAATCCGACGGAGATGAAGCGGGGATAAAATCGGCTACAATAAAAGTTTCGGGCTTATATGCATACGGATATGCAAGAGCCGAAAGAGGAGTACACAGACTCGTCAGAATTTCCCCCTTTAATGCTAATGGTAAAAGGCAGACGAGCTTTGCATCTTTAGAAGTTTCTCCCGTTATAGATAATATTGAATCCGAAATTGAAATTCGACCCGAAGATATCGAAGTTGATACAATGCGCTCGGGCGGTGCGGGCGGTCAAAACGTTAACAAAGTTGAAACGGCTGTAAGAATAAAGCACTTGCCGACAGGTATTGTTGTTAAATGTCAACAGCAGCGTTCCCAGCTTCAAAATAAAGAAACTGCGCTTCAAATGCTGGCATCGAGACTACTTCTTTTGCGCCAGCTTGAATATGAGAAAAAAATGGGACAATTAAAGGGCGAAGTTATGGATGTAAATTTCGGCTCTCAAATAAGAAGTTATGTTTTTCACCCTTATAAACTTGTAAAAGACCATCGAACAGGTTTTGAAACCGCAAATGTGGATGAAGTTTTAAACGGATATATTGACGGATTTATAGAAGCGTATTTAATGGCTAAAACTAAGCAATAACGCTTATATAACATATTTTGTAAATAATTGTTAAGATAAATAACCTTTAAATGTTATCAGGTCTTTGCTTTGTGGAATTGAAATTACAGATGGAGGTTAAGGCAACTGAAATCTGCAAAGGTAAATAATTTAAGAAAGCAAAGGTGGTAAAAAATGGGACTATCGGCAAGCCAAGGAAGAATGCTTCTACTCACGGCAAGGAAAGATGACCTTGAGTTCAGAGCACAACAAATTTCACAAAAGAGATTACTTTTATCTCAACAACTTGAAGAAGTAGCTTCAGATTATGAAGAAGCAACTTCAAACAGACAAATGACGATTAATTTGTACGATCATTCAGCCAATGTTTCTGATAATGATCAACAAAGAATCACAAAAAACCTTACTTACAACACATTAATGAGCGGTACATGGAGCTTAAGTTCTGAACAAAGCGGTGTTGTGGCAGGAAAATTTGCAGACAACGATTTAAGAAGTAACGTAAATTACAGATTAATTGATACCGAAGGTGCTATCGTTGTTGCAAGCGAATCTGAAATTCCGAATACAAAAACAGAAACAAAAGAATACAATGACGTTTCCGCAACAAAACATTTAGATAAAAACGGCGTTGAAACAGGATTTTATGAATTGCAAAACTTAATCGAATCAAAAGGTGTAGACGGCGAAGATTCAAAAGAAAACGCAGGCGAAGCAGCACTTTATGCGGAAGCTAAAGGTGAATTAAAAGATTATTTTGACAAGACAAACAAAGAACAGCTTGAAGTTGATATTGATTCAGCTAACGGATATGTTATAATAACTAATTCCAAAGGTGAAAAAGAATATTATCACGCTTCAACAGGTAAAAAAGCAACAGAAAATGAATTAACAGATAAACCCGCAATAGCTGATGCTAAAGCTACTCTTGTATCGGATATATCAAAAGTAAAAGGAACAAGAACGGTAACAACTACCGAAAGTTATGGTCAAAATTCACTTAAAAAAGGCGAAGACGGTAAATATAGATTGTATGATAAATCCGGTAAAGTTATAAATACATATGTTGTAGATAAGAGTTTAACCCTTGGTACAACAGATGCAGCAGGAAAAACATCAGGTCCTAATTACTTACAGGATTGCTTAAGAAACGGCAAATATTCTCTTCAAACGGGTAAGAAAAATGAAGATTCGGGCGAATTTGAATGGAGAAATACTTCCTGGGATTCAACCTCAAACATATACGACAGATATTACTCAGATGATGATGATGCTGCAAAAGCAAAATATGACAGATTACAAACACAAATACAAGCTCAGGATAAAAAACTCGAACTTGAATTGGATAATATCGAAACGCAACGTACAGCAGTAACTACAGAAATCGAATCAATTGAAAAAGTTATTAAAGATAACGTTGATAAAACATTTAAAACTTTTGCTTAAAAATAAAACAGAATTTGCTTCTTAAATTACTTTATTTACTTTTAAAGAGGTTGACAACAGTCAGCCTCTTTTTTTATTCTTCGTTTAAAGATAACACAGCCATAAATGCTTCCTGCGGAATTTCGACGCGTCCTACGGATTTCATACGTTTTTTGCCCCGTTTTTGCTTTTCCAGAAGTTTTCTTTTTCTTGAAATATCACCGCCATAGCATTTATCAAGAACGGATTTTCTTAAAGCTTTAATATTTGTTCTTGCTATGACTCTTCCGCCTACAGCAGCCTGAATTGCCACTTCAAAAAGCTGTCGTGGAATAATTTCTTTTAATTTTGAAGTTAATTTTTGACCTATATTATAAGCACTATCCTTATGGCAAATAACAGACAGGGCGTCAACCGGTTCATTTGCAAGCAGTATATCCATTTTAACAAGGTCGGAGCGTTTGTAATCCGAAAATTCATAATCTAAAGACGCATAACCTTTTGAGCGGGATTTTAGCTGGTCGTAAAAATCCGTAATTACTTCGGATAATGGGATTTGATATTCAAGATTAACCCTGATATCGTCAATATAATGCATATTAACAAATATTCCCCGTTTATCCTGACATAATTCCATTAACGTTCCGACATAGTCATTAGGAGTAAAAACATTAACTCTTACATAAGGTTCTTCTATATAATCCCTGTATTGAGGTGCCGGAAGCTCTGCGGGGTTATCTATTTCAACCATACTTCCGTCTGTTTTATAGACTCTGTATATAACAGACGGTGCTGTTGTTATTAAAGATAAGTCATATTCTCTTTCAAGGCGCTCCTGAGCAATTTCCATATGAAGCATACCTAAAAATCCGCATCTGAAACCAAAACCAAGAGCATTTGATGTTTCGGGTTCATATGTTATGGAGCTGTCCGAAAGTTTAAGCTTTTCCAAGGATTCTTTTAATTCGTGGTAATCTTCGTTATTAACGGGATAAAGTCCTGAAAATACCATGGGTTTTGCTTCTTTATATCCTTCAAGGGGTTCTGATGCGGGATTTTCAACATGGGTTATGGTATCGCCGACAAATCTTGTTATTTCTTTAATTGAACCTGCAAAATACCCAACTTCGCCAGTTTTTAATTCTTGAACAGGATTTCTGTTGGGGTTTAAAAACCCGAGTTCAACAACTTCAAACTCTTTTCCAGTTGCCATAAATTTAATCTTATCACCGAGTCTGATACTGCCGTCTACTACCTTAAAAAAGCATATTGTACCAAGATAAGCGTCATATGCGCTATCAAAAACAAGCGCCCTTAAAGGTTTATCGGATGTATCAAGCGGAGAGGGAATATATTTTATAATTGCTTCAAGCACCTCTTCTATACCCTCGCCTGTTTTAGCACTGACAGGAATTGCTATACTTGAATCAATTCCGAGTACATCTTCAATTTCTTTTTTTACTCTTTCAACATCAGCCGAAGGTAAATCAATTTTATTAATAACAGGTATTATTTCAAGATTTTGTTCCATTGCAAGATATACATTTGCTAAAGTTTGAGCTTCAACTCCTTGAGTAGCATCAACTATCAGCAGAGCACCTTCGCAGGCTGCAAGAGAGCGTGAAACTTCATAAGAAAAATCAACGTGTCCCGGAGTGTCAATTAGATTTAAAATATAATTCTTACCGTCAGCAGCTTTATAATTCATTTTTGCGGCATTAAGCTTAATCGTAATGCCACGTTCACGTTCAATATCCATAGTATCTAAAAGCTGGTCCTGCATATCACGCTTCGCTATGGTTCCTGTTTTTTCCAAAAGCCTGTCGGCAAGAGTTGATTTGCCGTGGTCAATATGTGCTATTATGCTAAAATTTCTTATGTGCTCTAAATTTTTCATAAAAAAATTATATAACAAAAATAATCGTTTTGAATTTATTTGACACCTAAGCACTAATACTTTAGTATTTAAGAAGTATTAAGGATAAATTATGAATAAAAATTTCGGTTTTTCACTTGCTGAAGTTATGGTTACAATGTTTGTAATCGGTGCGCTTGCAATAATTTCACTTCCGACATTTACGGGAAATGCTGCAGAGAAGAAATATATAGAGGGCTTTAATAAAGGATTTATGACGATATCCAAGGCGGCGGATATGTATTTTACCATTCCTTTTAATTATGTTATGCCGACAAAAGATCATGCGGAAAAGTTTTCAAAATATCTTATAGAAACTTTGAGTGTTAAAGAACTATATGCTGATGCCAATCCCGATAAAAAAAGCGAAATATACGCATCATTACAATTTAAAGGCGGTTTAACGGCAGGTGCGAAAGACCCTGTTTCAATTTCGCCTCCTGTTGAAATTTCTTCAACTTCGAGTTTCTGGTTTGTAACCGATGATAATCTTGCATATAGCGTAATTTTGCCTGATAAAGCAAAGTGTCTTGAAGTTTTAAATATAAATGCCTTAAAAACTCTGGATAAAGCCGTTGAGGCATCTTGTTTTGCTGTTATTGTTGATACTAACGGATTATACAACAACCCGAATACACTTGAAACCTTGCAGGATTACGCAAAAGAACAATACATTCCGAGCCTTACAAATGACAGATACTACATTTTTATCGGTTCAAACGGGGCAGCCGCAGGTAATCCGAAACATATAATAAGTGCCAAATACTACAAAGGAACTGCTACCCGCTAGTTAAACTATTGCTTTTGAGCGCGAAAGTTTAAATTCGTGATTATCAAGAAGCTCTTTTTTGCATCCTATCATCATATTTTCGGCACTTTCCAATATTTTAACTATCATATAGCCGTTTTCTCCGTCTGAGCGGGGGGTTTTATCATTTTCTATACAATTTAAAAAGTGCTGGCATTCAAGTTTTAAAGGCTCGATTTCAAGGTAGTCAAAAACTTCTATTTCGTTTTGAGAGCCTTTTTTATTATCATATACTTTTAATTTACCTTCTTGAAGAGTATCGTCAAGTATTGCTGTAGACTTTTCCCCTCTTACAAGCAGTGTAACTCTTTTTTGCGGATGTATCCAGCTGTCTGAAACCTGTCCTATAATACCGTCTTCAAACTCAATTGTAAGATGGGTAATATCGCAAATATTATCAAATTCACAGCAAGCTCCTGCTGCATTCAAAACTCTAAGCGGAGCTTTTCCCGTTATATGGGCAATCATTGATACATCATGCGGAGCTAAATCCCACATAACACTTCTGTCATTTTTAAAATAGTTAATGTTTAATCTGTCGGATTGTACATATTTAATTTTGCCTAAAACGCCCTCTGCAATCAGCATTTTTAATCTGTTAACGGCGGGGTGATAAAGCAAAAGATGACCGACCAGAAGCTTAACGTCCATTTTTTCCGCCAATTCCTTTAATTCAAGTGCCTCGGCAGATGATGTTGAAATAGGTTTTTCAACATAAACATGTTTTTTTGCCAGAAGTGCTTCTTTTACGATTTTAAAATGTGTATGACTCGGAGTTACAACGCATACCGCCTTTATTTCGGGATTTTTTAAAACCTCGCTAAAATCTTTTGTTGTATTTATATCCGGATAAAGCTCGTTAATCATTTTAATGTTATCGCTGTCCAAATCACATACCGTATGAAGTGCGTTTAAATTATAAAAATTTCTTACGATATTTCTTCCCCAAAGACCGCATCCGGTAACTGCTACACACCTGTTCATATAAAAAAATCCTTAATTATTCATATCTTCCTAGTTTGATTTTAATAAACAAAAAAAATATAGTCAAACATATTATTATTTATATTTTCATTTTTTATGTTAGAATTTGAATATGGAAAAGAGAAATATCACCGTTTTAAAATGTCCCGTTGCTCTCATTGATACGGATGAAGCCTTGAAAAATACGGACAATGCCCTTAAAAACAATCAAAACTTTCATATAATTACAATAAACCCCGAAATGATTATGAATGCTCAAAAAAATGCCGAATTTTTTGAAATATTAAGAAATTCGGATTTAAATATTCCGGATGGCATAGGAGTTGAAATTGCACTCAAATTAAAAGGAGCAAATCAAAAGAGAACACGGGGAATAGATTTTTCAAGAAAGCTTCTTAAACTTGCATCGGAAAACGGATATAAAACAGCTCTTGTAGGTGCTAAAGAAGAAATTATTCAAAAGGCAAAAGAAAACATTTTAAATAAATACCCGAATTTAAATGTTGTTTATTCAAGAAACGGCTATTTTAAAGATGACGAGGAAATTATAGAAGAATTAAAAAGCGTAGAGCCTCAAATTCTTCTTCTCGGATTAGGCTCGCCGAAACAGGAAGAATTTATCGTGAAAGCAAAAAAAGAGTTGTCAGGATGTGCTATGATTGGTATCGGCGGAAGCTTTGATGTATTCTCGGGGGTGATTAAAGAATCCCCTATAATCTTCAGAAAACTCGGACTGGAATGGCTGTACAGGACTATTCTTCAGCCTGAAAGATTTAAAAGGATTTTTCCTCTTTTGCCAATATTTTTAATAAAGTGTATAATGGATACTAGTAAGGATTAATATTTTGAAAAAGATTACAAATAAAATAAGAGCGGACGTATTAAAAATGATACATAATGCAAAATCCGGACATCCGGGCGGAGCATTATCATCTGTCGATATACTTGCCGTATTATATAAAAAAGTTTTAAACATCCCCAAAGAATGGGATAAATCTCCCAGTTTTAAAGAAAGGGACAGATTCATTCTATCCAAAGGACATGCAAGCACTGCTTTGTATGCAACATTATCCTATTTCGGGTTTTTTCCGGAAAAACTTCTTATGGGTTTTAGAATGCTCGGCTCTAAACTTCAGGGACATCCGAGTTCAAGAACACAGCTTCCGGGGATTGAGGTTTCAACCGGTTCTCTCGGACAGGGTTTATCAATAGGTGTCGGAATAGCATTAGCTTTAAGACTTGATAAAATCAAATCAAAAGTTTTTGTACTTATGGGCGACGGCGAAATGCAAGAGGGCAGTGTTTGGGAAAGCTTAATGAATGCTAATGCCAAAAAACTTGATAATTTAATTGTGATTATAGACAAAAATAATCTTCAAATTGACGGTAAAGTTCAGGATGTCAAAACACTTGAACCTCTCGATAAAAAGCTTGAAGCATTCGGATTTAAAGTTTATTCAATAGATGGTCATAATTACGACGAAATTGAAAAAACTTTAATTGAAGCCAAAAAATCAAACAAACTATGTGCAATAATAGCAAATACTATTAAAGGAAAGGGTGTTTCGTTTATGGAAAACAATGCCGGCTGGCATGGAAAAGCACCCAAGGATGATGAACTTAAACTCGCACTGGAGGAATTAAATGCTAAGTAAAACAAATGAGGTTAAATCTCCAAGAAATGTATACGGCGAAACACTCGTTGAACTCGGTGCGGTAAACCCTGATATAGTTGTTTTAGATGCGGATTTATCCTGTTCAACACAAACCTGTAAGTTTGCTAAAGCATATCCGGACAGATTTTTTAATTGCGGAATAGCCGAACAGGACATGATGGGAACGGCAGCAGGTCTTGCATATGAGGGAAAAACCGTGTTTGCAAGTACGTTTGCCATGTTTGCAACAGCAAGATGTCTTGATCAAATCAGAAATACGATTTGCTATTCAAAACTTAATGTTAAAATCGTTGCAACCCATGGCGGAATAACGGTAGGAGAGGACGGTGCTTCTCATCAGGCTCTTGAAGATATATCATATATGCGCTCAATTCCTGATATTAGAGTAATTATTCCCGCTGATTGCACCGAGGTTAAAGAAGTTATAAAATATGCCGCAAATACCCCCGGTCCTATGTATATCAGAATACCGAGAACAAATCTTAAAACAATTTTTGACCCTGAAAAATACAAATTTAATCCCGGCGCTGCTCTTAAAATCAGAGACGGCAAAGATTTAACAATAGTTTCAAACGGTGAAACTTTGTGGGAAGTTATGGAAGCCGCTAAAAAGCTTCATGATGTCGGAATTGAAACGGATGTTATACATTGCCCCGTGGTAAAACCATTCCATCATAATATTTTAAAGGAAAGTGCATTAAAGACAAAACGTGTGGTTGTTGTCGAAAATCACAGTATAATCGGCGGATTAGGCTCTACGGTATGTGAAACATTGGGACAGTATGCACCGTCCAAAATATACAGGATAGGCATAAAGGATACTTTCGGGCAATCGGGCGAACAAAGACAGTTAATGGATTTTTACGGTCTTACCGACAAAAAAATATACGAAAAAGTAATTAAATTCATGGATGTAAAATGATAAAACTTAGAGATGTAGTTAAACAATATAAAAATAAATATGCATTAAGAAGCGTAAGCTTGGATATTAACCCCGGAGAATTTGTTTTTCTTGTAGGCTCATCGGGTGCGGGTAAATCAACCCTAATGAAAATGCTTTACCTCGAAGAACGTCCGACAAGAGGAAAGGTGTATGTCGCAGGAATTGATATAGGCAACCTTTCCCCGAGTAAAATTCCGAGCTTAAGACGCTGTATGGGTATAGTATTTCAAGATTATAAACTTCTTCAAAACCATACGGTATATGACAATATTGCATACGTTATAAGAACAATGGGTATATCGTCAAAGGAAATAGAATCCCGTGTAATGGGGGCTTTAAAAGTTGTTGGTCTTGAAGATAAATATCGTTCAAAACCGACAGAACTATCCGGCGGTGAACAGCAAAGAGTTTCAATTGCAAGAGCAATAGTTAACGGACCGCCGCTATTAATTGCCGATGAACCCACAGGAAATCTTGACCCAAAAAACTCTCTTGAAGTTATGCAGATATTGGAACAGGTTAACCACAGGGGTATAACGATTTTAGTTTCAACACATGATCAAAACATGGTTAATTACTTCAGAAAAAGAGTAATTACGCTTGAACACGGTCAAATTGTCAGGGATATGGAAGCGGGAACTTATGATTAAGAAGATAAAAAGTCAGAGTTTGAAACAGAAAGTTAAATCGCGCATCCCTAAAGACTGGATGACCGAAATAAGAATTACATACAGAATAATTATTGAAACAATAAAAGGCATTGTGCAAACAGGGCTTGTAAATATAGCAATAGTTACAACTATTGCTGCTATCCTTACGATTTTCGGCTCAATTTTCAGGTTAACACTTGCGGTTAATTCTTTTGTAAACTCAATGGGCTCTGCCCTTGAAATCAGTGCATATCTCAGCCCTGAAGCTGACAATAATGATACTATATCAAGAGTAAAAGCTCTTGAGCATGTTGATAAAGTAACTTTTATACCCAAAGATATATCTTGGGCTGAATTGAAAAAAGAAATCGATGTTCCGGATATTTCAAACCCTCTGCCTGATACATTGCACATTAAATTGGACGATACCAAAAATATCACGGTAGTAATGGATAAACTTAAAAGCATAAATGGGATAAATGATACAAGTTATGCAAAGGAGCTTGTTGAAAAATTTGAGATGATTAATGCCGTCATAAATACCGCCACTCTTGTATTTGTGTTTATAGTATGTATACTTACGATTGCAATAATAAATAATACAATAGAACTTGTCATTCAATCAAGAAAAGAGGAGATAGAAATAATGCGTTTGATGGGCGTATCCAATTGGTATATAAAAACCCCTCTCGTTCTGCAAGGTGCTATATATGGATTCTTGGGAGCTTTGGTTGCAATTATTCCGATTAATTTTGTTCAAAGTAATATCATAAAAATGCATGAATTTTTTATGATTCCGATTGATTCATGGGCACAATTTATCGTATTATTTAGTGTACTTACTTTAGGTGTAGCCTTTGGTTCAATAGGCAGTTTTTTAAGTATCAAAAAACATTTGCAGGTGTAAAATTATGATGAACAATAATCCTAATAAACTTGATGCACAACAGCTTGTTGCGGAATTTAAAGATATTCCGCCGATGCCTAATGTAATGGTGAAAGCTTTGAGTGTTATTAAAAATCCGGCAACAGGTATTGCCGAGCTTTCTAAGATTATGCAGATAGATCAGGCTATAATGGCAAAGACATTGAGTCTTGTAAACTCTGCTTTTTACGGTTTCAGACAGCAGATAACTTCAATTCAAAAAGCACTTGTCATACTTGGTATGATGAAAGCAAAAAATATTATAATGAGCCTTGCACTTAAACCCATGATGACCGCTAACGGCAGTCGTGAATTATGGGAGCATTCAATAAGATGTGCGGTTGCTGCGGAATGTCTTGCAAAAGAATACAGAATTATCAATCCTGATGATGCTTTTGTTATAGGCTTCTTGCATGATATCGGTAAAATGCTTTTAAATTCTAAAAACCCGCTCAAATATTCAAAAGTAAAATATCTGGCAGAACAAGGAAATTTAAAATTAACAGATGTTGAAGATGCGCAATTTGGTACAAATCACTGTATTTTAGGTGCTCTCGTTTCTAAAAAATGGCAGCTTCCCGTAATTTTGACAAATTGTATAAGGTATCACCATGACCCGCTTCAAAGCTCGCTTCCGTCGGTTTGCGGAATTGCGTATTGTGCGGACAGATTAGTACAAGCAAAGCTACCTAATCCTACTCTGGAATCAACCGTAATGAATAAGTTAGATTTTAGTATAAATGACCCGATTGCAACAAGAGAAACGCTGTTAGCCAAGGCTAATATTTTCTTAAAAGAAATGTCCGGAAATTAATTTGCCCTTAATCTGGCTTTTTGGATAATTTTAAAATATTATTATAATATGCAAGATGATATTATAATTAAAATGAATCCTCACCATAAAGCTCTTGAATTTGATAAAGTTTTGGAAAGCCTTGCAAAATATACTAATTCAAGACTTTCTTATGATGCTTGTTTAAACCTCGAAATTTTTGATAATAAAGAAAAAATCGAATATGCTCTTGCCCTTGTTGAAGAAGCAAGAAAAATAATCGACGATACACAATCTTCAATTCCTATTGACAATATTTCAGATGTTAAAAAACTGTTTGAAAAAATTAATCTTGAAAAAGAAGACATATTTAATCTTGCTCAGGCGTTAAAAACAGCAAGACTTTCAAGAAATTTTATAATTAAATCCGAAGAGCCGAAATTAAAAAATATTGTACAAAATCTTTATATCGATAAAAATCTTGAAGATGAAACATTTGATATTTTTGATACTAACCTTGATATCAAGGATGATGCTTCGGATAAATTAAAATCCTTAAGACTTTCTTATAAAGATAACAAGCAAAACCTTAAAAATGCCGTGGATTTGCTTTTGCAAAATACATCTTTTTGCAATAATCTTCAAGATAATGTTGTATCAGTGAGGGATGAAAGACCTGTTTTTCAAGTTAAAGCAAGCTGTAAAAATAAAGTTCCGGGAATTATCCATGATGTATCCGCAACGGGTCTGACTTATTTTATTGAACCACAGCAGTTAATTCCGCTTTCAAATAAATTAAAACAAATTGAAATTGAAATAAGAGCCGAAATAGAAAGAATAATTTCAAGTTTCAGCGATAAATACAAATTAATTAAAAATGAACTTATCTCCAATATGAATTTACTTGTTGATTTGGATGTAATTTTTGCAAAAGCAAAATATTCAATTCATATCCATGGGGTAAGCGCTGATATTGCGGAGGACAAAATAATTTCAATTCAGGGAATGAAACATCCTCTTCTTATTGAAATCAAAGAAAATATCGTTGAAAATGATTTTAACCTTGGAATTGATTATGACTGCCTTCTGATAACAGGAGCTAATACAGGCGGGAAGACGGTTGCAATAAAAACTTTAGGGTTGATTGTTCTTATGACAAAAGCAGGTATGCAAATTCCTGCTCTTGGAGCTAAGATATATCCTTTTAAAAATATTTTTTGCGATATTTCAACCGAACAAAGCCTTGAACAGGGAATATCAACATTTGGTGCACATATAAAAAATATCTCAAATATTTTGGATAATATCACCTCTGATTCTCTTGTTATATTGGATGAGCTCGGTTCGGGAACCGATCCTGTTGAGGGAGCAAGCCTTTCAAAAGCGATTTTAAATTATATTATTGACAACAATGCGCTTTGCGCTGTTACATGTCATCTCGGCGAATTAAAAAGTTTAAAATATGAAAACAAAAGGTTTGAGAATGCTTCTGTGCTGTTTGATATAAAAACATTAAAACCGCAATACAGTTTAATAATAGGAATTTCGGGCACATCAAATGCCATAGATATTTCAAAAGAACTCGGATTAAACGAAATAATTATTGAAAACGCAAGAAAATACCTCTCGGATAACAATTCAAATTCTTCAAAAATTTTTCTTGAAATGGAAAAGACAGGTCAAAGCTTAATTGAAAAAGAAAAAGAAGCCGACAATAATCTTTTGCAGACTAAAGCCATTCAAGAAGAGTTAAATTTAAAGCTTCAGGAAATAAAAAAATCAAAGAAAAAATCGCTTGAAAATTTTAAAAAGAAATTCCAAAATGAACTTGAAATTGCAAGAAATGAAATTAAAGATGCGGTTGATGAGATTAGAAAAGAAAAATCCATCAAGGTTGCAATGCGTTCCTATAACAGATTAAGCAAGCTTGAAAATGCCGTTCGTGATGAATTTTCAAAAGAAGATGATAAACTTCTCGATAAATATAAAGACTTGAATATTGATTCTCTTAAAATCGGACAAAATGTCTTAATTAAAAAACTAAATCAGGTTGCAATTCTTGACAGTCTGCCCGATAAAAAAGGAAATGTTAATATAAGGATTGGAAATATTATCTCCAAAGTAAAACTGCATGATATAGCATATACCGATAAAAAAATATCGCCGATTTTAAAGAAAATTCAGGTTAATTTTGATAATGAAGATAATTTATTATCCAGACTTGATTTAAGAGGTATGAGAGTCCAAGAAGCAATTGACTATCTTGATGAAAAACTGGATAAAGCAAGTTTAAAAGGTTTAAATCAGGTTATGATAATCCATGGCTTCGGAACGGGTGCTTTGAAAAATGCAGTCAATGACTACCTAAAAATCTCTCCCTATGTGGCTAAATACAGATATGGTGATGAAAATGAGGGCAGAGACGGAGTTACGGTAGTTGATATAATTTAATTGTTACATTTTATTAAGCTATCTGAAATTTCCGATATTAAAAATACTTTATATTAGTAAGCGAATTTTTGACGACACGTGGAATTTTAAGGATATAGATATGAAAAAAAACATCGGAAATAATTCATTAAACGATAATGATTTTGAAAGTTTTGATTACGGCAATTATCTTCACGGTTATGATGCCATAAAGCAAAATGCAATCCAAGCTGTGTTTTGCGGAGATAAACTTTCCAAAATCAGCGTTGATGGCAAAGTAATAGATTTTTCTTCCGAAAACAAAGCATTTAAAGAAACAAAAAACATTATAGAAAGATTTTTTAATTTTAATTTAAGAGTCAGATACAATTAAACTGGAAATCAATCAAATATTAGTATATAATGCTCATGTAAACAAGGCTTTGAATGGAGGTGTTTATGTGGGCATTAATTTTATGTCTTGGTATTACATTCTTAATATTTGAAATGATATTTCCTGCAATATTTTTCTTAAATTTTGCGCTTGCGGCTTTTATTTGCGCAGTGATTTCATTGTTTACAACAAATATTTCCTTATTGGCTTTTTCTTTTGCTGTTTTATCAATAATTTCCCTTTATACCATTCGTCCTTTGCTTGTAAGGAAAGAAAGAGATAAAAAACAACAATCCGGAATTGAAGCAAAATACATAGGAAAAACCGCAAACGCTGTTTCAAAAATTGATAAAAACGGCGGTGCAATTTCAATATATGACGAAAGATGGCAGGCAAGAACAACTGATGACAGTGAAATTGAAGCCGGTCAAAAAGTTGAAATTACAGGTAATGAAAGCATAGTAATGTTAGTTAGAAAGGTAGATTAATTGTTATGGGTTTATTTTTAGTTGCATTAATTATTGCTGCACTGTTATTTGCTTTTAAAGGTGTAATTATAGTACAGCAAGCGGAAGTTGTTATTGTTGAAAGACTTGGTAAATATGAAAAAACGCTTGACTCGGGTTTAAAATATATAATTCCGATTATTGAATCTCCCAGAGGTGTAGCTTGGAAAGTTACACAAAAAGGAATTGACGGAAGAAGCTATTCTTATATTAAAGAAAGAACAAGAATTGATTTAAGGGAGTCAGTTTATGATTTCCCCCGCCAGACCGTTATTACAAAAGATAATGTATCAATAAGTATTAATGCGCTCCTTTATTTCCAGATTGTTGATCCGAAGTCGGCAGTGTATGAAATACAAAATTTACCGGAAGCAATAGAAAAATTAACGCAAACAACATTAAGAAATCTTGTAGGTCAGCTTGATTTGGATGAAACACTTGTATCACGTGATAAAATTAATGTTGAACTTCGCTCTATTCTGGATGAAGCTACTAACAAGTGGGGTGTAAAGGTTAACAGAGTTGAGCTTCAGGATATCATTCCTCCGACCGATATTCAATCAGCTATGGAAAAACAAATGAAAGCGGAAAGGGACAGACGTGCTGCAATATTAGAAGCAGAAGGTTTGAAAAAATCCGCAATTTTAAAAGCTGAAGGTGACAGAGAAGCTGCCATTAATCAGGCAGAAGGTTCTAAAGCAGCGGAAATTCTTAAAGCCGAAGGTTTTGCTAAAGCAAGATTAATTGAAGCGGATGCCGAAAAAGAGGCAATAAGAAGAATAATTGAAGCGCTCGGAGAAAAAGGTGAAGCAGATAAATATTTGATTGCAATGAAATATTTAGAATCGCTTAAAGACATTACAAAAGGACAAAACAATAAAGTTGTTTATATGCCATACGAAGCAACGGGAATATTGTCTTCAATTGACGGAATTAAGCAGATGCTGACACGAGATTAATTTCATGACTTATATTTTGACCTGTTGAGTATATTTTACTCAACAGGTTATTTTATTCCAAAAATCAATTTATTGTAACATCCGAGAGAAGATAGGCTATCCATACCATCATTTTTATTGACAAAAGTAGACGATGTTTTATAGCCGTTTTTCCAAAAATAACCTGTTTGCCCGTTTAAAACTTCACTTGTATTTTCGATTTTAACTGCATCATCAAGCTGTTTCATTGCAAGTTTAACACAGGTTGTTGCATCTTTCTGGCTGATATTGTAGGTTTTAGATACTTTTGATATCCATACCAGAGGATTTGAATTTTTTGTAATTCCATCTTCAATAAGATTTTCAACAATTTTTTCACATGTTTCAAAATTGTTTAAATCTTTGCTTTGCTTGGCGCTATCCTCACGCTCATGCACTGCGTTGATTTGTCCCATCTTTTTATGTCCTATAACTGCTACATATTAATAAAAACAAATATATACTAATTATTGCGTAAGTATATACTTTTTTTACATTTCTTAACAAAAAAGACCCGAAATTTCGGGTCTTTTTTCAAGTTTAAAATATTGATTACAGAGTGCTTGCCAAGCCTCCGAGTAAATCCATTGAATTATTTAATACGCTTGAATTGTACCAATCTGTAAATACATCAAATTTTTCATTCAACTCTTCGTCGGATATATGGTTTTGTATTTCAACTTCGGTATCTTTAGCGCCTTTAAAACTCTTTATTTCGCAATTATAAAGGGCAACTTTTTTAGCTATTTTTAATTTCGGTAATGCTTTAAGTTCCGTGTTTGCAATAAACAAGTTTTCCGTTTCCGAAAGGCTGTTTAATACGCTAAGCGGTAGCTTGTTGTTTTCATCGGTAGAGCATATAAATATTTCCTGACCGTATTCGAGATTTTTTAAATCCGATACAGGGGTATCTATTATGCATAATTTACCTACTTTTTCAAGCGACGGTAATTCTTCAAGTTTTGAATTTTGAATTGTAAGTATTCCGGCTTCTTTAAGTTTAGGAAGCGATTTTATAATTGAACCGTCAAGGGCGGCAGAACCGATTGTTTTTAACTTCGGTGCTTTTTTAAGATGGTTATTTACAATAAATGTTCCAACAGCTTTTAAGTTAGGTAATTCTGCAATTTTGGTATCTTCTGCCATTCTGAGTTCGCTTACGGCATATAAAGGGAACGTGGTAAGAGAAGATTTTGTTGTATCAAATCTGCCTTCGCAAATTGCAACATGTTGAATTAATTCATCTTCGTTTATCCCGAGTTCTGCAAATGTTGTATCTTTAGGCTGTTTATAATGTGAAATTGTAAGCATGTTATTATTGTCTAATACTGCTTTTATTTCGTATTTTTCAAAAATCTGAATTGCTTGTTCGAGTTCAATCATAATTTTTTCTCCATTTTTTCATACACTACTTTATTCTTAATAATATTATAGCTTATTTTTTGATTTTGGCTTATCCCGTATATATATGAATCATTTAATGTTTTTGTCAGTTTATAATTATCATCTCTTATAAAAACTCCATCGGCAGTGAGATAAATTTCATTAAACAAATCCATATTTTTATATGCCCCGATATGATTATTAAATAACAATCCGAATTCGATATTTATTGTTTTGTTAATGTATTGTGAATCTTCACATTTTAAATTCGGTCCTGCAGGTATTGCTCTTGCGGGATTTTTCGGGTTTGAAATAGTCCCTGTTGCTCTTAAAAGACAAATTCTTAATTCGTTTTTGTATATTTCATATTCATTAAGTCCTTTTGTCATAACGGAACAGTTACCAAATGTTACAAAACTTTGCATGGGGTATGAATTTGTTTTAAGCTCATATGGTCGATTAACGGGCATATGATTTTGCATATTATAGTTGTAATCCGTTTTTCTTTCCGTTATTCCTATGGCTTCGTCGCTTATTGTGTTTGTAATATTTTTGTTTAATACAAAAACGGCTTGAAGTTTATGATTTTTCTTTTTATTTTTAATTTCCGCTTCAAAGCTTATAAATTCCGATTTATTATCCAATTTTGCAAAAAGTTTTATATCTTTATAATTAATAAGCAGTTTTGATTCTATTGTTCCGTCATATATTATTTTTGTATTTTTGAATGAAAGTTCTTCTCTTTTTCCGTCTGGTGCAAAATTATAACTGTCACCTTTATCTTTAATATCGGTCAATTTTAAAATATATCTTTTTTTGGTTTTTTTATCGGTTAAATATATCTTAGTAGTGCTGTTTGATTTTATTTCAAGTTTTACATAATTGTTTTCTATGGAATTTTTTGTTATTTTTGTTTCTTTTTTCGGGGCAATTATTTTTGCGGTTTTTTTACTGAAGGCATCAATATCTTCCGTTTGAATTAAGGATGTGTATATTGTTGTTATATCTTCCGTTACGGGAATTTTGTTTATATCGAATAAAATATCATCAGGAAAGCCTTTTTCTTTTGATATAATTTGAGAGTTTTTTATTTTATACGGAGTTTTTACTTTAAAAATCGAATTACTTGAATTTGACAAATTAAAAACTTCTATTTTATCCTTTGTTTTGCCGGTTATATTATTCCTTCTTTTATAGTTTGCAAGTATATTTTTAATTATTGATTCGGATGATTGAATGCATTTATTAAATCGTGCTTCAACCGCTTTATGAACTTCATCGGTAGAGCATCCGTATATGCCGTCATGAGCATAATTTTTGATTAGTGTTTTATAAATAAATTCAACATTTTCCGAATATTTATTGCTTTCAAAATAATTTATCGGTTCTAAAATTCTTGTCAAAAGCGTTTGTGCTTTATTATTTAATATTTTTTGATGTATTCTTGCGCTGTAAACACCGGGAAGTATGTAAGTGTTTGAGTTATCAAGAAACTCATGCGGAGGATTTTTGAAATTGAATTTACTGTTTTTAAAATATTCAAAAGGGCTGGTGAGAATAATTTCATAATTATCCAAAACTTTATTTATCGCTTTAATTTTTGAATTTGCGTCACATAAAATATTAAGATGGTCTCCCCCTATTGGCAATAATACTGAGTTTTTGGAGTATTTTGCAATCTTATCAATATAGTTTTTTATTCCCTCAATGTTTCCCGTATGGAAAAAGTCATTGAAATAACCTTGTGCAAGCCAGACGGTTTTAATATTATTTTTTATAAAATTACAGTTATTGTTTATTAATTCAGGGTTTACACCTCTCCATATTACGGCTTTATCTATACCTTTTATTTTAAGAGCTTCAAAAGCAGAATTTGAAATTCCGAATATATCCGCCATATATCCGATAAAATCTTTCTGACCGAATTTACCTGATATATTGAGTCCGATTTCAAGATTTTTCAGCATTGAACAAAAATTTACAAGATAGCTGTCTATGCTTGCAAAATAAGGACCAATGGCAAGCCTGTTTTTTTTAATTAAATCGATTATTATATCTTTTTTTTCTTTTCGAAATTTAAGATAATCTAAAAGGGCTATAACCTGTCCGTCTAAATAGAAAAAGGGAGCTTTTTTATTTGTCAGTTCATTAATAACGGTATCAAAAACATCCAAAAGACGTATATTAAAATCTTCTTTATTTCTGTACCATTCTCTGTCCCAGTGTGTATGTAAATATGCAAAAACTCTTTGTTTCATACTATCATTTTAGTTGTTTTTATTTTTTATAAAAATACTATAAATGGCTGAATATCAATTAATTACATACATTGGATGAGTTTATTTTTTTTAAATAAGATATTATAAATATGCAAACAGTTATTTGCATGTGATTACCCCATTAATAGAGTAAAGAAAATGAGTTGCGACAACAAAAAATCATTGGAAAAACAAATTTTAGATTACAAAAAAATGTTGAAAGAGTTAGCCCCCTTTATTGAAGAGGACGAAGAAAAATCTAAAGAATACAATAAAATTGTTGTACAAAAGGCTATTCTTGTTGACAGATATAAGAAACTTTGCTATAAACCTTCTTTAAGTATGAAAATTAAAGAAGTTTTAAACAGTCCCTTTAAGAAAAAAGAAAAGCTGATTTGTGATTATTTTTTAACTTAATTCATATATAAATCTTAGTGCTTTATATTTTAAAATATAAAGCACTAATGTGGTTTATCCTCTTTTTATCACGCTTGTTAAAGGTTCGCCGTAACTGTCAAAGTGTCCTGTTGTTTCTTCGATTGTGTAGCTTATTGTATCATCTTTTGTTTTCAATTCTTCAGCCAGCTTAACGGCATCGTTTAAATTGCTGTATTCCCCCACTAAATCAGGATTGTATGAACCTTGTTTTTTAACATAAACATTATACATTATCTGTTTCCTCACTTAAAATTTCCCATAAATTAATATTAACTCAAAAATATTTTATCAAGCTTTATTGTTTATATAATTTTAAAATTTCATCAATTTCGTTGTTGAGTTCGTTTTTAAATTCATCTCTGTACAAAAAGCCAAGGTGTGCGCCGTTGCTGAAAATTTTTAATTTATTTTCACATTTTGCTCTCAAGCTTTTTAGCTGGGAATTTGATATTAAATAATCATCAAGACTGTGATATATTTTGTAATTATCCGAATTTATAAGGTAATCAGATATGGAGTCAAGATTATTCATTTTTTTAAATTCTTCATTTTTGTCACTTGTTAAATATTTGCTAATATAATCTTTGTAATTAATTGTATAAATGTTTTCATAGATATCTTTTTCGCTCAAATTATTTCCTTTCGATTTTTCTATTTGAAAAATCATATCGGATAATTTTTGATGAAAAATATAACCGCTGATTAATTCTGCTTCGTATTTTGTAAAAGGAAGCATTTCGGCTTTGTTGAGATTTTTTTCTTTATATGCTCTCATTACTTTTGCTGTCGTTATTGCAATTTTATTTTTAAGATTACCCGGATATTTTTGCCATGATGACATTATATTGTCCATTTTATCTATTGCATAAAATAAATCATATGGAGGACAAATGGCAATAAAATTATCGATATTGTTTGCACTGTCCTGATATTGCTTATTGCCTAAAAATAGTACGGCATACGCACCAAGAGAAGTACCTATTGCGGTTCTTCTTAAAAATACCCTGTCGTATTTTGACGATAGCTTTATTATTGCTTTATTTACAAGCTTATCTATATATTTTATGTCTTCCGCTATATTTCCTATTCTGTAATCATTATCAAGACTTTTTAAAAATTCCCATTGAAAATAATTTCCCAAGATAATAATGCTATAACCTTTTTTATAGAAAATATTACCCAAAATTGCGCTATGATTACTGTTTATCCCTTCTCCAACCGACGGAAATATTATCACAAGAGGAGAGGCTTTTTTCTTTTGAAGCAGATATTTAAAAGCATATTTTGGTTTATTTTGAGTAATTTCAACAAATTCCGTTTTTAATTTTTTATTAAAATTGCGATTCCATAAAGAATATTCTTTCCAGAATGATTTGCTTTCGTTTTTAATGTCAAAAAGAGCGGTTCTCATAGAATCAAGCACGGGATTTTGGGCTTTAAAGTCCGAAAGATAAATATCTGCTGTTAATTCCTGACCTATATCGCTTGTGATTTTGTGTTCGTTTTCGATTTTACCTTTTACCTCAAGATGTTCAAGCGTATTGTTTTTATCGACTAGTTCAAATTCGTCATCAAAATCATCTTTGTTTTTTTCCAGTACATTTTTCCTGTCATAGTTTGATAGTTTTATTTCCTTTTGAACTCCGAAAAATTTTCTTGCTATATCATAAGGGTCGGCAAAATTTGATTCAACCATTTTTATAACGGGCTGGATAAATTCCGTTCTGTTTATTAATAATGCCGCTTTTATCGCTGCGGCAACCGGCGCCATAAAATACGTTGTCGGTGTAAGTATAAAATCAAGTATTCTTCCGAAAATATCTCTTGTATTGGTTGATGATATAAAAGGTAAGACAAGATAATTTCCGCTTTTTATTTTGCATTTTGCAAATGCCTGTTCCATATCTTCATCATACATTTCAAGATTAAAAAATCTTAATGCACTGTCAAAAAGTCCGCCGACACCGATTGTAGTATTAATTATAAATCTTTTTGTTTCGTTTTTAATTGCATCAAAATCCCTTTGAAATAATGCACTTACAACTCTTTTGGGGTATTCAATATTATAGTAAGCTCTGTTAACGGCATCAATAAAAAATGCGGGGAATATTGTATCCCAAACAATATGCAGATTTTTAACAAATATTTTATTCATTTTTAAATTGAAATTAAAAACTTTTCTGTTGAATTTTTCGTATTTATCGGAATCTATAAATATTTCATAATATCTCGGATGTTTTAAATTTTCATTTATCAATGAATCCGCGAGTGCAAAATTATGTGCAAAAATTAAATTAAAAAGTAAGAATAAAGTAATAATTTTTTTCAATTTTGTTTTGCCTTTTTTATTCTGTAACTTTTTAATTTATATTTGAATTTTAAAGAAAATTAATCACCCTGTATGTTAGTGTCTTTGTGAGGGCATTAATAAAAAATCCTGCCGATTGGCAGGATTAAAGATTATTCCTTATTCATAGTTTTAAGTTTATTATGAATTGTATTGATGCATCCTATTGCAAGTATTCCGATTGCGGTTAAAATTCCTGCACCAATAAGTGTTTTACTGTTTACTTTTCCTTTGTATGTTATATCAATTCCTTGTTTATCGGCAAAGTTTTTTATACTTGAACCGGCTTGCTTTAATCCCGAACGGGCTTTTGAATAAACCGTCTGCCCTACACAGTTGCAGTTGTTAATTATTTGATTGCAAATTCCGTTTATTCTTGCCATGATTAAATCCTGTTACGGTAGCTTATGTTAAACCTTCTATGGCTTCAGTTAGGATACTAATTTTTTTGACAGCACCCTTAACTGCATTAGTACCTTTTTCTGCTATATCTAATGTGCCGTTGCTGTCGCTGTCACTGCTTGCAACATAAGCAGTACCTGCAAGTGCAGCAGCAGCGCTTACTGAGGTTTGAGGATTATTCTTAATTGCTTCAAATGCTCTATGTGCACCGTTTTTAAGAGATTCCGGTGTCATGTCTTTTATTTTTGTTAAGATTTTATTTTGTTTAAGATTTTCCGGCAATTTAAAACTGCCAAATTTTTCCTTAGCGGTATTGGTTATATTTTTAATTGCATCACTATTATTGATAGTTTTTTGTATTTTATCTTTTAATTTACTGTTTTTAACCGTTTCTATAAATTTACCGGCATGCTTATATAATTTCTTTGACAATAAGAATGCAACCAAAAATGTTGCGCCGATTGATGCAACTATTTCAAAAGCATTTTTCTTTCTTGGCTTTTCATTATCGTTGCCGTCTTTTTTTGTAAATGAATCTAAAACATTTTGCAAATCTCTTGCTTTATTGATATCTTCATTTACTGCTTCAAAGTCATAATTTATTGTATTACCTTTGAAATTTGTTGAGTTTATTGCGCCTATTTGCATCTTTTGTTCTCCTAGTTGAAGTCAATACACTTGTATAAAATATAAACAAAAATTTAATTGCGCTTTTTGAAATATTTTATTAACAAATCTTTACACTTAACAACCTTATAACTTACAATACATAAATTTTATGCCTAAAATACCAATTTTGCAATAGTTAACTAAAATATTTTTTATTTTTTATTTCATCCGGCATAAATTGCTGGACGTATTCAGGGTTATTGTGTGTATATACATAATCTTTTCCAAAACCATATTTTGAAGCATCTTTATAATGGGCATCTCTAAGATGCATAGGCGGAAGAAAATCAAGTCCTGATTTAATATCTTTTATAGCGCTATCGATTGCCACGATTGCCCTGTTTGACTTTTTTGCGCGTGCTACAAATTCGGTAGCTTGAGCAAGTGTAATTCTTGCTTCCGGCATTCCAAGGTGTTCAACTGCTCTTAGAGCGGCTTCGGCTACAAGCAGTGCTCTAAAATCTGCATTTCCAACGTCTTCTGATGCTGTTACAATAAGTCTTCTTGCGATAAACCTGGGGTCTTCACCCGATAAAAGCATCTTTGCAAGATAATATATTGCAGCATTCGGGTCGGATCCTCTCAGACTTTTTTGATATGCGCTTGCATAATCATAGTGCATATCAATCGAATAACGGACGCTTGATTTTTGAAGCAGAGTTTCGGCTGTTTCTTTTTTTATTATTTCATTTGATGCAAAATATAAGTTTTCAACAGCATTTAAAGCATACCTTGCATCTCCCTGTGATAATTCCGTTATTGTTTCAAGAGTATCCTCTTCAAGGGTTTTATCTCCGTAATTTTTACATAAATAATCAAAGCCCTTTAAAATGATTTTTTTAATCGAAGAAGAATCAATTGCCTTTAGCATTATGACCTGTGCTCTTGAAATAAGCGCAGGAACGGTATGAAACGAGGGATTTTCCGTTGTTGAACCTATAAAATAAAATAATCCCGATTCAACATGGGGTAATAACGCATCCTGCTGGGTTTTTGAAAATCTGTGGATTTCATCAATAAAAACTATTGTTTTAAAACCCTCTCTTAAGTTTTGCCTTGCAGTTTCTGCCGTTTCTTTAATTTCTTTAACACCTGAATTTACCGCTGAAAGCTCAATAAATCTTGCATTATGATATTTTACACAAAGCCTTGCAAGGGTGGTCTTTCCACAGCCCGGAGGACCCCATAGAATAAAAGAAAACAATCTTTTTGCCATAAGTAAATTATAAAAAGGCGAATTTTTATTTATGACTTCAGTCTGTCCTAAATATTCTTCAAGAGTTTTTGGACGCATTAATTCAGCAAGAGGTATTTGCTTATTGTTATTTTCTAGCGTATCAAACAAATTCATTGTATAATTGTAACACGGGAAATAAAAATGAGAAAAAATATTATTTTATTTTTGACGGCTGTATTATTGATGGTAGTGTCTTTTACCTGTTTTAGTTATCTTGGCTTAAAAAAGGTAAGTTCAAAGAAAAAACTTGTATTCTGGTCTATACAATTAAAACCTGTTTACGAAAAACAAATTAAAGAAATTATAGACCGTTTTGAAGCGGATAATCCGAAATATAGAGTAGTCTGGGTTGATATACCGATTCAGGAAGCCCAAAAAAGGACTCTTGCTTCGATTTTATCTTCAACCCCGCCGGACTTAATCAATCTTAATCCTGATTTTTCGGTCATGCTTGCTCAAAAAAATGCACTTTATATATTTAATGAAGAAAATTATTCCCAATTTCATACGGGGCTTGTAGAAAGATTGAAGTATAACAATAAAGTTTATGCTCTTCCTTTTTATGTAACCAGTCCTGTTACGGTTTACAATAAAGAAATATATGACAAATGTATCGGCGGAAAGTTTATTAAGACATACGACGAATTGTATAAGATTTCTCCAAAAATAAAAAAATGCTCAAACACCAGTTCTTTTGTTTCAAGCATTAATGAAAACGATGTTTTTGCAAAAATTTTAAATAAATACGGGGTTAAAAATTTATCAAATAAAGATGAAATTGAAAATGCAAAAGATGTATATTCCATGTTTAATTCCATGTATAAAAATAACTTTATACCGAAAGACATACTTGCAATAAATCACAGAGAAGCCGTAGAAAAGTATATGTCCGATAAAACAGCTATTATGGTGGCAGGTTCAAATTTTATAAAAATGATTAAACAAAATGCTCCGGCTGTTTATTCTAAATCTGCGGTATCAAGCCAGCTTACGGGTTCAAACGGTAAGTATGATATTTCTTTGATGAATCTTGTAATTCCGAAAAAATCCGAAAATATTGAAGCTGCAATTAAATTCGCTATTCTTTTGACGGATAAGGAAAACCAACTGGAATTATCAAGAGTGACAAATGTTTTGCCTGCAAATAAATATGCTCTTGAAAATGAAAGATTTACAAATTGCTCGGAAGATTTAATTGAAAAATCCAGATGTATAAGCGCATCCCAGCTTAATAACCTAAACAATATAA
This sequence comes from uncultured bacterium, assembly GCA_902796305.1. Taxonomy (GTDB): domain Bacteria; phylum Cyanobacteriota; class Vampirovibrionia; order Gastranaerophilales; family Gastranaerophilaceae; genus RUG14156. Next base: position 12,998 of record CADBOJ010000002.1, on the reverse strand, counting down.
CTTTTGGCGACTTAAATAAAAATGCAATTAATGAAAATATTAACAAAACACTTGAAGAGATACTTTTAAGCTCTGAAACAAATTCGGATTTTATTGACGAAAAAATCAACGGGCTTAGAAACGAAATAAGCACTCTTCAAAAAAATAAATAACAATTAAAAAATGAGCCGTTCCCTAATACGGCTCATTTTTCCCAACCCCATTTCACCTTTACATTTTACCATTTTATCCGTTTTATATCTTTAATTCTTCTTTCGTTTTTAAATATTGTGCTATATACCTTTTTACAAAATTTATTGCCTCTATGTCACGTCTTACGGCAGTTTTTAGTGCCAGAATTTCGTCAAATGTCAGATTTTCTAAATCTTCTTTTTTGTTATAAGTTTTGAATACTTTTTTAAATTTACTTTGTGTTTCGGGTTCAAAACCGTCTATTTTTCTTTTGTAGCAGTACCAGTTATAGAATTGATATAGAAGAATGCTTTCTTTTGTATTGAAGTTTCTTAAAATAAACATTTCAGGCGTTTTTGTTTTTAATTTGTTCTTTGTAATTAAATTAAGATAAATTGCTTTGATGCCTTTTTTCGGGAGGATAAATCCTTCTTCTTCGCCTATAAAAATTAGGAGTTTATCAGCATTCTTGATTTTATAAACATTTGTACCCGATTTTTCTATGTATTTAAAAAGTTCTTCGGGTTTTTTTAAATATTTTTTTGCAATATCTTCTATATTTTTTTCTGTCACCTCTTTTTCTTTTGTTTTTTTGTTGTCTATTGTAAGGCTTGCGCCGTTTACCATATGATACTTTCTTCCAAGCAGTTTTCCTGAAAGAATTTGATTTCTATCGGCTTGTTTAACTTTGTTTAAAAATCTTCGTGTTTTGAAAATATAATTTATAGCATTATCTAATAATGTTCTAAAAATATTTTTCATTGATTATCCTCTATATATTAATAAAAAAAATTTCTTTAAAAAAATTGCCTATTATTCCAAAATTTTTTAAATTATTAAGAAAAATTTACAATTATCTTAAAGATTAGATTTAATGTTTCAAAAAAAAGACCGTGGTATAATTTATCTATGAGAATTAATAAGTATATAGCTCAAAGCGGTTTTTGCTCAAGAAGAAAAGCTGATGAATATATTTTAAACGGTTCCGTTAAAGTTAACGGTAATATCGTTACAATGCTTGGTTTTGAAATCAGAACAAAAGACAAAGTAACCGTTGACGGCAAATTAATCAGAGCGGATAAACTTGAATATTATAAATTCTATAAGCCCGCAGGCTATATAACAACAAAATCTGATGAAAAAGGAAGAAAGACAATATATGATATATTGCCTGATGAATACAAACATCTTAATCCTGTCGGCAGGCTGGATAAGGATTCATCAGGACTTATTATTCTAACAAATGACGGAAACCTTGCGTATGAATTAACCCACCCTTCAATCAAAGTTGCAAAAACATATATAGTTAAGGTTGACGCAAAGTTGACGGATGAAGAATTAAATAAACTATCAACAGGAATTGAAATTGAAAAAGGGAAAATTGCATATTGTGACTGGCAAATAATTGAAGAAACAAAAAACGAAACAATTTTTGAAATAGTTTTGCATCAAGGCATGAACAGACAAATTAGAAAAATGTTTGAATTTTTGGGTCACAGTGTGATAAATTTAAAACGTGTGCGTCATGCAAATATTGACCTTGCGGGATTAAAAAAGGGGCAGATTAAGCCGATTAAACCCCGTCAGATCAAAGAATTAAGAGCGTATTTAGATAAAATTAAGGAAAATAAGGAGCAGGAAAATGCTTGATATCAAGTTAATCAGAGAAAACCCCGAAAAAATTAACGAACTTTTAAAAAGAAGAAATCCGGATTTATCGGTTGATAAAGTATTAAAAATTGATGAAGAAAGAAGAAAAGTTCAATTTGAACTTGATAATTTAAGAGCAAAAAGAAAATCCGAGTCGAATAAAATCGGTCAATTAAAAAAAGACGGAATAGATACAACTGAAATTCAGGCTGAAATCAGAGCGTTGGGTGAGGAAGCAAAAGCCCTTGAAGAAAAATTAACCGAGCTTGATAATTCTCAAAGAGAAGCTCTTTTATATATTCCGAATACCCCTGATGAAAATATTCCGATAGGAGCTGACGACAGCGCTAATGTTGAAATTAAAAGATGGGGTGAGCCAGCAAAGTTTGATTTTGAATATAAAGCACACTGGGATTTGTGTCCCGAATTAGGCATGCTTGATTTTGAAAGAGGCGTTAAGCTTGCCCATACAAGATTTACGCTTTACAGAAATTTTGGAGCTAAGCTCGAACGTGCCATAATTAACTTCTTTTTGGATACGCATACCTTAACAAGAGGTTATGAAGAAATATTCCCCCCCGTTATGGCAAATTCTAAAACTATGACAGGAACGGGACAACTTCCTAAATTCAAAGAAGATATGTTTAAATGCGTTGATGAGGATTTGTTCTTAATCCCAACTGCAGAAGTTCCCGTTACAAATATTTATCAGGATGAAATACTTGATGAAGACATGTTGCCGAAATATATGACAGCATACACTCCATGCTTTAGAAGAGAAGCGGGTTCTGCCGGAAAAGATACAAGAGGATTAATAAGACAGCATCAATTTAATAAAGTTGAACTTGTAAAATTAACCAAGCCCGAACAATCCGAAGAAGAGCATGAAAAATTGACCCGTGATGCGGAAAATGTTCTTGAACTTTTAAAGCTTCCGTACAGACGGGTTTGCTTGTCTACCGGAGATATAGGTTTTAGCGCAAAAAAATGCTACGACCTTGAAGTTTGGATGCCCTCATATAATACCTATAAAGAAATTTCTTCCTGCTCTAACTTCGGAGATTATCAGGCAAGACGTGCAAATATAAGATTCAGAAGGAAAGACGGCAGTGTTGATTTTGTTCATACTCTAAACGGTTCAGGACTTGCAGTCGGAAGAACTTTAGCTGCAATTTGCGAAAATTTCCAAACCTCGGATGGTCATATTATAATTCCTGAAGTTTTAAGAAAATATACGGGATTTGACAAAATATAATTCAAGTGTTTCATCTGTAGCGGTCAACATAAGGAGCTTTTGTGCGAAATATCATAGCTTTTTTATTCGCATTTGCGGCAATAACTGCGGCTATTCAGTCATATGTTTACTATCATTCCTGTGAAGATGGTATGAATAGAATGAACGGCAGATGTTGGTTGGCTCAAATGTCCGGAGGAGTGCGTCAGGAAAGTATTCTAAATAACGTAAAAGAAAACCGGCATGATGCTGAAATTAAAGAAGAAAAACCGGCATGTCCCGATGGCAGAAAAGAAGTCGGAGGGAAATGCTGGAGGAATATATATAAATGTACAGAATGGGAATCGGAGCATGTGTGTAGAGCATGCGAAGCAGGTTACCATTTGGAATGGTACGGTACTGATACAAGAATATGTTATGCTAATCAGGAAACAGCCGATTCGGTTTGTAAATCCAAAAAACCCGGCTGTAAATATGCAAGCGGCGGCGGCTGGGCAGCGGATAAAAACAGGGGGATACCCTGGGTTGATTGCGGGGATAATGCTGATAATGTTTGGTGGTTTATATTTAATGGTGAGAAATGGATTCCGAATGGCAAAAAAGGAAATCCTGAATGCGAATAAATTTTAAATGCAAATAATTTTATTTTCATGTTTTATTATGTTATAATCAAAATAAAACTAGGAGAATAATAAATGAAAAAGACATTTGTATTATTTGCATTAAGTACATTGATTTTAAGTTCGATTCCGGCATTAGCTAATCATGGTGACAAAAATTCCAATTATGTTAATGTTTCATCAGTAACAGGTGTTAGCAAAAAGAAAAAATCAAATGATATAATTAAAGACCCTGAATATAAACAAATTAAAAAAGCATATTTTAATGCTGAAGGATATGGAGATGTTTATAATTGCTGGGTAGAAAAACAAAGATGGTGTAAAGTTAAAGATTTGGATACCGGTTTGTATGTTTTATGCGACAGAGAAGTTTCAAGAACTCAAATGGAATCGGCTAAAACATTCTATAAACTGGGAAGATGCGTTAAATTAAACTAGTTTAATAAAAACATATTAATTCCGCTCGGCAGGTTTGTCGGGCGGAATTTTTAATTTAAAATCAAATAACTGAAATTCAAATATGTTGCAAATAATGTCCAGATTAAATATGGAACAAGCAACAGTGAAGCAACCTTTGAAACAGCGAAAAAATACCTTACGGTCATTATGATAAAAATATTAAGCAAAATCACAATAATAAGCGCAAGTGTTATATTTTTGAGTGCAAAAAAGGCAGGAATCCACAGGAAATTCAATATAATTTGCAACCCAAAACATACATATCCTTTAACTTTGTTTAAATTTGTTTTTTTGACCGAATAAATAATGAGCGATAATGCAATTAGGAAATATAAAACACTCCATACCGGTGCAAACAACCAATCAGGCGGTGAAAATGGAGGTTTTGTTAAACCGTTATACCAAGTTGAATTATGCATAAATACATTATCAGGGATTATTTAATTTATTTCATTGCCGATTTTAACCGTAGTAAATTATACTTTTCTAGATTTTTTCTGTTTATTAAAATTTTTAACATTTTTTTTCATAACTTCATATTATGTTATAGTAATTTCGGATAGAATTTTGGAGTTTTGTAATGAAATTTAACCTTGAATCGGCGTTAACATATATTTTCGGTCAAAAAAATTTCTGCAAAAAAATGACTGTTGTTTGTTCATTTTTATTGCTGTACCTGTTTTTAGGAATTATAAGAAGCTACTTTACTTCTTATATGTATTTTGACGGTATTGAAGAAAGAGTATCCCTTTCTTTATTGAATTTTACTCCGAAAAATTTATATTCCTTTGTTGGTTTTCCTGTTGTTGCACCGTTTTTAATAGGCTTTGATATATGTCAGCTTATGTGTTACGGATTTGAATTTCATAAATTGCTAGCTTCGGGTATTATTATACTTGCAATGTTGGTTCTTGCTTTTCCTGTCGGATTTTTTATTTTTAATGCTCACAACAGAATTTTATATAAGAAAGAAAACCTAATTGCGGTAAGGAATTTTTCCAATTGCTTTAAGAAAGGTTTTTTTGCAATACTGGGTTGCGTAATTAATTCCGTTCCGGCTCTGATAGTGTCAATTCTTGCCTGTAAATCAGTTTACATTTATTTTGATAAGCTATCAGCAGATACTCCTGATTTAGTATGGTTTTTTACTCAATTACGTTCGCTGGCGGTGTATGTAATTGTCGGTATTATTGCGTTTATTATGTTTCTATATCTTTCTGCTGCAATAATCCCTTATATTCTTGATTTGAATTTCAGCTCATTTTTTAAATTTAAGCGTATTTTAAAAATTATATCCGAATCTCCTGCCGGATATTTTAAATATGTCGGCTTCTCAATATTGTTCAATATTATATTTGTATGCCTTGTTATTGTTTTTGATTCTGTTTTTAATCTTGTTAAAGAGTTAAACCCCGTTACATTAAGCGGAATTTCCGGTTTTATATACGGAGAAGATTTGTTATTGTTTATATTGTCTTTAGTATTACTGATTGTATCATTGCCTTTTATATTTTTTGTTTTTTCAATAATTACGGATATTCAAGCTCAATTTATAAATTATCTTACGGAAAAAAACGATAAAGAAAATTAGTATATATATAATATTGTCACTAAATTTTGTTCATGATAAATTATTATAAGTGATTACTATTATAAATACTGGAACGTAGGAGAAAATAAATGAGTAGAACATCTACGGTAGTTGACTTTCGGGAAATAGATAAAATCCTTGAAAAGTTTGAGTACAAAAAATCTTATTTAATTGCCATGTTGCAGGCTGTTCAAGAAGTATACAGATACCTTCCGGAAGAAGTCTTAACATACATCGGCGAACGTGTTGAAGATTTATCACCCGCAACCGTGTACGGAGTTGCGACTTTTTATGCACAATTTTCACTTGAACCGAAAGGTAAATTTGAAATTAAAGTTTGCGACGGTACAGCATGCCACGTTAGAGGCTCAATGCCTGTGTTAAATGCAATAAGAAGCAAGCTAAATCTGAAAGACGGCAAATTAACCAGTGACAACGGCTTATTCTCTCTTGAAACAGTAAGTTGTCTTGGTGCATGCGGACTTGCACCCGTTGTTATGATAAATGATAAAGTTTATCCTCAAATGACATCTGATGCAATAAGTATAGTTCTTGATACATTAATGAAAGAGGAAGCTTAATATGACTACAGATTTAATGACCAGTATAAAAGATGAGCAGGAGAAAGCTCAAAAGCATATCCAAGAGCAAGGTTTAAGAGTTCTTGTTTGTGCAGGAACAGGTTGTGTTGCAAACGGTTCCTTGAAAGTTATTGAAAAATTTAAGGAATTAGGCGCAAATGTTTCAACATTAACCGATTATGATAAAGTAACAATAGTTCCGACCGGATGCCACGGTTTTTGTGAACAAGGCGTTCTTGTTATTATTCCGGATAAACACGTTACTTATGTAAAAGTTAAAGCGGAAGATGTGGAAGAAATTGTTGAAAGCCATATTAAAAATAATACTCCGGTTGAAAGACTTTTATATACCGATCCTAAGTCGGGCGAACATGTTCATAAAAATGATGATATTAATTTTTATGCTAAACAAACCAGAACGGCTTTAGCAAATTGCGGTAAAATTAATGCCGAATCAATTGATGAAGCAATTTCTGTTAGAGGTTACGAGGCTTTAGCAAATATAATTGAAAAAAATGACCCTGATTGGGTTATTGAAGAAATAACAAAATCAGGCTTAAGAGGAAGAGGCGGTGGCGGTTTTCCGACCGGTTCAAAATGGAAATTTACTGCTGCTAATAAGGGTGGAAAATCCTATGTTGTATGTAACGGGGATGAAGGCGACCCGGGCGCATTCATGGATAGAAGTGTTATGGAAGGCGACCCGCATAAGCTTCTTGAAGGTATGGCAATTGCAGGGTTTGCGGTAGGTGCAGATGAAGCTTATATTTATGTTCGTGCGGAATATCCTCTTGCAATTAAACGTCTAAGAAAAGCAATAGCTGATGCTGAAGAAAGACACTTCCTCGGAAAAAATATTCTCGGTTCGGATTTTTCTTTCACGGTTCATATTAAAGAGGGTGCCGGAGCTTTTGTTTGCGGTGAAGAAACTGCGCTTTTAGCATCAATTGAGGGTGAAAGAGGTATGCCAAAATCTAAACCTCCGTTCCCTGCAAATAAAGGTTTATTTGGAAGACCTACTTTAATCAACAATGTAGAAACGCTCGCAAATGTTCCGGTAATTATATTAAGAGGTGCCGACTGGTTTAGCAGTATGGGCACTGAAAATGCTAAAGGTACAAAAACATTTGCTTTAACGGGTGAAGTAAATAACACCGGTCTTATCGAAGTGCCTATGGGAACTACTTTAAGAGAAATAATTTTTGATATCGGAGGCGGTATCAGAGGCGGTAAGAAATTTAAAGCCGTTCAAATCGGTGGTCCGTCAGGCGGATGCTTAACCGAAGAACACCTTGATCTTCCTATGGACTATGATACATTAAAATCAGTGGGCGCAATGGTTGGTTCAGGCGGTCTTGTAGTAATGGCTGAAGATACTTGCATGGTTGAAGTTGCACGTTTCTTTATGAACTTCACAAAGAATGAATCTTGCGGTAAATGTGTACCTTGTCGTGAAGGTACTAAAAATATGTTAAAAATCCTTGAAAAAATCGTTAAAGGCAAAGGTGAAATGAAAGACCTCGAAATTCTTGAGGATTTAGCACGTACAGTGGTTGACGGTTCACTTTGCGGTTTGGGTAAAACAGCGCCTAATCCTGTATTATCAACTTTAAAATACTTTAAAGATGAATACATTGCTCATATCCGCGACCACAAATGTCCGGCAGGAGTTTGTACCGCTATGAAAAAGATTTCAATTAATCCGGAATTATGTAAAGGCTGTACAAAATGTGCAAGAACTTGTCCTGTCGGAGCAATCGAAGGAACTGTTAAAAATCCTCATAAGATTGATCAGAATAAATGTATTAAATGCGAAGCGTGCTTAAATGCTTGTCCGTTTAAGGCAATAGGTAAAGAGTAGGAAGGGTTGGTAAGTATTATGACAGACGAAAAGAAAACTTTAATTATTGAAGGCAAAGAAGTTGAATTTACCGACGAAAAAAACCTTCTTGAAGTAATCAGAAAAGCCGGATTTAATGTTCCCACATTGTGTTACAGACCGGACTTAACATCCTTCGGTGCTTGCAGAATGTGTGTAGTTGAAGTTGAAAATCCGAACGGTTCCAAGATGATTAATTCATCATGTACAATGCCTCCTGCTCCGGGTATAAAAGTAAAACTTAATACTCAAAGGGTAAGAAAAATAAGAAAAACTGTTTTGGAATTGCTTCTTGCTAACCATGACAGAAAATGTTTAACCTGCGAACGTTCGGGCGACTGTGAACTTCAAAAATATTCTGAAGAATACGGCATTACCGAAATTAAATATGCGGAACGTGATAATATGCTTCCTGTTGATTGCAGCAGTCCTTCTATTGTACGTGACCCGAATAAATGTATTTTATGCGGTGCGTGTGTAAGAGCATGTTCGGAATTCCAGTCGGGTGTTTTAGGATTTGCAAACAGAGGCTCAAGAACTCAAGTACAACCTATGGCAGGTAAACATTTAGCTGATGTTGAATGCGTTAATTGCGGTCAATGTGTTGCAGTTTGTCCGACGGGCGCTTTAACAATCCATAATGATGTTGAACAAGTTTGGGAGCATATAACAAATCCCGAAAAGAAAGTTGTAGTTCATATGGCTCCGTCTGTTCGTGTTGCAATCGGTGAAATGTTCGGACTTGAGCCGGGTGAAAATTCAATCGGTAAATTAAATGCAGCACTCAAAAAAATCGGCTTTGATATGGTATTTGATACTAATTTCGGCGCTGATTTAACAATCATGGAAGAAGCAACCGAATTTTTAGGAAGAGTTAAGTCAGGTGAAAATCTTCCCTTGTTTACTTCATGCTGTCCTGCATGGATTAAATATTTGGAAACAACTCACCCGGAACTTATGCATCACCTTTCAAGCTGTAAGTCACCTATGTCGATGCAATCTCCTGTTTTGGTTAAATTTTTACCCGAAAAACTCGGTGTAAGCCGTGAAAATCTAACAGTTGTTGCTATAATGCCGTGTACAGCTAAGAAGTTTGAAGCTAAACGTGAAGAATTATCTCAAGACGGAAAACAGGATACGGATTTTGTTCTTACAACAAAAGAGCTGGGCAGAATGATAAAAAGCGCAGGAATAGATTTTAATGCTCTTGAACCTGAAACTGCCGACAGCCCGTTTGCGGAATATACCGGTGCCGGTACAATATTTGGTGCATCAGGCGGTGTTGCAGAAGCTGCAGTCAGAACTGCCTATGAAATGGCAACAGGTGAAGAACTTCAAGATGTTGATATCAAAGCAATGAGAGGTACGGGTGAAAACGAAAGATGTAAAGATGTTGAACTTGACCTTAAAGGCACTAAGTTGACAGTCAGAGTTGTATCAACATTGAAAGAAGCAGAAAAATCTTTGCAGGAAATCATAGCAGGTACAAACAAATTCCAGATGCTTGAAGTTATGGCATGCCCCGGAGGATGTATAAACGGCGGCGGACAGCCAAGAAGCTGCGATAATTCTTTAATCAAAGAAAAACGTGCAGAGGGCTTGTACAAAGAGGATAGAGAACTTCCTCAAAGAAAATCTCATCTAAATCCGTCTATTAAGAAATTGTATGACGAATTTCTTGAAGCTCCAAATTCACATAAAGCGCACGAATTGCTTCATACATATTATAAAGACAGAAGAAAAGACTGCTACATTTCAGTCGGAGAATAATAAATTAAACAGCCGCAAATCTTTTTGCGGCTGTTTTTATATTTAAATATTAAATTTTTTGATTTTTAAAGTTTAGAGTATTAAAATAGTTGTAATAGTGTTGTAAAAGGTTAACTAAGGAATAAATTATGAGTCGGGGAGAATTAAGAAGCAGTAAGATTTTATCACTTATTGAAAACAGAACGGCAATGTTTGAGCAAAGAGTCGCCCTTGGCATAAAGAGTCAGTATGGCTGGAAGGAATTTACCTATAAAGGTCTTGGCATGATGTCAAGGAAAATCGCAAGATACCTTATAGAAGACATAGGACTTAAAAAAGGCGCTGGAGTTGCTATATTATCCGAATCCAAGCCTGAGTATGGTGCATGTGTATTTGCATCTGTTCTTGCCGGCGGAATTACAATCCCTCTTGATATAAAGCTTTCTAAATATGAGCTTGCTTCAATATTAAAAGATTGCTTGCCGGAGGTTATGCTTGTTTCTCAATATTATTTAAATACTGCACTTGAACTTCAAAAAGAAATACCTGAAATTAAGCATATTATTGTAAACGATGAAAATGCTCATAATGATTTGATTCCAAGTATATATACACTTCCTGATAAATATGATGCAAAATGGCGTCAGAGAAGTTCAAAATCAACAGCCTTAATTATCTATACATCAGGTACAACAGGTTCGCCAAAGGGTGTTGAAATTTCTTTTGCAAATATGAATGCACAATTGGAAGATTTAACGGATGCAATAAACGTTATTCTTCCTGATAACAGGAAAACAACAATGCTTTCAATTTTACCGATGAATCATCTTTTTGAAATGACTGTCGGATTTTCAACTTTCCTTAATTTTGGTCACACGGTATACTATACAACAAGTTTAAAACCAAAAGATATTTTAAGTATCATTAAAGAAAAACAGGTTCAATTTATGCTTGTTGTTCCTGCATTTTTAAAACTTTTAAAAGCAGGTATTGAAAAAGAAATTAAAAGTTCGCCAAAATCCGTTCAAACCGGTTTTAAAATCTTGTACAACATTGCAAAATTTATACCTTTTTATTCAGTCAAAAAATTAATGTTCAAAAAAATACATGATAATATGGGCGGACATTTCTTCGGTTGTATCTCAGGCGGAGCACCGTTAGATATTGAAGTAGGCGAATTTTTTGAAAGAATAGGAATTAAAGTTTATCAAGGTTACGGTTTGTCGGAAACAAGCCCCGTAGTATCAGTTAATACAGATAAAAGAAATAATCTGGCATCTGTCGGAAGACCTTTAAAACATTTTGAAGCGATGATTGATAAATCAAACGGTGAGCTTTTGCTTAGAGGTCCGTCTGTTATGAAAGGCTATCATAACCAGCCTGAAATGACTGCTGAAGTCATCGATGCTAACGGTTGGCTACATACTGGAGATATTGCAAAAATCGATAAAGACGGACATATCTTTATAACGGGAAGAATTAAGAATATGATTGTTCTCCAAGGCGGAAAGAAAGTTTTCCCTGAAGAAGTTGAAGCCGTTTTAGAAAAAAGCGAGTATATTTCAGAGGTTTGCGTACTTGGTACCAAGAAAATGTTCGGTTCAAAAGACGGCTCTGAAGAAGTTACGGCTGTAATAGTTCCAAAAGATTATCTGTATCATGAAAAATCAGAAGAAGATATCGATAAAATTATAAGATACGAAGTTAAAGTCTTATCAGAAAGATTGGCGCAATATAAACGCCCGACAACGGTAATAATCTCTAAACAGGAACTTCCGAAAACAACGACAAGAAAAGTTAAAAGAAACGATGTTAGAGAACTTATAAAAGTGTAGAGTTTCGTTATATAAGATGTTTAAATCAAAAAACCAAATAAAACCTCCGCTATCCTTTTATTTTGTAAGAATAATGGAGGTTTTATTATTAGTAGTAAGTTTTAATTATTTTCGCGGGGCTTGATATTGTCCTTTTACAAGCTTTGCACCCTCTACAAAATTTCCATATTTGTCAAAAGCACCTTTTTTGCCATTTATATCCCATTGACCGGATTTTTTGTTAAACGTTGCTGAACTCGAATATCTTTCAAAATCGTTTGAGTATGTATATTGTTCATTCCATGAATCTGGTGCTGTAAATCCGTCGCCAAGATATGCTATTAATTCTTCTCGGCTATATCTTTTTCCTCTGCCGGGAGTATGGTTTTCAACCGATTTCTTGCTACCCGGTGTCGATTCGAAAATATTATCTATTTTTTGTTGTTTGTTTGTTGACGAATTTGCCTGCTTTGACTGTGCGGTTAATTTTGAATGTATGTTATTATTTCCGCCAAAATTCACTGACATAAAAATACCTCCTTTTGATATGTATTGTAATTGTTTTATTTTTAAAAATTATATTTTTATTGAAAATTACTCTGCTGCTATGTCATTTCTCCCTCTTAGGGGATGATTGAGTGTACGAGTTGCAGGGCTTGCAGGAGTTGCAGAATTTCTATCTACTTTATTATTATTGTTCCTATTTATATTTATACTAGCTTGTGCATTGGCAGTTACTGCGTCTTCGTACAGTCTTCTGTTGGCGTATGCAGTATCACTGTTATCAACCTTTCTGTCGCCGTTTAAATCACCTTCATAAGCAGGAGTTCTGTTGTTTGTATTTAATGAACCATTAGACTGCACCGGTTTCTTTGTGTTGCTTGGTTCAATAAAAGTTTTTGCTGGTTTTTTTGAGTTGGTTCTTTCTGATTGCCTGGATTGAGCTTGTTGTAATTTGTCTTTTGTGTCTGCTTTTTTTCTTGCAGTAAATTTTGAATTCATACTAGGGTTATAACCGCCATAGCTATTTATTTCTGCTATAAAGCATCTCTCCTTTCGATATCTGTATACAAGCCTTTATATCGTTAATTTTTAGAAAAACTTTAGAATTTTTAGCGTAATATTTACAATTATTTACAATTAATTATTGATTGTAAAAAAAACCACAGATAAGGATAATATCTGCGGGTTTTTTACTGTCTATACTAATCGTTTTACAATGAAAAATCTTCTTCGGCAGGCAACTCGTT
>CADBOJ010000001.1 GCA_902796305.1 uncultured bacterium | reverse complement strand
TTGCAAGCACGGTTGTAACAATAACCGCCTCTCCTATCGAAAAAGCCTGCTTGAATGCTTTTTTTAGTTTTTCTTTTGAATGTTTTTCCATTACTTCGCTCCGTTATATTTTATTTAATCAGTGACAGCATTTCTCTTACGGCTTCCTTAATTCCTACAAAGACAGCTTTTGAAATTATGCTGTGTCCTATATTTAGTTCATATAAGCCGGATACCTCTTTCATAAGGTGAACATTTTTATAGTCCAATCCGTGGCCGGCGTTAACCTTTATACCGCAATCTTCGGCATATAATGATGCTTTCTTAAGTTTTTCAAGTTCGTCTTTGTAATTTCCGGATAAAAACGCATTGGAAAAACTTCCCGTGTGAAGCTCTATATAGTCAGTTCCTGTGTATTTCGCCGCTTCGATTTGCCTAAAGTCAGCATCAATAAATAAACTTACAATTATCCCCTTTTGCTTAAGAGGCTTAATATATTCTTTTAAGTATTCCTTTTGACCTGCCACATCAAGCCCGCCTTCGGTTGTGATTTCAAGGCGTTTTTCAGGAACAATACAGACGCTAAAAGGAATTAAATCAAGTGCAATTTTTTGAATTTCTTCAACTGCCGCCATTTCAAGGTTAATTTTTGCACCCAGATTCTTTATATCATATAAGTCATTATCTTTTATATGACGTCTGTCTTCTCTTAAGTGCATCGTGAGGGAATGTATATCTTCTTTTAAAATAATTTTTGCAGCTTCAACAAGATTAGGCTCTACTCCTCCTCTTGCATTTCTTAATGTTGCTATATGGTCTATGTTAACTCCGAGTTTCATACTTTTGATGATACATCCTAAAGTGTCTGCTGACAAAATATTTAAAAAAATTTACAATACTATAACTTTTTTTATATTTGTATTAAAATTTCTTTAATAGTTATAACTAATACGGGATAAAAGATTTGATTTGTCCAAGATGTAAGACGGAAGTATCCGGAACGGATACTGTATGTCCGAGCTGTAAACTAAAGTTAATTTTTAAATGTCCGAAATGCTCTTCCCCTATCCGTATCGGTGCGGTGAGTTGCAAGAAGTGCGGGCACACTTTTGTTAAATTTTGCCCCAGGTGTCACAGTGCCAATGTTTCTACATCTAAAGTATGCAGAAAATGTGAATATGATTTTACAGGCAAAAAAGCTCAAAATACGGACTTAAAATCAAGGTTAAGAAGTCTTGAAGAAAAATCTTTAACTCCGACTGTTTCAAAAGGAGTTCTGCTTAAAAACGCAGATGCAAATAAAAGTCCTAAGACTACAGTTTCTAAGACGGTACAAGCCAAAAAACAAAAGCCTAAAACAATAAACATTGAAGAGCAAAATGTTGCAAAAAATGCAAAAGTGGATATCCCGAACAAGGAGCTTATTGCTAACGACACACGACCTTTGATGTTTTATATTGAATTTTTCAATCTTGACAGGACTTTTGAGAAATACAACAAAGAAGAATTCACTCAAAAGGTTATTGAAAATATTAAAACAACAATAAAACTTTCTTTTGGTGCGGTATGTGAATTTATTAATTCACATACGGTTATGTTTAGTTTTCAATATTCAAAAGAGTCTAAACTGCTTGAAAAAATTGCCATCTTTGATGATGAACTGTTAAAGTTTAACCAAATTCTCGAAAAGACACTTGATGCCGGATTATCGTATAAGTTTGCCGTATTAACGGTAGATGAGGCAAAAAATTCGGACGATATTATACAGTTAAAATACGGTTCTGATAAAGATTTTGTTGTATCAAGAGGTGCTTATGTCAGATTAAACGGTGAAATGTCCTTTATTAAGGTTTCCCCGGAGTCTTATAAAAGAATATTTTTGGATAGAAAACCTGTTTTTCAGCAAAGTGAAGCAAAAAAATATGACAAGGCCCTTGAAATCATATTAAATAATCTTTCGGATATCAATTCTCCCATCAGGGCTATTTCCGTTAACGCTCCGAGAGGTGCCGGCAAAACACATCTTTTAAACGAAATTTACTCAATAATAAAAAAGAGTTCTTCAAACAGCACAATTGTTTTTTATGCACAGTGTTCCGCACTGACTCAAATAAGTCCTTACGGGTTAATACAAAGTTTCTTTATCAGCCTTTTTGACTGTCCTGTTGTTTTAAAAGGTGAATTTAATATCAAAGCCTTTGAGAAAAGAGTTTTAAATAAATTAAATCTGGAAAACATTGACCAGCAAAATCTTGAAACACTTGCAAATCTTATTTATCCGATTAATACGGATTATTATGAAAATATCTTATATAATAAAGAGTTTACGCACAAATACCTAAAAGATATTTTTGACTATATCAAGGAAAGAAAAAATATTATCTTTATAATTGATGATTTTGATTTATTGGATGAATCATCATTCAGTTTCTTAAAATATCTTGTGGAAAGTAATTATTTTGCATCAGATGCTAAAATGATACTCGGATATAAAAATCCGCATTCAATTTCTCTTTATTTTCAATCAAATAAACTTGATACGGCAAATTGTCTGAATATTTCTTTAAAAACACAGACTATGCCTGAGTCAAGAGCATTCATAAAGAAAATTATCGGGCAAAATGCTCTTGTTCCTGATGATATTCTTTCGGTAATTTCTTATAACGCACAAGGCAATATTGTATACATTGAACAAATTCTTCAATATTTATTTGAAAATAAGAGCTTATATATAAGCAATGAACAGGTAAAATTCAATAAGAAAAACATAGACATGATAATCCCTGACAGCCTTGAAAAATGTATTTTTGAAAGGCTGGATACTTTAAAACGTCAAAACGAAAAAGAATACATATTTTTAAATGTTGCATCTTTGCTGGGTGACAGGCTCGATTATAAAATTTTATCCGAACTTTTCGAAATGAATGAAAATGAATTTTTTGAAACGGTTTCGGTTCTTGAAAAGAAAGGGTATTTAAAGAAGAAGTACGACGATATATACGGTTTTAAAAATTCTCTAACCTGGTCTTATTGTTATATAAAGGCTAAAGAAGACGAATTAATAAAAGAATATGCCGAAAAACTATTGTTTATGCTGAGCAATAAAATAATATCAACACCTCTTATATGTCCCATACTTGCTCAGATTACCGACAATAAAGAACTTGCATATAATCTTTGGACCAAGAATTTACAGTATGCAAGCTATATAGGCGACGTTAATATATATGCAATGGCTCAAAAACAGAGTCTGATTTTGTTAAACAGTATCAATACGGACAATATAAAAAATATCAAAGATGATATCTGTGAAAGACTCGGAAAACTAATTTATATTAAAAATCCGGAAGAAGCAAAAGAATACCTTTCAAATGCAATCGCTTCCGCAAAAACTTCTGAAGATGAAAACAAAATAATTGATTTATGCGGGTATATGGTAAAAAGCGCATATTTGACTCAAGACTACACGGGAGTAGTGGAAGTAGTTGATAATGTTCTTAAGTATTTTGATAAGAATGATAAAGCTGAAAAGAAATCGACACTTGAGCTTCAAATTGCACTTATTAAAACAAGAAAACTTAATGCGCTTTTAAAACTCGGTTCATGGGAAGAAATAACAAGTCTTGTCAAAACCGAAATATCTCCTGTTTTACAGAAGCATCTCAATATGTTCTCAAAACAAAATTGGATTAGCCAGCAGGATATACTTTACACATGGCTTGATGCAAATATTACGCTTGCTCACAGCTATGCCCAGCAGGGTTCCGTTCTTGCTTTTGATTTGATATCAAGTATTGATAAAGAACTTCAAAAAGATAAAAGTACCAAAATTGATAATTTAAGAGTCAGACTTGCATTTGCAATGGCTGTTGCCAATACTTCAAGGGGTTATTTTGATGAATCAAGGTCTATTTTAAACGGTATAGTTAAAGATTATTCTTATATTATTGATGATTCGGATTTAATTTCCGAATGGAACATAATAAATCTTATTAATAAAATTTTAAAATCCGATACGGATAATATTAATAATGAACTGTTTGAAGCAACCGCATATGCAAACAATTCAAATAACGAGCTTGCAAAGAACATATTCAAAACACTTCTTGCTTATGTATTTTTACAGCAGAAATCTTATTTAAAGGCAATTAAAGTTGCAACGGAAGAGATGCAGTACTTTTCTTCCAAAAAGACTGCATTCGGTGCACTTCTGGCATGGTATATCAGTGCTGCAGCAACGGCTTTAAATAAGGCCGATATGTACTGTATTGAAATATGTGAAAAAGCTGTTAAAATATGCGAAAATGCTCAAAACAACAATATTTATTTTAAAGTATTGTTTCAGGAGCTTCTTGCAAATTCTTACCTGAAATTAAATGACAGGGATAACGCTCAAATGTATTGCGACCTTGGAATACAGGACGCAAAATCAAATCAGCTTTTATATCTTCTCGTAAGACTTCAGAGATTAAAAGCTTTGATATTAAGAGAAGTACTTCAAGTTCAATCAGAGGATAAATCCGCACTTGTTTCACGCATTTTAGACTTGTATAATTCTACTATTGAACTTGCAAAAAAACTAAACCTTAAGAAAGATACTTATATAATCGAAAAAGACTTAACATCTTTCAAGGCATATTGTCAGTTAAACAGAATAATAACAGATAAATAGGGGAAGGTTCTAATGAAAACAATTGAAACACCTCAGCATTTATACGGAAATACACCGCCTACCATCTTAAGAAACAGGGAAGAGAAATTCAGAACAGCAAAAGATACTCCGTTCTGGCTTGCTATTGCGGATTTTGTTTTTAAAAGAATGCTTGAAAGGAGATTTCACTCCCTTATGTATAAAGGCATTGAAAATATAGAAATGAGAGACAAAACAAAAGCAATGCTTTTTTACACCAACCATAATAACTGGTGGGACGGAATCTTGGGTTTTAGTGTTGCAAGAAGAATAATGCACGGCAGACTTCGTCTTATGATTGAAGAAATGAACAGATTTCCTTTATTTCAGTATATAGGATGTTTTCCGGTTAATAAAAAAACACCGCAAGATGCGATTAAGGCGTTAAAATATGCAGCAACAACTCTTGATAAGCCTGATATCAATTTTTGGCTATTCCCGCAAGGAATAATAAGACCGCCGCATTATCGTCCTGAAGTTTTCCAGTCTGGTCTTGCGTATCTTACTCAAAATGCCGTAAAAAATTTTGGAGGAGTTAATCTTTGTCCGGTTTCGGTTAATTATACATTCTTAAGGCAGGACAGACCTGAGATTGTTATGGAATTTGGCAATGTTCAAACATATTACGAATTTAATTACGATAGAAAAGAATTTTGTAAGGAGCTTGCGCACGAATTTGAAATATTTTGCGACAACCATCAAAAACAAATTGCAAGCGGTGATTTTACGGGATACAGATATCTCTGGAAAGACAGATTAAGCTGGTGGAGAGATATTGAACGCAGATTGAAAAACATTGGTATGAAAGACAAACAATAAATTATGAAAAAATTTAATATGGGAATTGACCTTGGCGGAACAAAGGTTTTATGTGCTCTTGTTGATGAAAAAACGAATAAAATTGAGTTTGAAGTCAAGAAAAAAACAAAAAAAATCAAAGGTAATAAAAACGTAATTCAAAAAATATATGAAGCAATAGATGAATTATTAAAAATATCCGGCGTTAATAAAAATCAAATAAATTCGATAGGCGTGGCAGCAGCAGGACAAATCGACAGAAAGAACGGAATATTGCTTTATTCCTGCAATCTTGAATGCGTTAATCTGAACATAAAAGAGCTTCTTGAATGTAAATATAATATTAAAACCACTGTCGGAAATGATGTTGAGGTTTCGGCAATTGCTGAGATGATGCTGGGTGCGGGTAAAGATTACAATAATATGGTTTGTATCTTTATAGGTACCGGTGTGGGTTCTTCAATAATTATTGACAGGAAATTGGTTCATGGTGCAACAGGAACGGCAGGAGAATTAGGACATACCGTTGTACAGCCTGACGGAAGAATATGCAGTTGCGGAGAATCCGGATGTCTTGAAGCATACGCATCAAGAACTGCTATTGAAGCAAGAATTGACGGAATGATTAAAAAAGGTAAATATTCAATAATTTCCGATATTTGTGATACTCAAAATATTTCAACAAAACACTTAAAAGAAGCACTTGACGGACATGACAGCGTTGTTACGGAATGCATCGGTGAAGCGGTTAAATATCTTTCTTCGGGAATTGCAAATATAATTAACTTTTTAAACCCCGAACTCATTATTTTGGGTGGCGGAATTATCCAAGGAATTGATGAATTTTATTTAAAAACGGTTCGCTCTTCAAAAAATAAGGCGCTTTTAATTGCATCGGGAAAAACCGAATTTAAGAAAGCTGAACTAGGCGACTATTCGGGTGTAATTGGCGCAAGTATTCTGGAAAAATATTATAATGCCGTTTAATAATTTTAAATTTGATTTTATAAATAAGTTTTTATCTTCCGGCTTTAAAAAAAATCTGCTTTTGCAGGGGGTTTTGTCACCCGTTGATTTATTTTTAATTAAAGATATTATTCATAAGGGCAAAAAAGTTCTTTTTGTCGTTTCTGATGATCAGACGGCTCTTAAGTATCAAAAAGATTTTAGTAATTTATTGAATATTGAAACGGAAGTTTTACCCTCGCAGGAAATCAGTTTTTACAGTGAACTTGATAAAAATTATTATATATACAATGAACAGGTAAATATAATTTTATCAAAACCTGATATCGTAATAGCCCCCGTTAAGGGATTATTTGAAAAATTTCCCGAGCCGAAATATTATTCGGACAGCTCAATAATTATAAAAAAGAACGATAATATAGACTATTCCAAAATTGCGGAAAAACTTATCAAATACGGCTACAAAAGGGTAACTTCGGTTAGTGACATAGGAGAATTTGCTCTCCGTGGCGATATTTTGGATATTTACACATTTGGCAAAAATCCGGTAAGAATTGAATTTTTTGCGGATACGGTTGAAGATATCAGATATTTTAATCCCGTGAGTCAAAAAAGTTACGAACATATTGACAGTATCAGAATTTTACCTTTGTATAAATTTATATTGAACGATACAAATAAAGAAAACTTTATATTTGAAATAAATAATATCAAAACGGATGATGATATATTGTCAAATCTTAAAAACGAACTGGCTGAAAAAATTAGTCAAGAGGGCTATTTTGAAGGAATAGAATATTATCAAAGTATGATTTTGGATAATATGTATTCAATTCTTGATTATTTCAAAGATTATATTGTTGTTTTAAAAGAGTCCTCTGCCGTTTATTCAAAATATTCTCAAATAAACGATGCTTATATTGAAAGTTACAACGAGTCTTTGTCAAATAACTTCAAGCTTCCTCTTAAAAAGTTAAATCATACTACGGAAACTGAATTTAAAGACAGTCTTAAGAAATTCAAAATTCTTTCACTTGATAACTTTCTTTCCGATAGTTATGATGACATGCTTGAATTTAATTTAACCATCCCTCCGAAATTTTCTTCAAATATTAAAGATGCTTCAAAGTATATAAAAAAATTGCTTCACGAGAATTGCAAAATATTTATTTGTTCAAACAGTCCCGCAAGATTGAAAGAAATTTTTGATGAATATGAGATATTTTCCGATAATATTTTTTATTATCCCGATATTTCATTCGGAGGCGTTATCGTTTCGGATGATAAAATCAGCAACGATAAAATAATATTTCTTACCGATAAAGAATTATTTAATCGCCAGCATCGGGATATTACGACAAAAAAATACAGCTATAACAAACGATCCGGAGATTTTATAGAGTCAATTAATGATATTAAACAAGGCGAATATGTAGTTCATGCAATCCATGGTATCGGAATATACAACGGTTTAACCAAACAAGAGCTTGACGGTAATCAGAAGGATTATCTTGAAATTCAATTTCAAGGAACGGATAAATTGTTTATGCCTGCCGAGCAGATAAATCTTTTATGCCGGTACAGAGGCGCTCAAAACATAAAACCAAAGCTTTCAAAAATGGGCGGTAATGCTTGGGAAAATGCTAAAACAAAAGCCAAAAAAGAACTTGAAACAATTGCCTATGATTTATTGGATTTGTACGCAAAAAGAAAGCTTGCTAAAGGTATTGAATTTGAACCCGATACAACATGGCAGTATGAAATGGAAGATGCTTTTGAATATATTGAAACTCCCGACCAGATGAAAGCAATAATTGATGTTAAAAATGACATGGAAGATATTAAACCTATGGATAGGCTTGTCTGTGCTGATGTGGGCTTTGGTAAAACCGAAATTGCTTTGAGAGCAGTATTTAAAGCTGTAATGAGCGGATACCAGACAGCTTTTATTGCGCCTACGACAATTCTTACAATGCAGCATTTTGAAACATTTAAAGAAAGATTTGACCCTTATGATGTCAAAGTAGGTGTTTTAAACAGGTTTTCATCAAAAAAAGAACAAAAAGAAACGGTTGAAAAAATTAATTCCGGCGAACTTGATGTAGTTATTGCAACACACAGATTATTGTCCGATGATATTAATTTTAAAAATCTCGGATTGCTTGTAATTGATGAAGAACACAAATTTGGGGTAAGACACAAAGAAAAGCTTAAAAAATTCAAAGAAAACATTGATGTGTTATCGCTAAGCGCAACACCAATACCAAGAACCTTAAATATGGCTTTATCGGGCTTAAAAGATTTATCGGTTATAAATACTCCGCCAAAAAACAGGCTTCCGATTAAAACTTATATAAGTGAATTTAATCCGTCTTTTGTTAAAAATGCAATAAATCAGGAAATACAAAGGGACGGTCAGGTTTTTTATCTTTATAATCAGGTGGAAACTATTTCTTTATTTAAGCAAAAACTTCAGGAGATTGTTCCGAACGCAAGAATTGCAATTGCACATGGACAAATGAACGAAAAAGAATTGGAAAATGTTATTTGTGATTTTTCAGAAAAACAATATGATATTTTGCTTTGTTCAACAATAATAGAATCGGGTCTTGATATTCCGAATGCAAATACAATTTTAATTCATGATGCTGATAAATTCGGTCTTGCCCAGCTGTATCAACTTAGAGGAAGAGTTGGAAGGTCTGAAAGACAGGCTTATTGTTTCTGTTTCTACAAAAAATCAAAAGAATTAACCGAAACGGCAAGAAAAAGACTTGAGTCCATAAAAGATTTTACAAATCTCGGAAGCGGATACCAGATTGCGCTTCGTGATATAGAAATCAGAGGCGTTGGAAATATACTCGGTACACGCCAGCATGGTCAGATGATTAATGTCGGTTTTGATACATATTGTAATTTGCTATCCGAATGCATAGAAGATATTAAGAAAAAACAAGACAACAGCTATAAGCCGAAAGAATTCAATAAATTGCAGGCAGTTATTGATATTAATGCTGATGCTTATATACCTGATGATTGGGCGCAGACTTATGAACAAAAAATACTTGAATATAAGCGTTTATCTGACGTTAAAACCATAAACGAGCTTGAAGAAACTGTTGTAAATTTTAAAGACAGGTTTTCTAAAATTCCCGAATGTGTAGATAATTTATTCAAATTAATCCGCCTCAGAATACTTGCAACAAATGCTAATATTACTCAGGTTCGTGATGCGGGTAATACAGTCAGGATATATACACCCTTTACAATACATGAGTGGAATTTTTTAAAAAACAAATTCAAAAGCGACTATATAAGATACTTTAATTATACCCCTGCGCCTAAAAATACCGTTAAAACAAAGGGAATACTTCTTATGAACAAAAATGAAGACGATTTTGACAAAATATTTAACAAATTATCCGATTTGTTTTATCATATTTCTGATGTAATTTTAAATTTTGAAGAAAAGAATATACAATAAGGAGAGAATTATATGAAGTTTACCAAAGTTGCGCTCAGTTTATTATGTATGACCGTATTGTTTTGCGGTTGTGCTAAAAACAGCGATGTTGTATTAAAAATTAATGATAACGAAATAACCAGAGGAGAATTTTATGACGGATTTAATAAAATTAAAGATGTTCAATTAAAAGATGCTCCAAAGGAAATGAAAAGCGACGGCAGTTATATGGTGCTCGCACTTAAAGAAAGATACGTTAATGATTATATAGGTAAAAAACTTCTCGAAGAAGAATATGTAAAGAGAAAAATCGAAGCAAGCGAAGAAGAAATCAAAGCAAAAAAAGACGCAATAATAGCCCAGATTGGTTCTGAAGAAAAGTTTAAAAATATATTAAAAGAAAATAATATATCAGACGAAAAACTAAACGAAGATTTTGCAAACGAAGTTAAGATTGAAAAGCTTGCAAAAACTCTTAAAAGAAAACCTGTAACCGATGCTGATGCGCAAAAATATTACAATTTCAATAAACAAAAATTTAATACACCTGAAAGAGTTAGAGTATCACACATTTTAATTGATACAAATCCTGAAAATATCAGAAGAAACATAACGGATGCGGACAAAGATGCTAAAATGTCTTCTGAAGAAATTGATAAAAAGGTAAAAGAAGAAGTACAAAGAAAAGAACAGCTGGCAAAAGAACTTCAGCAAAAAGCATCCAAAAATCCTAAAGAATTTGCAGCCTTGGCAGCTAAATATTCCGATGATGAAGTAACGGCAAAAAACGGCGGAGATATAGGCTACATTGCCAAAGCCCAAGTAGTAAAAGAGTTTGGGGATGCTGCATTCAAACAAAAAGTCGGAACGGTTAGCCCGCTTGTAAAAAGTGAATTCGGACAACACATTATCTATGTGACCGATAAAGCGGCTGCTGGAATGCAATCATTTGCATCGGTAAAACAGGAATTAAAGGCATATCTTGAAGAAACTCAAAAAATTGAAGCTTTGCAAAGTTATGTTGATGATTTAAAGAAGAATGCAAAAATTGAATTTGTTGATGAAGCGCTCAATCCTGAAAATTTAAGAAAAGAAATGACGGATGCACTTGTTAAACAAATGGACAGCAGTCAAAAGAAAGCTCTGGAAAAAGGCAAAAAGGTTCTTGATAAAACCGAAAAAGAAAATAAATAAATTTTAATTAACAAAACCGCATTATGCGGTTTTGTTTTTGAGGAATAATGAATAAATATTTTTTAAAAGATGAAATATTAAAAATTGTTGAAAAATTAAAGAATGAAAATAAAAAAATAGTTTTCACCAACGGTTGTTTTGATATTCTGCATGTGGGACATGTGAGGTACTTAAATAAATCGGCGGAATTTGGCGATATTTTAATTGTCGGATTAAATTCCGATGCTTCGGTTAAAAGATTAAAGGGTGAATCCAGACCTCTTAATAATGAAAATGACAGGGCAGAAGTGTTGTCTGCGCTTAAATCTGTTGATTATGTGGTTTTATTTAACGAAGATACACCGGAAAATCTTCTTGAGTGTATAAAGCCTGATATTTATACAAAAGGAGCTGATTATACGCTAGAAACCCTGCCTGAAGCAAAGACGGTTATAAAAAACGGCGGGCATGTTGAATTTATAGAAATGGTTGATGGGAAAAGCACAACAAATATAATCAACAATATAAAAAAGTAGACTTTCCTTAATTTTTGTTAAAATATAAGCCAAAAATATTTTATTGTTATACAATAATTGTAGGCACTATTGGTTACATGGGAGTGAGTATGGTTGAAAACATTATCAGTGAAAAAAGTTTTAGTCTTGAAGAACTGTCTTCAATAGTCGGCGGTATCTTAACTAAGGTTTCGGATGTCAGAATTACAAGAGTTGCACCCCCGAAACTAGCGGATGAAAATACTCTTGCACTTGCTATGAATGAAGAGGAAATAGAAAATCTTGCATCTTCAAAAGCATGTGCCGTTCTTGTTCCGCTGGGTGTGAATTTGGAAAATATATCAACTATTGAGGTTGAACGTCCAAGACTGGCTTTTATGAAGCTTTTAAATGTATTTTATATTGCTCCCGACACACCCAGAAATATTCACCCGACAGCAGTTGTTTCGCCTGAAGCAAAACTGGGTAACAATGTTTCAATAGGTGCAAATGTTGTCGTATCTCGCGATGCTGTTATCGGTGACAATACTGCACTAATGCCTAATGTTTATATCGGAAAGGGTGCAAAAATAGGTTCTGATTGTTTATTCCACCCCGGAGTTAATGTGGGTGATTTTGTTGAAGTCGGCGACAGATGCATATTACATCATGGTGTAAGCCTCGGCGCTGACGGTTTTTCTTTTGTAACCGAAACCCCGAACAATATCGAACAAGCAAGAAACGAAGGTGCTATTAAAGAAACAAATACAGACGTTAAAGTATTTAAAATTCCGTCATTAGGCTCTGTTACAATAGGTGATGATGTTGAAATCGGGGCAAATACAACAATTGACAGAGGTACTATTGAAAATACCACAATAGGTTCTCAAACAAAAATTGATAACCTTGTTATGATAGGACATAACTGTAAAATAGGTAAAGCCTGCACTATAGTTTCACAGGTAGGTATTGCTGGAAGCTGTATAATAGGTGACAGAGTAGTTATAGCAGGTCAAGCAGGATTAAAAGACCATGTCACAATCGGTGATGATTCTATTATTCTTGCCAAAGCCGGCATAACAAAATCGTTCCCGAAAAAATCCGTCATTATGGGTGCACCAGCCGTACTTAGAAAAGACTTTATCAAGCGTTTGAAATACCTTGATGAAGCTGAAATTATGGTGCAAAAATATAAAAAATACCAGCATTTACTTGAAGATTATGAGAAGTTTTTAAATGAAGACAATAAAATCTAACATTAATTTAAAAGGTGCGGGACTGATGTTTGCAGCTCCCGTTGAGCTTGAAATAAAACCGTCTGATAAAAAAGGAATAAGGTTTCATATTCAAGACGGCATAGTTGAAGCGGACGTTAAAAATGTTGTTTCGACAGAGCATTGTGTAATTCTGGCTGATGTTAAAAATGGTGCGGCAAGAAAAATTGCTCTTGTTGAGCATTTTATGGCAGCATGTGCCATATGTAAAATTGATGCAATTGATGTTTATTTTAATTCCCAAGGGTTTGAAATGCCTATATTTGACGGCAGCGCAAAAGTTTGGGTTGATGAATTTAATAAAACAGGTTATGAGGGTGAAAACGAGCCTTGTAAAGTATTGGAAAAACCGTACAATTTTATTAAAGATAATTCTTCAATAACTTTAATTCCGTCCGAAAAAGCAACCTCTATAACATATGCTGTTAATTTCAATCATCCTGATTTGAAGCAAAGATGGGTTACCATGAGTCAAGATGCAAATTTAAGTGAAATTACGGAAGCAAGGACATTTGGATATTTGAAGGATTTGGAAAGATTTCAGGCTGCAGGATATTCCAAAGGTGTAACGATTGAAAATACCGTAGGATTGACCGATGACGGCTATACAACTGAGTTAAGAAGCGAATATGAACCTGCAAAGCATAAAATCCTTGATATTATCGGTGATTTTTATTTAACAGGATATAATCCTTTGCTTCTGAATTCGGTAATTCTGGTTAAAGAAGCAGGGCATGGACTTCACACTAAGTGTGCTTTAGAATTAAAAGAAATACTTGATAACCAATAAGGAGAATATTATATGGAAAATGTAATAACACCTATTTCGCTTGATTACAATGAAATACTTGAAATGCTTCCGCACAGATATCCTTTTTTATTGGTGGACAGAATTACGGAGTGTGTTCCGGGAAAATACTCAAAAGGTTATAAAAACGTAACCTTTAATGAGCCGTTTTTTCAAGGTCATTTTCCTAATAACCCGATAATGCCCGGAGTATTGCAAATAGAAGCATTAGCACAAACTTCAGCACCCATTCTTATGACAATGGATGAATACAGAGGAAAATTGACTTTATTTGCGGGAGTTGAGAAAGCAAAATTTAAAAATATTGTCCGTCCCGGTGATAAGCTTGAAATGGAAACAGAATGTCTTAAAGTTAAAGGTCCTATTGCCAAATGTTTAGGACGGGCATTTGTTGACGGAAAATTGTGTACGGAAGCGGAACTTACGGTAGCTTTAAAATAGTTAAAGGAATAATTTAATGACAGCAGTAACAAACAAAATTCACCCTACCGCAATTATAGATAAAAATGCGGTAATTGCGCCTGATGTTGAAATAGGCGCCTATGCAGTTATAGGAGAAGATGTAACAATCGAGAGCGGCTGTACAATTGGAAGCAGTGCAAACATCCAGTTTGCAAAAATCGGAAAAAATACTAAAATATCACCTTTTGCTTCAATTGGCGGTGAACCGCAGGATTTAGGCTATAAAGGTGAGCATACGGGTGTAATTGTAGGCGAAAACTGTTGGATTAGAGAGTTTGCAACCATAAACAGAGCGTCCGGAGAGGGTAATACAATAATAGGAAATAATTGTATGCTTATGGCGTACACCCATGTTGCTCATAACTGTGTTCTCGGTGACAATGTTATTATGGCTAATGCCGCAACACTCGGTGGTCATTGTCATGTAGGTTTTGGTGCATTCCTTGGCGGAATGAGCGTATTCCATCAAAACCTTAGAATTGGTGATATGGCCATTATTTCGGGGGCTTCTGCAGCAAGACTTGATATAATACCTTATTGCAAAGCTGAGGGTATCCCATGTTTACCTATAGGATTGAACGCAATCGGTTTAAGAAGAAAAGGAGTGGATAAAGACTCCCGTGATGCTGTTCATAAAGCAATAAGAATTTTAAGAAATGAGCAATATAATACAACACAGGCGCTTGAGCTGATTGAAAGCGAATTTAAAGGCAACAAATATGTAGATAATCTTGTTGATTTTGTAAGAACTTCAAAAAGAGGTTGTACATTAAGATACAAAGCTGCTTATCATGGTGTTATGGATAGCGATTCGGAGGAATAATGTTTAATCCTTTAATAAAAAAATATGCCGACGTACTTGTTGATTATTCGGTTAAAGTTAAAGAAAATGATTTGGTTATAATATATTCAAGAGGAATAACAGCACAACCGCTTGTTAAAGAAATATATAAAGCCTGTTTGATTAACGGCGCAAATCCTGTTGTCAGAACATCAATGGATGAAATAGCAGAAACTTTTATTAAGTATGCAAACGAAGCTCAACTTAACTATATTGACGAAATGTCCAAAATTGAAGTAGAAAAAGCAGATGTTATGATATTTATAGGTGCTCCGAGCAATATAAAATCAATGGCAAAAGCCGATTCTTCAAAAATGGCTATCCGTTCAAAGGCCACTCACCCCGTTCTTGCAAAAAGACTTGAACGCTCTGCCCGTGGGGATATGCGATGGGTTATAGCTGATTATCCTACAAATGCTCTTGCGCAAGAGGCATCCATGAGCCTTGAAGAATATACGGAATTTTTAGTAAGTTCCTGCTATCTTGATTTGGATAATCCGACTCAAAAATGGATTGAAATTGATAGAGAGCAAAAAAGACTGGCTGAAATTTTGAATAAAACTTCAAAACTCAGAATAAAGGGTGATAAAACAGATATTACTTTTTCTGTTGAAGGAAGAACCTGGGTTCCATGTTCAGGTAATATGAATTTTCCAGACGGAGAAATTTTTACTTCTCCCGTTGAAAACAGTGCATCGGGCACTATCTATTTTGATTTTCCTCAAAATTATCACGGCTCAACTTCAAAAGAAGTATATTTAAAACTTGAAAACGGAAAAGTAGTGGAAGCGCATGCCGAAATAGGAAACGATTTTTTACAGGATATGTTGAATATGGATTCCGGTTCAAGATTTGTCGGAGAAATTGCAATAGGTACAAACGAAAGAATTCAGGATGTAACAGGTAATATCCTGTTTGATGAAAAAATCGGCGGTTCTATACATATGGCACTCGGTGCAAGCTACCCTGAAGCAGGCGGAAAAAACCAATCGGGACTTCATTGGGATATGATAAAAAACATGAAAAACGGCGGAGAGATATATGCCGATGATAAATTAATTTATCAAAACGGCAAATTTGTTATTTAAAATGGATACTATTAAAAAAATTATAAATCCTGTTTCTTATGAACTGGAAAGTTTTGAAATAGAACTTGCAGACAGAATTAAAAGATACAGCAACTATCTAACGGATTTCCTGATTGAATTTTTATTTAATTCTCCAAAAAGACTGCGTCCGATTTTTGTTTTTTTATTTTCAAAAATTTTAGATATTAAAGATAAAAAAGTTGGGGATATTGCTCTGATTTCGGAAATAATCCATAGTGCATCATTGTTGCATGATGACATTATTGATAACGAGGCATCAAGAAGAAATAATCAAACTTTTTATGATAAATTCGGTTCTAAAATTGCAGTTCTTGAGGGCGATATGCTTTTAGGAATTGCGCTTAAAATTTTGTCCGAAACTTCTTTAAGTATTTTGGAAATATATTCTGATAATATTTTAAAAACAATAAACGGAGAGATTGAACAAAATACAGTTATAAGAGTTGTTCCCGATATCAATACATATCTTGACAAAACATTTAATAAGACTGCAAGAATTTTTTTATGCGGTCTTGAAAGCCTATTTACCTTAAAAGATATCAATAATGATATAAAAGATGCACTTATTGCGTTTATGAGCAATTACTCCATTGCTTTTCAAATAAAAAATGATATTGATAATATCTTATATAAAAATTTATCCGATATTAATAACGGCAATTATACTTTGCCTGTGATATACTTTTGTTTGAAAAATTCCGTTAAAGAATTTAATACCGAGCAAATTAATAACTTTCTTAAAAATAAAGACATTTATATAAAAATGTCTTATGATAAGGTTTTGGAGTATAAAAACAATGCTATAGATAAATTAAATATATTAACGGAATCGGAATATAAAAAAGCTTTATTGGAATTAGCGGAATATACTTTAAGGAGCAATTTTTGAAAATAATTGAAAAAATTAAAGACTTTATTTTAAATAAATTTGATACGATTTTGTTTATCTTTATTTTGAGCACTATTTGCTTTGTATACAGTATTAATAATCAAAGTTTAAATTTTATTCTCGGAAGAGGCACTTCGCTTATTTATTCATACGATGCGCCAAAAAATCAAGATTATAAAGATGCGATAAATTCAAAGTTAAACGAATTAAATATTAAATATCGTCTTATTGAAGAAGAAGATGTATCTGAATATGATGAATATGATATTGACCTGAAAAAAATCGGGAAAATTATAGTAGTAAGCATTCCGATACTTGCTGAAAATTCAACAATATCACTTCTGGATGAAATTTCTTCATGTATATTTAAAAATTTTGACGGCTCTAAGCTTGTTTCAATAAGACCTCTTAACTATTTTTACCATAGTGCATCTTCTTTTAACAGGATTATTTTTACCGTTTTAATTACATTTTTAATCTGGATTGCTCTTTTATTTACTTTTAAATTTAATCAAACCAAAAATAAAGTTATAAACCTTTTTAAAAGAAAACCAAAAACACCGGACAATCAAGAAACCAAAAAAAATATAAAATATTACATAAAAAAACTGTTTCTTGATGATGATAAAATTGATGATAATGATGCAAGCTTAACCAAAGAAATAATAAGCACTATTTTATTTGTGCTTGTAAGTGTTGTTATTATACGCTATTTTATCGGTGAATTAAGGTGGATACCGTCAGGTTCAATGCGTCCGACTATTGTTGAAAAAGACAGAGTATTTGTTGAAAAATTGAATTATCCGACAAAAAAAGAAATAAAAAGAGGGGATATTCTTGTTTTTTATCCGCCGAGTGAAGTTTTATCCAATTCGCCCTTAAAGATATTAGCCAGACTAACGGGAATATTCTGTAAAGATATGGCATATATTAAAAGAGTGGTCGGAATGCCGGGGGATGAATTTGAAATAAAATATCTCGACGAAATAGGTCAATATAAAGTGTTTATTAACAATAAACCTTTGTTTGAGCCTTATATAAGCTCGAACGTGAATTGGACTCCCTGTGTTAAAAATATGTATTGCGGACCTTTTAAAATTCCGGATAAAAAGTATTTTATGATGGGCGACAACAGAAATAATTCTCAAGACAGCAGATTTTGGGGTTTTCTTGACGAAAACAGAGTTATAGGCAGAGCTAATTTTATGTTCTTCCCTTTTAGAAGAATAAATATTTTAAAAGATAAATACTTTACTCTTCAAAAAAATCCCGATGAAAAAGATTTATATATCCTCGATAGGTATTAATTTTTATATATAATTTGACATGACTTATTGATTTATTGTGTAATTATATATGCAAGACTT